>NZ_JBMKJG010000009.1:0-193294 GCF_049237765.1 Enterobacter cloacae complex sp. SHL021 | reverse complement strand
AAGGGAAGACTTACTCGTGGCTGCAACCCTACTAGCTCAAAATTTATTCACACATGGTTACGCTTTGGGGAAATTATGAGGGGATCTCTCAGAGCTCTGCATGGTCCACCGCGATCTGGGGGAAGAGGCGCTCTCGCGTACCTGCAGCACTTACCCCCGGAGTTCAACTCGCTACCAGGATGAGACACGGCACACGATGACGCTCTCCTGCCCGGAAGTGGTGCGGCGGGTGCTGTTTGACCCGGATGCGATGCTGCTTCAGGAGCAGGATGAGCTGGTGGCGGGCTATAAAACCAATTTGATTGGGCAGCGCCAGTCTGTCTCGCAGACTCAACAGGTGATCCATCTTTTCGCCTGGAATTTAATCCAGTCGCCATCCCGTAATATAGAAGAAAATTTGATGGCGCTGGCGCAGTTTATTCTTTGTCTCCAGCACGTTAACGTCGATCTGCATAATAAATTTGCTGAAGTGGAAAATTTCTACGAAGCGCTTCTCAATGAGTTGCAAAGCGGAAAATCGCTGATGGATTCCGGTCATCTGGCGAAGTCAAACGCGATGAAATATCTGGCGTTGTCCGTCATGGGAACGCATGTTGCAAAAGATTCAGCCCGGGACGGTTTTATTCTTGAAGGGCATCAGCAAATTGCCGCATACCTGGATGTTGCCGGTATTAGCGACGCGGCGGAACTGGAGACAAAATTCGACGCGATTAATCAGCAGTGGCACAAATTATGTGAGGATTCCTGTTTGTCAGAACCTTACGTGTTACGCAATTACCTGCTGTACAAACTCTACAGCAGCTATTTCCCCGGCAAAAACATGGCGACGATGATGCGTCAGTTTTATCGTATCGTGCTGGACTTTTTCTATATCAAATTCATCCTCAGCGTGAGATCGATGCAGGGCGAAATCGACCAACAGGTGGTAATGAAAACCATCGCCAGCCTCTCCGAAAAGACCATGCACAATAACACCATTGATGCCCGCATGGACGCTGCGATTGATAAAATCAATGGCGGCGATGATTTATCCTGCCTGCTGTTGATTGGATAAACGCCCGTAACGTAGGCCGGGTAAGCGCAGCGCCACCCGGCATTTTCTCAGACATTCACCGCACTGATCAGCCGAGACTTCATGGACTGGTACGCCGATGCCGCAAAGTCCTCAGCCCAGCGTTGATCCTCAATGGCGTCCAGCTGAACCGCACAATACTTCGTTTCCGGCGTTTTGGATATCGGATCAAGATTATCCTGCGTCAGTTCGTTGCAGGCACCAATCCACCACTGATAGGTCATATATACAGCCCCGGGGTTGATGCGTTCGCTGAGGCTGGCGCGGGTAATCACTTTACCGCGGCGCGAACGCACCCAGACCAGTTGCCCGTCAGTGATACCGCGTTGTTCCGCATCCGCCGGGTTCAATTGCACCCGACCCGGTTCGTCGGCCAGGCTTTGCAGCGCGGCGCAGTTCCCGGTCATGGAACGACAGGAGTAATGTCCCACTTCGCGCACCGTGCAGAGCACCAGAGGATAGTCTTCGTCAGGTGTTTCAGCGGGCGCTCGCCAGGGCGCGGCAAACAGTCGCCCTTTGCCGGTTGGCGTGTCGAAGTGATTATCTTTGTACAAATACGGTGTGCCGGGGTGATCGAGCGTTGGGCATGGCCACTGGACATGGCCCATTTCGCCCATTTTTTCGTATGTTACGCCGTAGAACAGCGGACACAGCGCGCGCATCTCATCCCAGATCTGCTGGTTTGAGGTGTAGTGCATCGGATAGCCCATTTCTGTCGCCAGCAGGCTGATGATCTCCCAGTCGCGTTTTACGTTGCCGCTGGCCTCAATGGCCTTGCCGAAACGCTGGAAGCCACGATCGGCACAGGTAAAGACGCCCCCGTGTTCGCCCCAGGAGGTGGCGGGTAACAGAACATCCGCCACTTCCGCCGTTTTGGTCATGAAGATGTCCTGAACCACCACAAAGTCGAGCGCCTCAAAGCCGCTGCGCACCAGGCCCAGGTCGGCCTCGGTCTGCAGCGGATCTTCCCCCATGATGTAATAGGCTTTGACTTTACCTTCCAGGGCGAGATGCGGCACCTCGGTAATGCGCGTGCCGACGCGATCGTCCATTACCGTAACGTCAATTCCCCAGGCATCGGCGAACTTCTGCCTGACAGCCGGGTCCGTCACGTCCTGATAGCCGGGGAACATATTGGGCAATACGCCCATGTCACACGCTCCCTGCACGTTATTTTGTCCGCGAACGGGACCGACGCCGACTGCAGGGCGACCAAGATTACCGGTTAACAGCGCCAGACTCGAAAGGCCTTTTACCACATCTACGGCCTGACCAAACTGTGTGACGCCCATTCCCCACATCACGGTCGCGGAAGGGGCCGCTGCGAAAGTGCGCATCGCCTGGCGGACATCGTGGGCGGGAATGCCGGTCAGATGTTCGACCTTCTCTGGCGCGTACTCTTTCACCGTCTGCCGGTAGGCCTCAAGCCCCTCCGTGAAGCGTGCGACGTAGTTTTTGTCGTACAACTCCTCTTCCAGCAGCACATAGCCAAAGGCGTTAACCAGTGCCATATTGCTGCCGTTTTTCAGTTGCAGATGTTGGTCGGCAATGCGGGCTGTTTCAATCCGACGCGGATCGCAGACGATAATTTTCGCACCGTTCTCACGGGCTTTCAGCACGCGGCGGGCGACTATTGGATGGGAATCGGCGCAGTTGTATCCGAAAACCAGCAGGCATTTTGAGTGTTCAATGTCGTTAATGGAATTACTCATCGCGCCGTTACCCAGCGTTTCCTGCAAACCCGCCACGGAAGGCCCGTGGCAGACGCGTGCGCAGCAGTCCACGTTGTTGGTATGGAGTACCGCACGGGCGAATTTCTGCATCACATAGTTGGTTTCATTGCCCGTCCCCCGGGAAGAACCGGTGGTCATGATGGACCGCGGGCCGAACTGCGCTTTAATGTTTTTAAGCTTGTTGGCGGTATAACGAATGGCCTCGTCCCAGGTGACCGGGGTAAAGGGTTCGCCTTTGTGGTAGCGGATCATCGGTTGCGTCAGGCGAGGGGTGAGCAAGCGGGTATCGTTAAGGAAGTCCCAGCCGTAAAAGCCTTTCAGGCACAAGGTGCCCTGATTGGTTACGCCGTCTGCGGCTTCGGCACGGATAATACGGTTATTTTCAACAACGAGGTTTAATTTACAGCCTGCACCACAGTAAGGGCAGACGCTGGCGATTTTTTTCATCAATAACAGACCTGTTAAGAAATGAAGCAAGATGACCGGAGAGCCCGATCCCGTAAAGAGGAGTAAGCAGGAAGTGTGCCATCTTTACGATGCGTGTTTCACAGGGTGTTATGAGGGGGGGAGGGGTGTCATCGTCAGGCTGGTCGACAGTTATGACGATGACACGTTAGCTAATTTTAAAGGTCGTCCATTGTGTAACCCACAACAATTTCCAGCGTTTTACGAATGACGTCGGCCTGAACCACGTCATCCGTCGCTTCCAGCGTCTGGATCAGCCAGAGAATGATCGCTTTGTTGGTAAGGTGACCTTCCGTGGCCAGGACACAACGTACTGCAGTAGAAAAAATCGCGGATTCTTCAGCAAAACGATCGCCAGCGTGGCGGAAATACTCCGACAAAGCGCTGTCCAGAAAAGCCGAATGGTATTCGGGTTGTGGCTGAATATTCTGTCTCATTTGTTCTCACCGTAGCTGTTAAATTGCAGTCAATGTATTTTCCTGGGATTGGACGGTTTTCCATCACCAAATAACGGCACTACATTGTCTCTGTTATCCTTGAGAGATCCCTCTCTGATTGGTCGTCCTTGCGCGGTTCTGCGACGTATAAAGGCGCTGTTTTTTGAGCCGATGTCGGCTATCACCCTCGCCAGTGTCTCCCGCCGCCGGGGATCCTTTTCATGTATTTGCATTTTACGCAGACGCTGTACCAGAGAATCGGTCGTCAGTGGCCCCCGTTCTTTCAGGAGGGAAAGCACGGCTTCACCGATAAGCTGGTCTGTGAGTCTTTCAGCGTCACTGCGATTCATAACGTTACCGTTCGAAGAGCAAACCAAGCAGCATGTGGTAATGCTGTTCCTCTTCCGGCCCTTCGGCCTTTTCTAGGCGACTTAAGAGTTTGGTGCAGAGCGACTTGCGGTTGAGGTTTCGCCCGTCGCTAAGAATTTCAACCACGACTTCACCCAGCGTTTCCTGTTGCGTTGGAAGCGCGGCTTTTTCGAAGTACTGCGCAATAGCGGCGGCAGAATCTGCGACGTAACCGTTCTGTTGCATGTTTCGCTCCTGTAAAATTTAGTAATCACTAACGTTACATTTAAGGTATACACAAATCCCAAATCTGTACATCTAAAATGTACAGATTTTTAAATTTTTTATGATATATTTTATAAACTTTTTACATTTCAGTGGGTTATTGATGGGGTTTGTAACGGTATCGTAACAGAATATATTGTACAACTTGAAGTGTCGTGGTTAAGTTGTACAACATCGAAAATTCGGGTCATAAACGTCCTAAATCATTGAGACGTAAATTATTTGCCTGACAATTAATATGCTATAACAGAACTCTATCCACGCGTTTTCGTGGCCAAACCCCTAACCCCTCCAGGAAAAGCATGCTGACAACCATCATATACCGCAGCCATATTTGCGATGACGTTCCGGTGAAAGCGCTGGAAACCATGGTCGCTGCTGCAGATAGTAAAAACCGACAATTCGACGTCACGGGGATCCTGTTGTTTAACGGCACGCATTTTTTTCAGTTGCTCGAAGGGCCAGCCGAAAACGTGACCGCCATTTATGAGCAGATCTGCCGCGATCCGCGTCACCACAATGTGGTGGAACTGATGCGCGATCACGGACCTTCCCGGCGTTTTGGCAATGTTGGGATGGAACTCTTTGATTTGCGCCACTTCGACCGGGAAGATGTTCTTCAGCAGGTGCTTAATAAGGGCACGACCCGCTATCAGCTGACCTATAACGATCGTCCGCTGCAGTTCTTCCGCACGTTCGTTGAGGCAACGGAGAAGGCCAACTATTTTGAATTGCCGCCCGCCGATACCTGGGATTTTATCCCCGAGGAGACGCCGTTATCCGCGCAACCGCCGGTGGTAGCAAAAGGGGCGGACTGCAGCTTTGCATTTCAGCCGATTGTGGATCCCTTTATGCAGGAGGTGGTCTCCTGGGAGGCACTGCTGCGCACGCCATCCGGCGACTCGCCACGGGCCTATTTTGCGGCGCTTCCGCATGAAGAGGTCTACGCAGCAGATTTGCACAGCAAACAGGTTGCGCTCTCCATGGCCAGTGCGCTGGGGCTACAGAATCAGACGCTGTCGATTAACCTGTTGCCCATGACGCTGGTCAATGTCCCGCATGCCGTCGATTTCCTGCTCACCGCTATCGACGCGAACGGCTTTGTGCCGGAGCAAATTGTGGTGGAATTCACCGAAAGTGAAGCCATCTCGCGCTTCGATGAGTTTACCCATTCGGTCCGGCAGTTAAAAAGTGCCGGTATCAGCGTGACGATCGATCACTTCGGGGCCGGTTTTGCCGGGCTGCAGTTGCTGGCCCAGTTCCAGCCGGACAGAATTAAGATTAATCGCGATCTGGTGCTGGATGTGCATAAAAGCGGTCCGCGTCAGGCCATCATTCAGGCGATTATCAAGTGCTGTTCCTCGCTGGAAATTCAGTTCTGCGCCGTTGGCGTAGAGAAGGCTGAGGAGTGGATGTGGCTGGAATCTGCGGGAATTTCCCAGTTCCAGGGACACCTGTTTGCCAGCCCCCGACATGGCGGCATTCCGGCAATTTCGTGGCCCGAGAAAAAGTCTGGATTGTGATAAAGCTGTACAACCTTTGGCAGAGTTAACTGTACGTAAGGTGGAATTTAGACAACAATAGAGTTAACGGCGTGGATGGTGTCCTCACCATTCACCTGTTTCAAACTGAGGTCTTAGTTATACAAATAGCTTGTACAATCTGATAAGGTTGCTGTGGTTGGGTATGGAAGTATTGAGCGTGAGGGAGTTAATGGCCTATTACAGTATCGGCGAAGTCGCCGAACGATGCGGTATCAACCCCGTTACGCTGCGTGCCTGGCAGCGCCGTTATGGTTTGTTGAAGCCGCAGCGCAGCGAAGGGGGGCATCGTCAGTTCGACGACGAGGATATCCTGCGTATTGAAGAGATCAAACGTCTGATGAAATCAGGCGTTTCGGTGGGGAAAGTAAAAGCCTTGCTGGAGAACAAGGAAGTGATGACCCAGGGTAACTGGGCCGCTTTCCAGGAAGAGATGATGACCGTTTTGCGCTATGCCAGCCCGGCAAAACTGCGCGCAAAAATTGGCGAGTTTCGCCGCGATCACGCCATGGATGCGCTGATCGACAACATTATTACCCCCGTAAGGCAGCGCATGAATCAGGATCAAAATACGGTGCGCCATATGGCGAGCCTGTTTGATGGTGTGCTGATCGAATTCGCCGTGGCAAGCCTGGCAGAATCGCGTAAAAAAGCTGGTAAAGATGCGTTGCTCATCGGTTGGGAGTGCGACGACCGCACTCATCTGTGGCTTGAAGCCGCGCGCTTAGCCAATAAGGGCTGGCATATCGACGTGCTGGCAGAGCCGATTGATTCACCGCGTCCCGAACTCTTCCCCGGGCAGAAACTCTTTGTCTGGACGGGAAAATCGCCCACGCCCCGTCAGCAGGAACAGCTCGATCACTGGCGTGAACAAGGTTTTTCCGTCGCCTTTCATCATTAATCATCAGAGGCCTTGAGGGCCTTTTTTTCTTTCTGTCCTGTCCTGCGCAAAAGCTATCTCAAAAATAGGCATTTCCGATGCATATTTTGCTTTTCCTTTTAATCAGACGAACGACGCAGCGAAATGCATTATTAATCAATGCATTGAACAATTAAATCCATCCCGCCAGCATCCTCTCACAGGGTCTATGCTTAATAAAACCAGGCAAAAAGGGCGATTAAGCCTAATGCCCCTGCTGTCAGAGGGTTGAAGTGATAATCGTTATCACTAACATGGTGTTATGCCCTGATGGCTTATCAGATGAGGTGGACCTATGGAACTGCATTCAGAAACCTTTAACCCTGCCGATTTCGCCTGGCGCGGTTTAACGCTCACGCCAGCGGCGGCGGCACATATTCATGAGCTGGTGGCGAAAAAGCCAGAGATCCTCGGCGTGCGTTTAGGGGTCAAGCAGACCGGCTGCGCGGGGTTTGGTTATGTGCTCGACACCGTCACCGAACCCGAAAAAGATGATCTGGTGTTTGAAACGGATGGCGCAAAACTGTATGTCGCGCTTCAGGCGATGCCGTTTATCGACGGCACCGAAGTGGACTACGTGCGTGAAGGTTTAAACCAGTTATTCAAATTTCATAACCCGAAAGCCCAGAACGAATGTGGCTGCGGCGAAAGCTTTGGGGTATAGGCGGTACTATGTCTCGTAATACTGAAGCAACGAGTGAAGTAAATACCTGGAGCGGCGGACACCTCAACTATAAAGAGGGGTTCTTCACCCAGCTGCAAACTGATGAACTGGCGAAGGGCATCAACGAAGATGTCGTGCGCGCAATTTCAGCCAAACGTAACGAGCCGGAATGGATGCTCGAATTCCGCCTGAGCGCTTACCGGGCCTGGCTGGAGATGGAAGAGCCGCACTGGCTGAAAGCCCACTACGATAAGCTGAATTATCAGGATTACAGCTACTACTCTGCACCTTCCTGCGGCAGCTGTGACGACACCTGCGCCTCGCAGCCCGGCGCGGTACAGCAAACTGGCGCGGATAATAGCTTCCTGAGTAAAGAGGTGGAAGAGGCGTTTAACCAGCTTGGCGTACCGGTTCGCGAGGGGAAAGAGGTGGCGGTGGACGCCATTTTTGACTCTGTCTCGGTGGCAACCACCTACCGTGAGAAGCTGGCAGAACAGGGGATCATTTTCTGCTCTTTCGGCGAAGCGATCCACGATCACCCGGAACTGGTGAAAAAGTACATTGGCACCGTGGTGCCGTCTAACGACAACTTCTTCGCGGCGCTCAACGCAGCGGTCGCCTCAGACGGCACCTTCATCTACGTGCCGAAAGGGGTACGTTGTCCAATGGAGCTGTCGACCTATTTCCGCATCAATGCGGAAAAGACCGGCCAGTTCGAGCGCACCATTCTGGTGGCGGACGAAGGCAGCTACGTCAGCTACATCGAAGGGTGTTCCGCGCCGGTGCGCGACAGCTACCAGCTCCACGCCGCGGTGGTTGAAGTTATCATCCATAAAGACGCCGAAGTGAAATACTCCACGGTGCAGAACTGGTTCCCGGGCGACGGTAATACCGGCGGTATCCTCAACTTCGTCACCAAGCGTGCGCTGTGCGAAGGCGAAAACAGCAAGATGTCCTGGACCCAGTCTGAAACCGGCTCGGCCATTACCTGGAAGTATCCGAGCTGTATTTTGCGCGGGGATAACTCCATCGGCGAGTTTTATTCCGTTGCGCTGACCAGCGGCCATCAGCAGGCGGATACCGGCACCAAGATGATCCACATTGGTAAAAACACCAAATCGACCATCATCTCAAAAGGTATCTCCGCCGGACACAGCCAGAACAGCTATCGCGGGCTGGTGAAAATCATGCCTACGGCCACCAACGCGCGAAACTTTACCCAGTGTGACTCCATGCTGATTGGCGCAGACTGCGGCGCGCATACCTTCCCGTACGTGGAGTGTCGCAACAACAGCGCCCAGCTTGAGCATGAGGCGACAACGTCGCGTATCGGGGAAGATCAGCTTTTCTACTGCCTGCAGCGCGGGATCAGTGAAGAAGATGCCATCTCGATGATTGTCAACGGCTTCTGTAAGGACGTTTTCTCTGAACTGCCGCTGGAATTTGCCGTTGAAGCCCAGAAACTCCTCGCCATTAGTCTTGAACACAGCGTCGGTTAAGGAAAGCACATGTTAAGTATTAAAGATTTACAGGTTAGCGTGGAAGACAAAGCCATCCTGCGTGGCCTCAATTTTGACGTCAAGCCGGGTGAAGTCCACGCCATTATGGGGCCGAATGGCTCCGGGAAAAGTACGCTTTCAGCGACGCTGGCGGGACGCGAAGATTACGAAGTGACCAACGGCTCGGTGGAGTTTAACGGCAAAGATTTGCTGGAGATGTCGCCGGAAGAGCGCGCGGGGGAGGGCATCTTTATGGCTTTCCAGTATCCGGTCGAAATTCCGGGCGTCAGTAATCAGTTCTTCCTGCAAACGGCGCTCAACGCGGTACGTAAATACCGTGGCCTGGAGGCGCTGGATCGTTTTGATTTTCAGGACCTGATGGAAGAGAAGATCAAGCTGCTGAAAATGCCGGAAGATTTGCTGACCCGCTCGGTGAACGTCGGTTTCTCCGGCGGCGAGAAGAAGCGCAACGACATTCTGCAGATGGCGGTGCTTGAACCTGAACTGTGCATTCTGGATGAGACCGATTCCGGTCTGGATATCGATGCCCTCAAGATTGTCGCCGACGGGGTGAATTCTCTGCGCGACGGCAAACGGTCATTCATTATCGTTACCCACTATCAGCGTATTCTTGACTACATCAAACCGGATTACGTCCACGTGCTTTACCAGGGGCGCATTGTGAAATCCGGTGATTTCACGCTGGTCAAACAACTGGAGGAGCAGGGTTATGGCTGGCTTACCGAACAGCAGTAATGCGCTCCAGCAGTGGCACCGCCTGTTTGAAGCGCAGGGCGGAAGGCGTTCTGAGCAGGCACAACAGCACCTGCAACAGATGCTGCGCCTCGGTTTACCCACGCGTAAACATGAGAACTGGAAGTACACGCCGCTTGAGGGCCTGCTGAACGCTGAATTTGTCTCGCAACGGGCGGATATCACACCGACGCAGCGCGATGCACTGGCGCTGAATGTGGATGCCCTGCGCCTGGTGTTTGTCGACGGCCAGTTCCGTCCTGATCTGAGCGACAGCACCGACGAGAGCGGTTATACGATCACTATTAATGATGAGCGCCAGGGCCTGACGGCACCCGTGCAGCCGGAGGTCTTTCTGCACCTTACCGAGAGCCTGGCGCAGAGTGTGACGCAGATTCACGTGAAGCGAAACCAGCGCCCGGCGAAACCGCTGCTGCTGATGCACATCACCCAGGGCCTGGACGGCGATGAAATCAATACTGCGCACTATCGCCACCATCTGGAGCTGGCGGAGGGGGCGGAAGCCACGATTATTGAACATTACGTCAGCCTCAACGATACCCGCCACTTTACCGGGGCGCGCCTGACGATGAATGTCGCCGCCAACGCTCAGCTGCACCATATCAAGCTGGCATTCGAGAACCCGCAGAGTCACCACTTTGCGCATAACGATATCCTGCTTGGACAAGATGCAGCGGCATACAGCCACAGCTTCCTGCTGGGGGGCGCGGTACTGCGTCACAATACCAGCACGCAGCTTAACGGCGAGAACACCACCCTGCGCATCAACAGCCTGGCGATGCCGGTCAAATCGGAAGTGTGTGATACGCGGACCTGGCTTGAGCACAACAAAGGCTACTGCAACAGCCGCCAGCTGCACAAAACCATTGTCAGCGACAAAGGCCGCGCGGTGTTTAACGGTCTGATCAATGTGGCGCAGCACGCCATTAAGACCGACGGGCAGATGACCAACAACAACCTGCTGCTGGGGCGCCTGGCAGAAGTGGACACCAAGCCGCAGCTGGAGATCTATGCCGACGACGTAAAATGCAGCCACGGCGCCACGGTCGGGCGCATTGACGATGAACAGATGTTCTATTTGCGTTCGCGCGGTATTGACCAGCAGGCGGCGCAGAAAATGATTATCTACGCCTTTGCCGCAGAGCTGACGGAGGCGCTGGACGATGGCCTGTTAAAACAGCAGGTGCTGGCCCGTATTGGTCAGCGTCTGCCTGGAGGCGCAGCATGAGTTTTCCCGTAGAGAAAGTACGGGCCGATTTCCCGGTTCTGACCCGTGAAGTGAATGGACTGCCGCTGGCCTATCTCGACAGCGCTGCCAGCGCGCAAAAACCGAATCAGGTGGTGGATGCAGAAGCCGAATTCTACCGCCACGGTTACGCCGCCGTGCATCGCGGTATTCATACGCTGAGCGCAGAGGCGACCCAGCGTATGGAGAACGTCCGCACCCAGGTGGCCGCTTTTCTGAATGCGCGCTCGCCGGAAGAGCTGGTGTTTGTGCGCGGCACGACGGAAGGGATCAACCTTGTCGCCAACAGCTGGGGCAGTGCGCAGGTCCACGCGGGCGATAACATCATCATCACCGAGATGGAACACCACGCCAATATCGTGCCGTGGCAGATGCTCTGTGAGCGTGTGGGTGCTGCGCTACGGGTGATCCCGTTGAATCAGGACGGCACGCTTCAGCTTGAGCACCTTGATGACCTGCTGGACGACCGCACGCGGCTGGTGGCGATAACCCAGGTCTCTAACGTGCTGGGCACTGAAAACCCGGTGGCAGAGATCGTCGAAAAAGCCCACCGGGCGGGCGCGAAGGTCCTGATTGATGGCGCTCAGGCGGTGATGCATCACGCGGTGGATGTTCAGGCGCTGGACTGCGATTTTTACGTCTTCTCCGGGCATAAGCTTTATGGCCCAACCGGGATCGGCGTGTTGTATGTGAAAGACGATATTTTGCAGGCCATGCCGCCGTGGGAAGGGGGCGGCTCGATGATCGCCACCGTCAGCCTGTCGGAAGGGACCACCTACGCGCGCGCGCCGTGGCGTTTTGAGGCTGGTACGCCCAATACCGGCGGGATTATCGGGCTTGGGGCTGCTCTCTCTTATGTCTCCTCCATTGGCCTTGAGGCCATCCAGGAGTATGAGCAGATGCTGATGCACTACGCGCTGCAGGAGCTTGCCAGCGTGCCCGAGTTGACCCTGTATGGCCCGGCCAACCGGCAGGGCGTGATTGCGTTCAATCTGGGAAAACACCATGCCTATGACGTGGGCAGTTTCCTCGATAACTATGGCGTGGCCGTGCGTACGGGGCACCACTGTGCCATGCCGCTGATGGCATTTTATCAGGTCCCGGCAATGTGCCGCGCGTCGCTGGTAATGTACAACACAACGGAAGAGGTCGACAGGCTGGTGGCGGGGCTAAAACGCATTCACCAGTTGCTGGGCTAACGGAGAAGCGAACAATGGCAGAGTTGCCGGACAAAGATAAATTACTGCGTAACTTCGGACGTTGCGCAAACTGGGAAGAAAAGTATCTCTATATTATTGAGCTGGGGCAGCGTTTGCCGCCGCTCAGTGAAGCGGCGCATAACCCGGATAATATTATTCAGGGCTGCCAGAGCCAGGTGTGGATTGTGATGGAGCAAAAGGGCGACGGTACGATTGAATTGCACGGCGACAGCGATGCCGCGATTGTGAAAGGGCTTATCGCCGTGGTCTTTATTCTCTACCACCAGATGTCCGCGCAGGATATTGTCGCCTTTGATGTGCGCCCGTGGTTTGAAAAAATGGCCCTGACCCAACACCTCACCCCGTCCCGCTCCCAGGGGCTGGAAGCGATGATTCGCGCCATCCGCGCCAAAGCTGCAATCATTAGCTAGACTTACAGGACAGCATTCATTCTGTTTCGCGAGGTGGTTCCCGCCTCGCTGGTTTTTCAGCTTTCTGGCGTTCTGTCAGTGAATAAGGAATCTCAGCATGAAGCGCGCGTCTCTAATAACACTCTTACTCCTTGGTTCGCTCGGCGCTCTTAATTCGGCCAGTGCGATGGATTATCCGTTACCGCCCGCAGGCAGCCGTCTGATTGGGCAAAATCAAACCTACACAATACAGGAAGGGGATACCAAACTTCAGACCATCGCACGTCGGTTTAATACTGCGGCACAGCTCATCCTTGAAACCAATAATACCATTGCGCCGGTAAACCCTGCGCCGGGAACGGTGATTACCATTCCATCCCAGATGCTGCTTCCGGATACGCCACGCGAAGGTATTGTGGTGAACCTGGCCGAGTTACGGCTCTACTACTATCCGCCGGGGGGAAATATTGTTCAGGTTTTCCCGCTGGGGATTGGACAGCTGGGGCTGGAGACGCCGGTCACGACGACCCGCGTGAGTCAGAAGATCCCTAATCCAACCTGGACCCCGACGCCGGGCATCAGAGCGCGCTCTCTGGAACAGGGCATTAAATTGCCGCCGGTCGTACCCGCCGGGCCAAATAACCCGCTGGGACGCTTTGCACTGCGTTTAGGCGTGGGCAATGGGGAATATCTCATCCACGGTACCAGTGCGCCGGACAGCGTTGGCCTGCGGGTGAGTTCAGGCTGTATGCGCATGAATGCCCCGGACATTAAAGCCCTGTTCGAACAGGTGCGGGTTGGCACGCGGGTGCAGATTATCAATGAGCCGGTGAAGTTCTCCGTCGAGCCGGATGGCAAACGCTATATTGAAGTACATCGTCCGCTGGCGCAGGTGGAGGGGGAAAACCCGCAGATTACACCTATTACCCATTCCGCTGACTTTGCCTCGTTTGTTTCTCAGGCAGGAAGTGACAAAGCGCTTATTGATAAAGCCTTGTCGCGCCGGGCGGGGATCCCGGTCGCCGTATCGGCGGCTAACGGCCCATCAGCCAGCAACAACGTGCAGTCCGTACAGAACAGCCGTGTCTCTGCTGCGGTAACGGAAGAGGATGGCGAGAAGGTGACGCAGTAGGGGGTTTGACGCAGGCAAAAAAAATGGCGCACAATGTGCGCCATTTTATTAACAGGTACTATTACTTACGGTATTTAGTAGCCTGGTTGTCCAGACGCTGGTTAGCGCGAGCTGCGTCGTCTTTAGCAGCCTGAACGTCGGAACGCATTGCGTTCACGTCGTTGCTCAGCTGGTCAACTTTAGCGTTCAGAGTCTGAACGTCAGAAGACAGCTGATCGATTTTAGCGTTGCTGGAGCAACCTGCCAGCAGAGTAGAACCCAGGATTACCGCGCCCAGTACCAGTTTAGTACGATTCATTATTAATACCCTCTAGATTGAGTTAATCTCCATGTAGCGTTACAAGTATTACACAAACTTTTTTGGGTTGAGAATATTTTTTTGATGGGAATACGCCTATTTTTGATCGTTCGCTCAAAGAAGCAACGAATTCGGCATTTTTGTCGAAAAAGCTATGTTAAAAAAGGCATTTTTCATCGGATTCGTCTTGCATAAATCGCGATTAAATAGAAAAACCCGATTTGCTTTTTGAATAGAGTTGGCTAATACCACGAATAAAAAAAGCGCCCCGAAGGACGCTTTTTATCAAAAACTAATTCGTTTGAACATTATTACAGCACGTGAACAGAGGCGGTATTGGTTGTACCACTCGGTACCAGTGCACCCGATACCATTACCACCACGTCGCCTTTCTGTGCCAGGCCGCTTTCCAGCGCCAGTTCTTTACCCTGAATGTAGAAATCGTCGGTAGAGGCGATCTCTTTCACCAGGTGCGCAACAACACCTTTGCTCAGCACCAGCTGACGCGCAGTGGTTTCATTGGTGGTCAGCGCCAGGATGGTAGCATCCGGGAAGTATTTACGTACGGCACGCGCAGATTTACCGCCCTGGGTTGCAACCACGATCAGTGGCGCTTCCAGCTTCTCAGCCGTTTCTACCGCACCGCGGCAGACCGCTTCAGTGATGCGCAGTTTGCGGCTGTCGTTGTTGAAGTCCAGACGGCTGGTCATCACGCGGTCAGTACGTTCGCAGATGGTGGCCATGATGGACACCGCTTCCAGCGGATATTTACCTTTTGCGGATTCGCCAGACAGCATGACGGCATCAGTACCGTCGAGGATGGCGTTCGCCACGTCGCCTGCTTCTGCGCGGGTTGGACGTGGGTTTTTGATCATGGAGTCCAGCATCTGGGTAGCAGTGATAACCACTTTACGTGCGCGGACACATTTCTCGATCATCATCTTCTGCGCGAAGATCACCTCTTCTACCGGGATCTCAACACCCAGGTCGCCACGCGCAACCATGATACCGTCAGACGCTTCGAGGATTTCGTCGAAGTTATTCAGGCCTTCCTGGTTTTCGATTTTGGAGATGATCTGGATCTTCTCGCCGCCGTGCGCTTTCAGGTGCTCACGGATTTCAACCACGTCGGAACGTTTACGGATGAAGGAGGCAGCAACGAAATCAACGCCTTGCTCGCAGCCGAAAATCAGGTCTTGCTTGTCTTTTTCAGCCAGTGCTGGCAGCGCGATGGAAACGCCTGGCAGGTTAACGCCTTTGTTTTCGCCCAGGTCGCCGTTATTCAGCACTTTACAGATGACTTTGTTGCCTTCGATGGCGGTGACTTCCATTCCGATCAGACCATCGTCTACCAGCACGGTGTTACCCACAGACAGATCGCTGGTGAAGCCTTCATAGGTTACCGCAACGATTTCGCTGTTACCGACCACAGACTTGTCAGTGGTGAAGGTGAAGGTCTGGCCCGCTTTCAGGGAGACGTCGTTACCGCCTTCCAGTTTGATGGTGCGGATTTCAGGACCTTTGGTATCCAGCAGGATGGCGGCTTTTTTACCGGTCTTGCTCATGACGTTGCGCAAGTTCTGGATACGCTGACCATGTTCAGCGTAGTCACCGTGAGAGAAGTTCAGACGCATAACGTTCATGCCGGCGTCCAGCATTTTGGTCAGCATCTCTTCAGATTCGGTTTTCGGGCCGATGGTACAAACAATTTTCGTCTTTTTCATGACAGTCTTAGTCTTTAAGTTGGGAAGGATATGGAAATCTCGCTCCGGGGGCGCACCGCCGCGGAGTCAAACCTGTGTTGCAAAAGAGTATATGACACGCACTAAGGATAGGAGACATCAAATGAGCGTGCAGAAGAAAGTGTGCCTGAGTGACAGCCCAACGAAGGAGAGGAGAAGTTGTACGTTGTTTTTTGTATTCCAAGCGCTGAAACCATTCACCAGGGATTTGGCGCGCATTATACGCTGATTTTAAGATAAAAGGAAAATGGAAACGGTGTTTCAGAAATAATCTGTGCAGTTTCACATAATATTGTTATCAATGCGTTAAGGCATAATGACATCTTATGGCGACAGGCGAGGGGCCTGCCGCCGTTTGCTTATTTTTCCAGCGCCTGACTCAGATCGGCAATCAGATCGTCTGCCTCTTCGATCCCCACGGACAGGCGGATCAGCTGCGGCACAATGCCGTTAGCCAGACGCTGCTCGCGCGGAATTGAGGCGTGGGTCATGCTGTAGGGCTGACTTACCAGGCTTTCCACACCGCCGAGACTTTCTGCGAGGGTGAACAGCTTCAGCTTGCGGATCACCTCCGTCGCACGTTGCGCATCGCCTTTCACCACGACGGAAATCATCCCGCCCGGCAGCGCCATTTGCCTGCGGGCGAGCTGATAGTGCGGGTGCGAATCCAGCCCCGGATAGAACACCTTTTCGACCTGCGGCTGCTGCGCAAGCCATTGCGCAATCGCCAGCGCGTTGCTGCTGTGCTTTTCCATCCGCAGAGCCAGGGTACGCATTCCGCGCAGCGTCAGAAAACTGCTGAAGGGATCGAGCACGCCGCCGATGGCGTTTTGCAGATACCCCAACCGTTCCGCCAGCGCCGGGTTATCGCCTACCACCGCCAGCCCGGCTACCACGTCGGAATGGCCGTTCAGGTATTTAGTGGCGGAGTGCACCACGATATCAAAACCCAGCTCCAGCGGACGGTGAATGACCGGAGAGGCGAAGGTGTTATCCGCCACGCTTATCACGTTATGGCGGCGGGCAATGGCCCCGATGGCTGCCAGGTCGGCCAGTTTCAGCAGCGGGTTAGTCGGCGTCTCCACCCAGATCATGCGCGTTTGGGGACCAATGGCGGCTTCCAGCGCGGCCAGATCGTCGGGCTTTACCCAGCTGACCCGCAGCCCGGTGCTGCGCTTGCGCACGTTTTCAATCAGACGGTAGGTGCCGCCATACACGTCATCAATGGCGACGATATGGCTGTCTTTATCCAGCAGCTCCAGTACGGTGGAAATGGCGGCCAGACCGGAGGCAAAAGCATAGCCGCGCGTGCCGCCTTCCACTTCGGCGATGGCGGTTTCCAGCACATGGCGGGTAGGATTGCCGCTTCGGGAATATTCGTAGCCGGTATGCTCCCCCGGCGACGGTTGCGCAAACGTCGAGGTGGCGTAAATGGGCGGCATAACCGCGCCGTGTTGATCGTTAACCTGGCCGCTGTGTACGCTGAGCGTGGCGAGATTTTTCATTCTCGTTTCCTTATTGCTGTAGACGGTTGCGCCAGGCGGTGAGGAGATCGCTGCGGGTGATCAGACCCAGAAAACGGTCATTGTCATTAATCACCGCCACCAGACCGCGGTCGAAGATGGCGTGCAGGGCGCTTTCCGGCGCGTGCTTATCAAGAATCTCCACCTGTTGCGTCATGGCCGCCGTGACGGGGAGGGCAAAGCGAGCCCCGTCACCGCCAATGTGGCGCAGCAGATCCCACTCATCAATAATGCCTACCACCTTGCCGTTCTCCAGCACCGGCAGCTGCGAGATGTCATACAGGCGCATGCGTGCCAGTACGGTGGAAAGCGTGTCGTCCGGGGCGGCGGTGACGGTGGCGCCCTCGTCGTGGCGCAGCGCAATGTAGTCGGAGAGATCGCCTGCCTGCGAGCGGGACATCAGCCCCTGCTGGCGCATCCAGTCATCGTTGAACATCTTTGAGAGGTATTTATTGCCGCTGTCGCAGGCGAAGGTCACCACGCGTTTCGGCGTGGTCTGTGCCTGGCAGTACTTCAGCGCGGCTGCCAGCAGGGTTCCGCTGGAGGAGCCTGCCAGAATGCCTTCCGTTTTCAGCAGCTCGCGCGCGGTGGCGAACGCGTCGCGGTCGGTGATGCGCCAGGCGCGATTCACCCCGTCAATGTGGGCCAGTGGCGGAATAAAGTCTTCGCCAATTCCCTCAACCAGCCAGGAGCCCGCGTCGCGGTAGCGTCCGGTTTCCACCTGGTCGGCCAGAACCGATCCTGCCGGGTCTGCGAGGACAAACTCCGTGTGCGGAGAGTGTTCGGCGAACCACGCCTGCAGGCCACCCAGCGTGCCGCCTGATCCCACACCCACCACGATGGCGTCGATCCTGCCGTTAAGCTGTTCAAACAGCTCCGGCGCGGTGGTGGTACGGTGCGCCAGCGGATTGGCTTCGTTGTTGAACTGATCGATGAAAAACGCGCCGGGCAGTTCACTCGCCAGACGCCGGGCGTAATCCTGGTAATAGGCGGGATGGCCTTTATTGACGTCCGAACGCGTCAGTACCACCTGGGCACCCAGCGCGCGAAGGTGGAAGATTTTCTCGCGGCTCATTTTGTCCGGTACCACCAGGATCAGCGAATAGCCTTTCTGGGCGGCGATCAGGGCCAGACCCAGGCCGGTATTCCCCGCCGTGGCCTCAATAATCGTGCCGCCCGGCTGCAGCTGGCCGGTGCGCTCCGCTTCATTAATCATCGACAGCGCCACGCGGTCCTTTATAGAGCCACCCGGGTTCTGGTTCTCCAGTTTCAGAAACAGCGAGCAGAGGCCGGTGTCCAGTTTATGCAGCTGGATAACCGGTGTATGGCCAATCAGTTCAGTGACGGAGTGGTAAATCGTCATGGTTTTTTCCTTTCAGGAGGTCATGACGGGATGATAGGGCGATGAAAATTTCGCAAGAAAGAACGAATCTCTGCTTTTTAGAACAGAAAAGAATATAAATGGTGTTTTTGGATGTCAGGATAGCAAGACGTAAAGTGCTCCGGATGTGAGGATGGCTATATCAACAGAATATGTTGAAAAAATGCGCGTTTTTGGCGTGGGTCGCCCCTGACATATGCATCGTGCAGATAAACATTGCTGAAATTGGTCTAAACGGGTCTCGCCCGCGACAGGCAGTGTTTATTCCCTCTGGTTATAACACATGCTTTTTTGTTCATTTAAAAGCAAGTAACGGCTGATTACTATCGTTTGGACATCCATACTTCTAAACCGCCAGGGCGGACGGATAACGAATAAGAATGATTGTTCTCAGCAATATTTCTAAGGTCTTTGACAACGGCAAGGTGGCGCTCACGGCCGTTGATAACGTCAATCTGACGATTGAGCAGGGGCAGATATACGGCATTATTGGCTACAGCGGCGCGGGGAAAAGTACGCTTATCCGCCTGTTAAATGGCCTGGAAAAACCGAGCAGCGGCAGCGTGACCATTAACGGTCAGGACATTTCTGCCGCAAAGGGGGAAGCGCTGCGACAGGCGCGTCTGAAGATCAGCATGGTGTTCCAGCACTTCAACCTGCTGTGGTCGCGAACGGTAGCGGAAAACATTGCCTTTTCGATGCAGATCGCCGGGGTGCCAAAGGCCAGGATTCAGGCTCGCGTGGCCGAGCTGGTGGAACTGGTCGGGCTGAAAGGCCGTGAAAATGCGTATCCGTCGCAGCTGAGCGGCGGGCAAAAGCAGCGCGTGGGCATTGCGCGTGCGCTGGCGAACAACCCGGACGTGCTGCTCTGTGACGAAGCCACCTCTGCGCTCGACCCACAGACCACCGATCAGATCCTCGATCTGCTGCTGGACATAAACCGTCGTTTCAGGCTGACCATCGTCCTCATCACCCACGAGATGCACGTGGTGCGCAAAATCTGTGACCGGGTGGCGGTGATGGAGAACGGTAAAGTGGTGGAAGAGGGCGACGTGCTGAGCGTTTTTACCCATCCGCAGCAGCCGATTACGCAGCAGTTTGTCCGCCAGGTGAGCCAGTACGCCGAGGAAGAGACCTTTAATACCGAGCTGGCAAACGATCTGGAAGGGACGGTCATCCGTCTGACCTTCACCGGGCACAGCACACATAAACCGATTGTGGGTGAATTGACGCTGCGCTACGGCCTGCCGTTTAACATTCTGCACGGAAAAATGACCCAGACGGCGCACGGCGTGTTTGGCCAACTGTGGGTACACGTGGTGGCATCCGATGAACAACTGAACAATATCCTCGCCGACCTGAAGCACAGCGATATTGAAGGCGAGGTGATTAAACATGGCTGAAAATCTCTTTCCGCATCTGAAGTGGGATCAGCTCTGGGCGGCAACGCTTGAGACGCTGTACATGACCGCGCTCTCCGGTGTGGCGACCTTTGTGCTGGGGATCGTACTGGGTCTGGCGCTGTTTTTAACCGCCCGCGGCGGATTGTTCCACAACCGCACGGTCTATAGCGTCATTTCAATTGTGGTGAACGTGTTCCGCTCTATCCCGTTCATCATTCTGATTGTTTTGCTGATCCCGTTCACCAAGACCGTTGTTGGCACCATCCTGGGAGCTAACGCGGCACTGCCTGCCCTGATTGTGGGCGCCGCACCGTTCTACGCCCGTCTGGTGGAGATCGCCCTGCGTGAAGTGGATAAAGGGGTCATAGAAGCAACGCGCTCAATGGGGGCACGACTGAGCACCTTAGTGTTTCGGGTTTTACTGCCGGAATCATCACCCGCACTGGTTTCAGGTATTACGGTGACGCTGATTGCGCTGGTGAGCTACAGCGCAATGGCCGGAGTGATTGGCGCCGGTGGGTTGGGAAATCTGGCTTATCTGGAAGGATTCCAGCGCAACCATGGTGACGTCACGCTGGTGGCAACGGTGACCATTTTGATCATCGTTTTTGTTATCCAGTTCTGCGGCGACATCATTACCTCACTGTTAGATAAACGCTAATAAATACACACAGGAACCATCATCATGAAAAAGACACTGACACTGATCGCCGCAGCAACCCTCAGCGCCCTGAGCTTTGCCTCATGGGCTGACACCCTCACCGTGGGGGCGTCGAATACGCCACATGCTGAAATTCTCGAGCAGGCAAAGCCGATTCTGGCGAAGCAGGGTATCGACCTGGAGATCAAACCGTTCCAGGACTACATTCTGCCCAACACTGCCCTGGCGGGTCATGACATTGACGCGAACTACTTCCAGCACATCCCTTATCTGAACAGCGTGCTGAAAGATCACGAAGGCGATAAGGACTATGATTTTGTCAGCGCAGGCGCGATCCACATCGAGCCCATCGGCATCTACTCCAAAAAATACAAGTCGCTGAAAGACCTGCCGGAAGGCGGCAAAATCATCATGCGTGATGCCGTTTCTGAAGAGGGGCGTATTCTCTCTATCTTCGAAAAAGAGGGGGTGATCAAGCTGAAGCCTGGCATCGACAAAGTGACCGCGCGCATCAGCGACATCGTGGAGAACCCGAAAAAGCTGCAGTTCACTCCTGACGTGGAAGCGTCTCTGCTGCCGCAGATGTATAACAACGATGAAGGCGCGGCGGTCGTGATCAACGCCAACTACGCGATTGACGCCGGTCTGGATCCGGTTCACGACCCGATTGCGGTTGAGAGCGGTGAAAACAACCCGTATGCCAATATCATTACCGTGCATCGCGGTGACGAGAAGAAGAAAGATATCGTTGCGCTGGTGAATGTGCTGCACTCCAAAGAGATTCAGGACTGGATCCGCACCAAGTACAAAGGCGCGGTGATCCCGGTAAATAACTAATTAATTGATTTAGCTTAGGAAGCCCGGTGAGTTTCTCGCCGGGCTTCTTTTTTGTATCCGGGCGAGGGATCATTTAAGCTGACGGTTTAGGGCAACGGAGTGGATCGCTATGGGCAATGTGACCAAAGACGAAGAGCTGTACCAGGAGATGTGTCGGGTGGTAGGGAAGGTCGTTCTGGAGATGCGTGACTTAGGGCAGGAGCCCAAGCATATCGTGATTGCCGGGGTACTGCGTACGGCGCTGGCGAACCAGCGCGTAAAACGGAGCGAGTTAACCACCCAGGCAATGGAGACAGTGGTGAAGGCGCTGGCCGGGTAAGGCACCAGCGTTTCGCGAGTTACTCAAATCCTGCATATCAACTGTCGTTATTGTTATTTCCCCTTCCTGATGGAGGCGTGTTTTACTGAAGTCAGGTAAAGCGAGAGGGGTAAAGACGATGAAAAAGTGGATAAGCACGTTACGGCGGTTTTTTGCGACCCGGCCCGTGAATGCGGAGAACAGCGCGCAACGTGTTCTTGAGTCGATACTGCCTGTCGCCAGTCTGTATGGCGTGGACGTGGCCAACATTGACCCGGAGTGGTTCCATGATAAAACGCCACGCTGAACTGCGCCGCACGCGCGAAATGTACTGGAATGAGCTGTGCATCGACGCTGTAAAGCGTGGATGAGCGGAAAAATACGCTGGGAAATCCTCGGTTAACGCAGGCCGTTTTGTTACCAATATCTCCTTTCACAGATGGAGATGAAGATGAAACGGACTGTATTCACGCCCGCCCTTTTAGCCACCGCGTTACTGATTGCCATGCAGGCGGCCCATGCCGGGCCACAGGCGCATGTGGTCTGCAGTTACTCCCACACCCTCGGCGATGACGCCATCATGATGTTTGGTATGCCCAACCAGGCCATGTGGCACGATTTCTTTGGCAATACCCATACCGATGCCTTTTCAACCCGGGAAACCTTGCGCCAGCACGAAGAGACGACCTGTGATAACAAGGCCGACGGCTCTGCCTACTGGGCGCCTTCTCTGAGATTACCCGACGGAACGGTGGTCAAACCGGCCTACCAAAAAACTTATTATCAGGCCTCGAAGGTTGATGCCTATCCCTTGCACCCGTTCCCGGCCGGGCTGTCGCTGCTCGCCGGGGATCATCACGGCAGCACGCCCAACCCCCATATCAGCTTTTTATGCGCGAACGGGAATGGCTATAGCAGCAAAATCGGGGAGGTGTGCGGGCTGCGTAAAGCTAACGATGCCGTCCAGTTTAATATTGGCATTCAATTTCCGAACTGCTGGGACGGTGTGAATCTGAAGCCCGACCACGGTCTGGCCAATGCGGCGTATGACGTTAACGGCCAGTACCCGAGCGCGTTCCCGGTAAAAATTCCAACGGTTAATATGAATGTGGCTTACGTGCTGCATGGTATTACCCGCCTGGACACCCGTCAGGCGCAACTGTCGCTCGATCCGGTGATGCAGGGGGCTGAACGTGAAGAACGCTGGGGTAGCCTCTACACGGCGCATGCCGATTTCATGAACGGCTGGACGGACGATGCCGCCCGCTTTATGACCGAACGCTGCATGAACCGCGGTATGGATTGTGGTTCAACCGTGCCCTATGGTTATTCTATGGCGAAGGCCAATGTCTGGCTCAGCAGTCTTGAACCGAACATCTCTCAGCCTTCACCGCAGGTGTTACTGGTAGAAGATAACTGGCAGAACGGTGGACGCACAAAAAACAGCGAGACGCTGAGCCTGGTAAAATTCCATATCCCGCCGCTGCCCGCCGGGCAGGATCCGTCCTTGTTTAAATACCGCGTCCGTATTTTCGGTGGGAAGGTAGAAAACAATGGGGCCGATCAGATTTTCTTTTATCCGGCCAGTAATGACTGGGATCCTGCGACCGTGAAGTGGTCGTCGCGTCCGGCCTGTAATTACCGTTCCGATGCCGTGCTTTATCTGAACCATGTTCGTGAATACCGGATGGTCGACGTGGATAAAGCCGTGCGTAAGGCGCTGGCGGAAGGGAAAACCGAGATCTCGTGGTATATCGGTGGCGATCGCCAGGGAAATCATTATCAGTTTGAACCTGCCTCATCACCAGACGGGTTAATGCTCATGCTGACTGGCTTTAAACATACACCGGAGGTCTGACCCCACGTTTTTTTGTTCTT
The DNA here is from genome assembly GCF_049237765.1 of Enterobacter cloacae complex sp. SHL021. Lineage (NCBI taxonomy): Bacteria > Pseudomonadati > Pseudomonadota > Gammaproteobacteria > Enterobacterales > Enterobacteriaceae > Enterobacter > Enterobacter cloacae complex sp. SHL021. The sequence goes on along the minus strand of NZ_JBMKJG010000009.1, from coordinate 169,549 downwards.
AACAGGGTTAGCTGGTAAGGTCTCGGCATTCGCCACTGCCCCTGTTAACGCAATGACCACCAACAGCATGATGAAACGCGCTATCGTTCTTTGGGCGATAGCGTGCACACTCAGCGGCGTACTGCTCTACGCCGAACAAATTCGCCGTCAGTTCTGGGAACGAGACCGTGAGTTCTCGGCGTTATTTTCCGAATTAAGCGCGGTCCTGACGCAAAATGAATCGGTCTTACCGCTTCTGAATGGCGATGAAGACATTGCCGCCCTGCGCAAAAAATTCCCCCATCTGCTCGCGCTGGAAAAAACGACGGGACGCCCACTGGATGCGGCGCGGGTGGAGCCTGCCCACGAGATGCAGTACTGGCTTTATAACCCCTGGCGTCAGATCCGCGTGCGGGTGGATCTCGGCCCGATTCTGAATGCGCATCATCCGTTTACCCATCTGGGGATCCGCTTCATACCGACCAGAGAAGAACGGCCCTCTGACGCATTCTGGCACTGGCAACGCACCTTCCCGCAACATACGCAACCTTTTACGCTTGAAGCGGATTCCCGGCCGGACTGGTTTGGCGTCTCCTGGTCTGTTTACCCTTTACTGTTTATCGGCTGGGGGATAGTGATTGCGCTGGCAAACGTGGTGCTCTGGCAGCGTAAAGCACGTAAAGACGCCGAGCAAAGGGCGCGCTATTACCAGCACGCCAGGCTCAATACCCTGGGGGAGATCACCGCCGGTATTGTGCATGAGATAAACCAGCCGCTGACCGCCGTCCAGACGTGGATCCAGGGCGCGCAGCGTCAGTTACAGCAGGAAAACGGCCAGGCCGTGTCGCAGGCGCTGTCGGCTGCGCTGACGCAAACGCAGCGTATTAGCGCATTATTAACCCGTTTTCGCGAGCACGTTGTGAAGGAGAAAGTCACTCTGCGGGAAACCGATCTGGCAGCATGCTGGCTGCAGGTGGTGAACTTACTTGAGCATGAGCGCAGGGCTGAGCATATCTCGGTCAGCCATGCGTTTGCCCCCGGGGCCACCACCGTGCTGGCCGACCCGCTCTGGCTGGAGCAGGTGCTGCATAATCTGCTCAGCAATGCGATTCAGGCCCAACAGGCGAGTCCTGCTGGCTGGGTAAAGATTGAAAGCCACAAAACCGAGAGCGGCATTCAGATTACCGTGACGGACGGCGGGCCTGGCTTCAGCCCGGAGGCATTACAGAATGCCTTTATGCCGTTTTACAGCGGCCGGGAAGAGGGCATAGGCCTGGGAATGACCTTAACGGAATCATTAATGACGCGTATGAATGGATCGATTACGCTGGGCAATGCGCCGCAGGGCGGGGCACAGATCCGGCTACAACTGGCAAACGGAAAGGAGGCTACAGTTGGATAACACAATCTGGCTGATTGATGATGATGAATCCATCAGAGAATCGATGGCGTTTTTGCTTTCGGGCATGAGGTGGCCGGTCAGGACGTTTGAAAGCGTTGATGCCTTTACCGCGGCCCATGCACGGGATACAGAGCTGGTAGGCTGCATGCTGCTGGATATGCGGATGCCGGGCAAAGGCGGACTCACCTGGCTTGAGGAGGGGAAATGGCCCTGGCCCCTGCTGCCGGTGATCATCATGACCGGGCACGGGACCGTAGATGCCTGTCGTCGGGCATTTCGTAACGGCGTGTTTGAGTTTTTCACCAAGCCGCTGGATGCCGATAAGCTTATTGAAACGGTAGGATTAGCCTTTGAGGAGAGTCAGCGCCGGTTTGCCGGCTGGCAGGAAACCTCCCGGGTGAAAGCGCGCTTCGCACAATTAACCGTGCGGGAGCATGAGGTGCTGGGGGAGTTGATGAAAGGGCTCAGCAACAAAGAGGTGGCCGCCCGGCTGAATCTCTCGCCACGGACGGTGGAAGCGCACCGCGCGGCGGCGTTTACCAAGCTTGGCGTCGGCAGTCTGGTTCAGGCAATACGCGAATACGATAAATTGCAATCCGTATAACTACCAGGTTGAGTGCGTATTCAACCGAATTATGTTTCATCGCCCGGCGGGGTACGCTCTGCCACGTATCCCAACACACGAGGAAGTGCGATGAAAAAATTATTGATGGTTGCGGCACTGGCCGCAGGTAGCGTAAGTCTGACGGCACAGGCCGATACGTTAAACCAAAAGAGTCTCTCGCTGGCGCAGGCGAATGCGCTGGCCACGTCCGCCATTCAGGCGTGTACGGCAAAGAATTATCAGGTGACGGTCACCGTGGTTGACCGTGCGGGCGTGGTGAAAGCCGTGCAGCGTACGGACAATGCCGGTCCTCATACGGTTAAAGCCAGCGAAATGAAAGCCTGGACGGCGCTCAGCGCAAAGAATGCCTCAGGCAAAGTGATGGAAGCGGCGCAGAGCAACGCCGGCGCGCAAAACATGCGTGATATTCCGGGCTTCCTGCTGCTGGCGGGCGGCCTGCCGGTGAAAGAGGGCGATGAGGTGATCGGGGCGATTGGCATCGGCGGTGCGCCGGGCGGTCATCTTGATGAAGCCTGCGCGCAGGCGGCCATTGACGGGCTGAAAAAGTAACATAAAAAAAGCACCGGGTTATCCGGTGCTTTTTCATCAGATCTTGCAGGCATCGCCGCAGTCTTCATCTGCAACAATCGCCTGGGCTTTTTTATCTGCGTCGTCCAGACGTTCCGCATTACGCTCTTCTGCTTCATCCAGTCCGTTAAAGACCAGGTTTTCGAGATCAATTTCCATGTGGCACCTGCTTTATTCAGTTTTTGATACTGGCACAGTATAGGGCAAAAAAGGCCAGCAATGTACCTCGCAGCACATATGGATAATCCCTGCCATACTCTCTGCTTTATGGCTGAGGAATGCATATGATGACACTCTGCAAAACCTGCGGTACTGCGTATGACACCACGCCGGAAACATGCCCGATTTGCGAGGATGAACGCCAGTATGTTCCGCACAGCGGCCAGGCGTGGATTGACTTTGCTACCGTGACTTCCACCCACAGCAACAAATGGCAGCAGCTTGAGCCACAGCTGTTGAGTATCAAAACGGTGCCTGCCTTTGCGATTAACCAGCGCGCGCTGCTTTTGCGTACCCCACACGGCAATATTCTCTGGGACTGTATTGCCAACCTCGACCCGGCAACCAAAACGCTCATTACCGCGCTCGGCGGCATCAGCGCGATTGCGATCTCGCACCCACACTATTACACCACCATGCAGACATGGGCTGCGGCATTTAATGCACCGGTGTACCTGCACGCCAGCGACAGAGAGTGGGTCATGCGCGGCAGTCCTGCCATTCAGTTCTGGGAAGGGGATACGCTGGAACTATTTCCGTCGGTCACCTTGTTGCGTCTGGGGGGGCATTTTGCAGGCGGTACGGTGCTGCACTGGCAGGAGGGCGAAGGCGTATTGCTGGCGGGGGATATTCTTCAGGTCACGCCCGGAAAAGACGCCGTTTCGTTTATGTGGAGCTACCCGAATATGCTGCCGCTGCCAGCCCGCACCGTTGAGCGGATTACCGGACTTCTGGAAGGCAAAAAATTTGCCCGCCTGTACGGTGCCTTTGAGGGACAAAACATCCCGGCAAACGCGGACGAGATTGTGCAGCGGTCGGGCCAGAAATATATTGCTTGTCTCAGGTAAAGCACGATGGGTAAACTTCAGGAGTGTGATCCCGATCATACCTAAACAACAACAGATAAAAGAGAAATTGCTATGCAACATATCATTGAAGGTTTCCTCAACTTTCAAAAAGAGATTTTCCCGCAACGTAAAGAGCTCTTCCGCAGTTTAGCGTCCAGCCAGAATCCCAAAGCGCTGTTCATCTCATGCTCCGACAGCCGTCTGGTACCAGAACTGGTCACTCAGCAAGAGCCAGGACAGCTCTTTGTCATTCGAAATGCTGGCAACATTGTGCCACCGTTCGGGCCAGAGCCGGGCGGTGTCTCCGCAACCATCGAATATGCCGTTGTGGCGCTGGGCGTGACGGATATCGTGATTTGCGGTCACTCCAACTGTGGGGCGATGAAGGCGATTGCGGATAACGCGAACCTCGAGCCGATGCCTGCCGTCTCCCACTGGCTGCGTTATTCTGATGCCGCTAAAGCGGTGGTGGAGAAGAAAAGCTGGGATCAGCCGATCGACAAAGTGAATGCGATGGTGCAGGAGAACGTCTTTGCGCAGCTGAGCAATATCAAGACCCATCCATCCGTTGCTGTGGGTCTGCGCAATAACGCCCTTCGCCTGCACGGCTGGGTGTATGACATTGAGAGCGGTGAAATTCGTGCGCTGGATAAAGCGACGAAAACCTTCGTTTCTCTGTCAGAGAACCCGGAAGTGTTCTTCGAATAATGACGATCAGGGCATGGAAGCCCTGTCAGCTATCGAAATACGGCAATCTCCTGCGTAACCCAGAAGCAGGTTTTTCCGCCGCTTTCGCCATCGACCCGGCAATCTCCGCACACTCGGCCAGTCCCTGAACGAAGGGATGATCGTGCATCAGCCACGGTATCGCGCCAAACGCGATTCTCCCGCGCACCGTTTCTGGTGCTTTAAGCGTGTAATCCTCGCCAATATCAGGGATCTCGTCGCCTGTCGCCTGCAGCTGTTTGCGCAGTGTCGGGAAAGGCAGATCCTCTGTTTTCAGCGGTTTTTGCCCGCGGGCATCAATAAACACGTCAAAGAGATAGGTGTTGTCTTCAGTCGCGATCGCCGTCTGGGCGCGACCGACATCCAGCGTGTAATCATCACCTAATGCGACAACGCTGATGATCCCGGCCTCGCGCAGCGCAAGCAGCCGACGGATAGACTGCGGTGGAATGGCGGCGTAGTTGTCAATAAACACCCGCGCCAGTCCCTGTTTGAAACGTTCCCGGTCCTGCTCATTAAGATGCGGCACGATCTCCTGAACCACCTCGTGCAACCGAAGCACGGTGTAGCGCCAGGGCACCGTTCGCCGCTCACGTTTGTTGCGTTCGACCTCATTCAGATTGGCTTCTGCCCAGCTAAACGGGCCGTGCTGTTTGCGGTCCTCAAACCAGGCATCGCGAAGGGTGTCCGCATCCAGGGCGCGCAGCCCGATTTTCTCACACCATGCCGGGTCGGCGAGTTCCAGCTCTTTTACCATCAGGGCAAAAATACGATCCAGCAGGCCGTCAGACCCTTTGGCGATTTCATTCTCAACGACAAATTCAGTTAATACCGACAGCGGCTCGTAAGGAATAGGGCAGTAAAAATCGGCCTCAGGCAGAATGCCTGTCCGGGACATGAGGACTATTTTTAACGCCTCGCTGCCTTTATCCAGAACGAATTTGTCATCAACAAAGGCGCCATGCTGCATAACAACCGCCATGGCGGCGTCCAGTCCGCTTAATGAGGTCCCCATAATCCCCACCCGACAGGCTGGGATATCGGCGTCCATCAACCCGGACCAGGGGCTTGGGAAGAAGGTGCGCGTGGCCTCATCCTCATCAGGCCAGACGTGGCCGGTGGCGATGACGGCAAGGTTGAAGCGTTCAGGTAAGCGGCTCTTATTTACCGAAAGCGTAACGCCGTCTTTGTCGGTGGCGATATCCGTCACCTCGGCGGATTCATGGATATCGACCTGAAATCCCAGCCTGCGGGCCTCTTTGACCACTCTCAGAAAACTGTCGCGAAAATATTCCCCCAGCAGGATCCGGGGCAGAAACTGCCGGTCGTGCAGGGAAGCTTTATCGACGTGATAGCGGGCGAGATGGGCTGCACTCTGTTCTTTTAACCAGTCGAGGTAGGTCATAAAAACGGGTGGGATTTCAATGCTGGCAATATTCGCCAGCATCAGACGCGAGTTTTCATCAATTCGATAGGGCATGCCCACGCCCGCTTCCTCGGCTTTTTCGAAAATGGAAACGGCCAGTGGCGTTTTATGCTTCAGGAGCGCGTAAAAGGTGTAAATCCCTGTGGGGCCGGAGCCGATAATGGCGATTTTTTTCATCGACACTGTTCCTGCTTTTTTTTGTCATATGAAAAGCGTAGCAGGAGAAAGCGTAAAAAATCAGGCAATTGGGATTATTCAGACTACAAGAAGAGGATTTGCACCATTTCAGGGCTGAAATGGTGCGTCCGAGTGGACTCGAACCACCGACCCCCACCATGTCAAGGTGGTGCTCTAACCAACTGAGCTACGGACGCAGAATGGTGCGTTCAATTGGACTCGAACCAACGACCCCCACCATGTCAAGGTGGTGCTCTAACCAACTGAGCTATGAACGCAACGTGTTGTCGGTGACAACGGGGACGAATATTAGCGGCACAGCACCGCAGTGGCAAGAGGCAAAATGCATTTTTCTCTCTGATTTCACGCGATTGCTTCATTACCGCGCAAAGTGAAGAGAAAGTAGCCGCCAGCAGGCGGCTACTGTGTATTTAACGTGCGGCGCGTTGCAAAATTACCGTGGATGGCTGACGCTGCAGGAAGCGCATACGCAGCATCATCATGATAGCCGCAGAGGTCAGACCGATGATAAAGCCGATCCAGAACCCGGCGGGCCCCATGCGATCCACCACCAGATCGGTGAGCGCGAGAATGTAACCGCTCGGCAGACCCAACACCCAGTAGGCGATGAAGGTAATAAAGAAGATGGAGCGGGTATCTTTATAACCACGCAGTACGCCGCTGCCGATCACCTGGATGGAGTCAGAGATCTGGTATACCGCTGCCAGCAGCATCAGATGAGATGCCAGCATCACCACTTCCGGGTTGTCATTATAGAGCAGGGCAATTTGCTCCCGCAGTGCGACGGTGAAAAGCGCGGTGCAGACCGCCATACAGACACCCACGCCCAGCCCGGTGCGCGCAGCCGTTTGTGCATCAAGAGTTGAACCTTGCCCCAGACGGAAGCCGACGCGGATGGTGACCGCGGCCGCCAGCGACATCGGCAGGACGAACATCAGCGAGCTGAAGTTCAGCGCAATCTGGTGTCCGGCCACGTTCACAATGCCCAACGGCGAGACCAGCAGGGCGACCACGGCAAACAGAGTCACTTCAAAGAACAGTGCCAGCGCAATGGGCAGCCCCAGCTGTACCAGACGCATCATAATGTGCCAGTCCGGCGTGCTGAATGAACGCTCATTACGGATATCACGCAGGGAGCGGGCGTGTTTAACAAAGGTAAGTATGCTAAAGAACATCACCCAGTACACCGCCGCTGTTGCCACGCCACAGCCTACGCCGCCAAGCTCCGGCATACCAAAATGGCCGTAAATAAAGATATAGTTCACCGGAATGTTGACCAGTAAACCGATAAAGCCCATGACCATCCCCGGCTTGGTTTTTGCCAGGCCTTCGCACTGGTTACGCGCCACCTGGAAGAAGAGATAACCCGGTACACCCCAGAGCAGGGCGCGCAGATACCCCACGGCCTTGTCTGCCAGAGCCGGGTCGATATTATGCATGGCGCGAATGATATGCCCGGCGTTCCAGAGCACAATCATAATCAGTACGGAGACAAATCCAGCCAGCCAAAAGCCCTGGCGCACCTGATGGGCGATACGTTCACGTCGGCCGGAACCATTCAGCTGGGCGATAACCGGCGTGAGTGCCAGCAGCAGGCCGTGACCGAAGAGAATGGCCGGAAGCCAGATAGAGGTTCCGATTGCCACGGCGGCCATATCGGTGGCGCTGTAGCCACCGGCCATCACCGTATCCACAAATCCCATTGCGGTCTGGGCCACCTGCGCGATGATCACCGGGATAGCCAGTGCCAATAACTGCCGCGCTTCATTCATGTACTTCTGCACGTGAACACCTTTATTTTGTAGTTATATGAGAGACTAAAAAAGCCGCCGTAACTGGCAGCAAGAAGAAAAAGCAGAGGGGGTGCCAGCTATTGTAGCGGGCTTTAGCTATTAATCTAGTGAAAAAATCGCCAGAAAATGCGCTGCTCTGGCAACCTGTATTTCCAACTGTTATTGTGGTGGGATTAAACGGTGTCACCACCGTCCGGAAAATACAGGAGTTGTAAGCATGTTTACTGGTATTGTGCAGGGCACCGCTAAAGTGGTGTCCATTGATGAAAAACCTAATTTCCGTACCCACGTCGTTGAGCTGCCAGAATATATGCTGGATGGCATCGAAACCGGTGCCTCGGTTGCGCATAACGGCTGCTGCCTGACGGTGACCGAAATTAACGGCAACCAGATTAGCTTTGATTTAATGAAAGAAACGCTGCGTATCACCAACCTGGGCGAACTGGTGGTGGGCGATACCGTAAACGTAGAGCGTGCGGCGAAGTTCAGTGATGAAATTGGCGGCCACCTGATGTCGGGCCATATCATGACCACCGCCGAAGTGGCGAAAATTGTCACCTCTGAAAATAACCGTCAAATCTGGTTTAAAGTGCAGGATCCGTCATTAATGAAATACATCCTGTATAAAGGATTTATTGGTATTGATGGGATTAGCCTGACGGTCGGAGAAGTGACGCCGACGCGTTTTTGCGTGCATTTAATTCCGGAAACGCTACAGCGTACGACGCTGGGGGCGAAAAAACTGGGGCAGCGTGTGAATATCGAAATCGATCCGCAAACCCAGGCGGTCGTAGATACCGTCGAGCGTGTGCTGGCGGCGAAAGAGGCGGCCATAATAAAGGCCACCGAAGAAGAATAAAAAAATAACCCCGGATACCCGGGGTTATTTTTTAGCGCGGCACACGTAAGCCGTGTTCAATCCCGCGACTAAAGACCACCTGCCAGAGCTGAATATCACGCGCGCGGAACGCACCTGCGCAGGCATTCAGATAATAGCTGAACATCCGTTTAAATCGTTCAGAATAGTTGTCTGCAATCTCAGGCCACGCTTGCTGGAAACGTTCATGCCACGCCATAAGCGTGGTGTCGTAATCCGCGCCAAAGTTATGCCAGTCTTCCATGATGAAGTGGCTTTCGCTGGCGTTGGCAATCTGGCGAACGGAAGGCAAACAGCCATTCGGAAAGATGTATTTATTGATCCACGGGTCAACGTTATTGTCCGTGCGCTTAGAGCCTATGGTGTGCAGCAGGAAGATGCCGTCGGGTTTTAAATTACGATCCACCACCTCAAAATAGGTGTCGTAATTTTTCGGCCCCACGTGCTCAAACATGCCCACGGAAACAATGCGATCAAACTGCTCGTTGAGGTCGCGGTAATCCTGCAGACGGATATCAACGTCGAGACCCTGGCAGCGCTCCCGGGCCATTTTTTGCTGTTCGGCTGAAATGGTTACGCCGACCACGCTGACGCCGTAGTGCTTCGCCATAAAATACGCCAGACCGCCCCAGCCACAGCCGATATCCAGCACACGCATGCCGGGCTGCAGCTGCAGTTTCTCGCTAATCAGACGCAGTTTATCCTGCTGGGCTTCTTCGAGGGTTGTCGCCTTTTTCCAGTAGGCGCAGGAGTATTGCATGAAGGGATCCAGCATGCGGCTGAACAAATCGTTACCGAGGTCGTAGTGCTCTTTGCCCACGATCCACGCCCGCTTTTTGCTTTGCAGATTGAACAAACGGGCGGAGGCGACGCGCAACGTATCTTTTATATTGCGGGGGAGCTGGTTCTCCAGACCGGCGCGCAACACGCTGGCAAAGAAAATATCCAGCCGCTCGCAATCCCACCAGCCATCCATATAGCTTTCGCCCAGCCCTAACGATCCCTCGCGAAGTACGCGTTTAAAAAAATCGGGATGTTTGACCTGCGGATCGGAGGGTGAAGATCCGTTGATAGTGATGCCTGCACGACCTAACAGTTCACTGACGATCCGGGACCAGTTATCGTCCGGAACGCTGACTTCTTCTATACACGATGAACTCATAGCTTCTCCATCACCTTACTGTGATCAGAACCTTCAAACAGCGTAGACGCTTTTTATGGTTTGTGAGAAATCTCACGGTAAATACCGCGAGGCTAGTATCCGACGTAGAACAGAGGAAGGGAGATAACCCTTGCCGAAATGCCTTCCATGGTAAAACGGGAGCACTCCGGCTCCCGTTAACACTTAATATTTATCGTATTTAATCGAACCAAATTTAGTATAGGCCTCAAAATTTGGTGATTCAATAGAAAATTCTTAGCAACCTAATCACTGAAATGTTACATATTTTCCCCAGTGATTACGCGTGCGACGTCTCCGCCTGAGCATGGTTCTCAAGCTCGCGCTGTGCGGCGGATTGCATGCGATAACCCATTACTGCCAGCGCAACGGTGACCAGCATCACGCTGGTGGTAGTTAACAGCGGGGTGGCAATCAGCGCTGACACCACCAGGCTTGCCAGGAAGCATAGGCCGAGCTGCAGGGTATTTTGCAGCGCCGCGGCGCGTCCTGTCGCCTGCGGGAAAGGACGTAACGCCTGTGCGACCACGATAGGATAAATGGCACCGTTAGCCACCGCCATCACGCAGAACGGAATCAAAATCTCCGCCAGACCGACGCCTGGAATAAACCCAACGGCCCAGGTCGCGCCCACGCTCAAGGCAAACATCACCAGCAGCCAGGGCAGCATCTGCTGGCCTTCCCATTTCTGCAGCGCCGCACGGCAGCCGTATCCGCCCAGCAGGAAGGCGATGGTCTGCGGGACATAGCTCAGGCCAATGGCGGCCGGGCTGTACCCCATATCGTGCAGAATAAACGGCGAGCCGGTGAGCCAGGCGAAGAAGCTCGCCGAGCAGGCGGCATAGACCAGGACGTTACCACGATACGCTTTGGCGCTCAGCAGGGAGAGGAACGTGATCGGTTTGGCGTCAGCATGCGCCTCTTTTTTATGCGCGGGCTTGAGGGCAAACGCCGGCAGCATCAGTACCAGGGTGATGGCAAACAGCGTGGCAAAAATGGCCTGCCAGTCAAAGTGCGCGAGGATCCAGCTGCCCAGCAGGGGAGCGAGGGCGGGTGACAGGCCAACCAGCGGCATAATGGTGGCGAAAATGCGGTTGGTACGGTTGGCCGGGTAGTAGTCGGTCACGAGAGCCTGCCAGGTTACCGCCGCGGCACAGACGCCGACGGCCTGCACAAAGCGCAGCACCAGCAGCCAGGTCGCATCGCGTACCCATAACATTCCCAGACAGCCTGCGGCAAAAATGGCCAGGCCCAGTAACAGCACCGGTTTACGCCCGAAGCGATCGGAGAGCGGGCCCCAGAGCAGCTGTGCGATGGCAAAACCGGCGAGGAACAAACTCAGGCTGGCGCTGATGGCCGCGGCTGGCGTTTGCAGATCTTCCTGCATCGCCGCAAACGCGGGCAGGTACATATCGGTGGCCAAAAAGCCCAGCACGCTCAAACCGCCGAGCCAGACTAAAAATCCATTCCTGGGTTGCATTGTTTTATTCTCCTTGAGGAGGCAGGTAGACACTGGCGCAGAGTGTAGGGAGTGCAAAGCGGGTTGTGAAACGCTAATATTTGGCGGTTGCATTCAAATTTTTTGCAGGCAGAAAATGTGGTCAGATTATTCTCTTGAAGTGGTGGATGCTGTCGCGCGTAACGGCAGCTTTAGCGGTGCGGCACAGGAGTTGCACCGCGTCCCTTCGGCTATCAGCTACACGGTGCGGCAGCTTGAAGAGTGGCTGGCGGTTCCGCTGTTCGAACGGCGGCATCGCGATGTGGAATTAACGCCTGCTGGCGCGTGGTTTTTGAAAGAAGGGCGTTCTGTTATCAAAAAAATGCAGATCACCCGCGAACAGTGCCAGCAGATCGCCAACGGCTGGCGCGGACATCTTTCCATCGCCGTGGACAATATCGTTAAGCCGGAGCGTACCCGGCAGATGATCGTGGATTTCTATCGCCATTTTTCAGACGTTGAACTTCGTGTCTCGCAGGAGGTATTCAACGGGGTCTGGGACGCGCTGGCGGACGGCAGGGCAGAGATGGCGATTGGCGCAACCCAGGCGATCCCCGTCGGGGGGCGCTATGCGTTTCGCGATATGGGCATGTTGAGCTGGAAATGCGTCGTGGCACACGATCATCCGCTGGCTGCCCTGGAGGGACCGCTGAGTGACGACACGCTGCGCAACTGGCCGTCGCTGGTGCTGGAGGATACCTCGCGCTCGTTGCCAAAACGTATTACCTGGCTGCTTGATAACCAGCGGCGGGTGGTAGCGCCGGACTGGGAATCCTCCGCGACCTGCCTCAGCGCCGGGCTGTGCGTCGCGATGGTTCCCGTCCATTTCGCTAAGCCGAGAATCGATACCGGTGAATGGGTCGAGCTGACGCTGGAGAATCCGTTCCCGGATGCGGCCTGCTGCCTGACGTGGCAACAAAATGATGTGTCGCCCGCCATGGCATGGCTACTGGATTATCTGGGAGACAGCGAAACGCTTAACCGGGAATGGCTACGGGAGCCAGCTTAGCTGGCTCCACACGAGATTAACGACGGTAGTCGCGGAATGGACCATCCGCAACGGAACGGCGCTCGATAAGGCGCGGGTGAACTTCAATGGACTGCGACTCTTCACGTTTGTTGACGATCCTGTCCATCAGCATATTGAAGGCCGTTTCACCGAGAGAATCCTTCGGCTGGTGGATGGTGGTCAGCGCAGGCGTAAAGAAGCGCGCGTTGCGCACGTTGTCATAGCCGATCACGGAAATATCCTGCGGCACGCGCAGGCCCAGCTCATCGGCTGCACACAGGGCCCCCATCGCCATGATGTCCCCGCCGCAGAACACCGCCGTTGGACGATGCGGCTGAGAAACGATCTGCTGCATGGCGCGGTAGCCAGACTCCGGCTCAAAGTCGCCCTGCACGATCCAGTTTTCCGGCACGGTGATCAGCGCTTCTTCCATCGCCTTCATAAACCCGGCCAGACGGCCAGCACCGGTGTTGCGCTCGAGCGGCCCCGGGATCACGCCAATTTCACGGTGACCGCGTTCAATCAGATAGCGGCCCGCCATATAACCGCCTTCGAAGGCGTTATCGATGACGGAGTCGGTAAAGTCGGCGCGCGCTTCGCCCCAGTCCATCACCACCATCGGGATATGACGATACTCTTCCAGCATGGACAGGACAGATTCCGGGTATTCGGAACACATCACCAGCAGGCCATCCACGCGTTTTTGCGCCATCATCGACAGATAGGCGCGCTGTTTTTCAATATTGTTCCACGCGTTGCCGAGGATAAGGGTATAGCCTTTCTGGAAGCAGTTTTTCTCAACCGCTTCGATGATTTCGGCAAAATAGGCCGCTTCACTGCTGGTCGCCAGCAAACCAATGGATTTGGTGTGATTAACTTTAAGGCTACGCGCAACGGCACTCGGCGAGTAGTGCAGCTCTTTGATTGCCGCCCAGACGGCGTTGCGCGTCTCTTCCGCCACGAAGCGGGTTTTGTTAATTACATGTGATACGGTTGTAGTGGAAACGTTTGCGCGTTTTGCTACGTCTTTAATTGTTGCCATTAAATGTCACTCCAGACCATATCCTAAACTCCTGAAAACCTTGAAGGTAAACGTTTGCCTTCTCTCACCCTTATCACGCAATCTTGAATTGCGGCACGCCAGGAAAACGACACGGGACGTCAGGAGGGGGTCAATGGCCGGTACGCTAATAAATTTAGCGTGGAATTTTGTCCTATCTTGATGAAAAGGGGAAGAGCTAAAGTGGTTATCCGTTTAAATCCTGGAAGATTTTTGACGTAAATTGTGTAAAAATGAGCAAGCTCACTTTTCGTGGGGGGATTAAAAGGAGAAAAATTGATGAGTTCCGATCTGAAGTTTTCGCTGTTCACCACCGTTATTGTGCTGGCGCTGATTGTTGCTGCAGGTCTGACGGCGGCACTGCACTGATTTACGCGGAGGGGGCGTTCGCTCTCTCCCGCTTGCCTCATTGTTACATCTCCGGCAAAAATCTTTTGCCAATTTGTTAACTTCTCATTTTTTGTGATTAATGTCATGCTTTCGGCTTCTTTGTTCTGTGTCACCACATGACACGGCATCCGGAGTTGACGCATGAAAATCAATTTTCCCCTGCTGGCCCTGGCGATTGGCGCTTTTGGGATTGGCACCACTGAATTTTCCCCTATGGGACTCTTACCGGTTATCGCCCGCGGTGTGGACGTCTCTATCCCTGCAGCCGGGATGCTAATCAGCGCCTATGCGATTGGTGTGATGGTAGGGGCGCCGCTGATGACGCTGTTGCTTTCCCACCGAGCGCGCCGCAATGCGCTGATTTTCCTGATGGCTATCTTTACCCTTGGCAACGTGCTCTCCGCCATTTCGCCGGATTACACCACGCTGATGCTGTCACGCATTCTGACAAGCCTTAACCACGGCGCTTTCTTTGGGCTGGGGTCGGTGGTGGCGGCAAGCGTGGTGCCCAAACACAAGCAGGCGAGTGCCGTGGCAACCATGTTTATGGGCCTGACCATCGCCAACATTGGCGGCGTTCCTGCGGCCACCTGGCTGGGTGAGGTCATTGGCTGGCGTATGTCGTTCCTCGCAACCGCCGTACTGGGCGTTGTCGCGATGGTGGCGTTGTTCTTCTCCCTGCCGAAAGGCAGCGCTGGTGAGCGGCCTGAGGTACGTAAAGAGCTGTCGGTACTGATGCGCCCGCAGGTGCTCTCGGCGCTGCTCACCACCGTGCTGGGTGCCGGGGCGATGTTTACCCTTTACACCTATATTTCGCCGGTGTTGCATGACATCACTCACGCGACGCCGATCTTTATCACCGCGATGCTGGTGCTGATTGGCGTGGGCTTCTCGATGGGTAACTATCTGGGCGGGAAATTTGCTGACCGCTCCGTGAGCGGAACGCTGAAGGGTTTTCTGACCCTGCTGATTGTCATCATGATTGCCATTCCCTGGCTGGCGCGTAATGAGTTTGGCGCGGCCATTGCGATGGTCGTCTGGGGTGCGGCCACCTTTGCCGTGGTTCCGCCGCTGCAGATGCGCGTAATGCGCGTCGCGCATGAGGCGCCGGGCCTCTCCTCGTCGGTGAATATTGGTGCGTTCAACCTGGGCAATGCGCTCGGTGCCGCAGCGGGCGGTGCTGTGATTTCGGGTGGTCTGGGATACAGCTTTGTGCCGGTGATGGGGGCCATTATTGCAGCGCTTGGCCTGCTGTTAGTGATGATGTCGGGTCGTAAACAGCCTGAAGCGGCCTGTGCTGCCGAATAAAAAAACGCAGAAGGGGAAACCCTTCTGCGTCTCTTTTACGCGGCGAAGTTCTTCGCCACAAAGTCCCAGTTAACCAGTGCCCAGAAGTGCTCCAGGTAGTTAGGACGCGCGTTACGGTAATCAATGTAGTACGCGTGTTCCCAGACATCCACGGTCATCAGCGGAGTCGCGCTGGTGGTCAGTGGTGTACCCGCGTTAGACGTGGAGACGATAGCCAGTTTGCCATCGGCCTCTTTTACCAGCCATGTCCAGCCAGAACCGAAGTTTTTGATTGCGGCATCGGTAAATTTCGCTTTGAACTCCGCAAAGCTGCCAAAGGCCGCGTTAATCGCAGTAGCCAGTTCACCGGTCGGCTCGCCGCCAGCATTTGGTGCCAGGCAGTGCCAGTAGAAGGTGTGGTTCCACACCTGAGCAGCGTTGTTGAATACGCCACCGTCTGAACTGCGGACGATCTCTTCCAGCGTTTTGCCTTCAAAATCGGTGCCCTTGATCAGGTTGTTCAGGTTGGTGACATAGGTCTGGTGATGTTTGCCGTAATGATATTCCAGGGTTTCCGCAGAAATGTGCGGTGCCAGGGCGTCTTTTGCATACGGTAGTGCAGGTAATTCGAACGACATTGCTTCTCTCCTTATTGTATTTTGCGTTGCCAATAACCACACAGACAACAAGGACAGGATAGCAAATTGAAAGGGTATGCAAAAGAGGAACTTACCCTGCCGTAGTGACGGCAGGGCAGGGTTTAGCGGATGGTTTTCGGCGTCATGACGCGGCGTGCGCCGACGTAGTGACGCACCCAGTAGTCTTCGCTAAGCGAGGTGATCTGAATGTCCTGACCGCTTCGTGGGGACTGAATAAACTTCCCGTTACCCACATACACGCCGACGTGATCAGCCGTACCGCGACCCTGGGTGCGGAAGAAGACCAGATCGCCATTTTGCAGCTCGCCACGGTTAACGGGGGCGGCGTCGCGCAGGTGGTACATTTCATTGGCGGTACGCGGAATGCGGAATTTCACCAGATCTTTATAGGCGTAATACACCAGCCCGCTGCAGTCAAAACCGGTGCGGGGAGAGGTGCCACCCCAGCGATACGGTTTGCCAATTTGCCCCATCAGTTTATTCATCGCCGTTTTTTGCGCTTTCTGTACCCGAACCTTATGCGCGTCGGCAATTTTTGTCACTTTCGTGCATTTGGCTTTATGCCCTTTGCGCGTGGTGCATTTTTCCGTTACGAGGTTGGCAGCAGTTTTTGAGGCTTTACGTTTCGATGCGAGGGCAGTGCGGGAAGATGTTGATTTCGATTTGCTGGAGGCGGTCTTTTTCGTTTGAGCGGTTGTTTTTTTCTTTTCGTTCTTACTGGTAGTCTTTTTTTTACGTTCTGTGGTTTTTGCCAGATGCGTTTTTTGCACAGCAGAGTGCCGCGCCTGTTGAGAGGCGTTTGCCGCTGGCGTGAAAGAGAGTGATGTAAACAGTAAAGCACAGAGCGTGATCGAGATTTTATTTATCCGCGCCACTGGGCAGTCCCCTGATAAATGCAGGTCATCAATAATACCCGCGTGTGATTTACAAAGCCCGTCGATTCTAATCCATAAAAACCCGAGAAGTTAATAGCATTTTTCAATCTAAAAACCTGTTTCGTTAGCAAGTGCAAAAAAATTCATCGATTTGTCGCACAATTGTTCACACCCTAAGCAAAACCCTGCCTGCCGCAGGGTTAAGCACCATTTACAATGCAACTTTTCGCCACTCGCGATAAAATAGCTATACGTGACAAAAATGTTATTTTCCGATGCCAGTCTGAACCGCTACAATGTCAGACTAATGCCGTAACAGAAGTTAAAGGAAGCAAGACATGAGCACCACTATTGAAAAAATCCAGCGCCAGATCGCTGAAAACCCGATTCTGCTGTATATGAAAGGTTCTCCGAAGCTGCCAAGCTGTGGCTTCTCCGCGCAAGCGGTTCAGGCGCTGTCTGCCTGTGGTGAACGTTTTGCTTACGTTGATATCCTGCAAAACCCGGACATCCGCGCTGAGCTGCCAAAATACGCGAACTGGCCGACGTTCCCGCAGCTGTGGGTCGACGGTGAACTGGTTGGCGGTTGCGATATCCTGATTGAAATGTATCAGCGCGGCGAACTGCAGCAGCTAATCAAAGAGACGGCGGCGAAGTACAAAACCGAAGAGCCGGACGCAGAGTAATTTTCTGCGCAAATAAAAAAGCGACCTTAAGAGGTCGCTTTTTTTATTCTTCGCTGTCGCCCATCGCCAGCGGCCAGCCGCCCAGACGCTTCCAGCGGTTGACTATTTCACAGAACAGCTCTGCGGTGCGCTCCGTATCATACAGCGCGGAGTGCGCCTGCGTGCCGTCAAACTCAATCCCGGCCGTAATACAGGCTTTTGACAAGACCGTTTGTCCCAGCGCCAGGCCACTCAGTGCGGCGGTGTCAAAGGTCACAAACGGGTGGAAGGGGTTACGCTTAAGAGAGGCTCGCTCGGCGGCGGCCATCGTAAAGCTGTGATCGAACGTGGCGTTATGCGCCACCATAATGGCGCGGCTGCAGTTGCTCTCTTTCATGCCTTTACGCACCATTTTGAAAATGGCGTGCAGCGCGTCATATTCGCTCACCGCACCGCGCAGCGGGTTATGCGGATCGATGCCATTAAACGCCAGCGCCTCTGGCTGCAGGTTTGCGCCTTCAAAGGGCTCAACGTGGAAATGCAGCGTGGTGTCCGGTGTAAGCCAGCCCTCTTCATCCATCTTCAGCGTGATGGCGGCAATTTCTAGCAGCGCATCGGTTTTAGCGTTAAATCCGGCTGTTTCGACATCAATGACAACAGGATAAAAACCACGAAAACGGTCGCACAGACCGGTAAGTTGAGCGTTATCGGACATCAGGGTCTCTTACAAGGGGAAAAAAGCAGAGCGCATTATGGCAAATTTTGGCGTGGGATGCAGTAAAACAACGGGCGCATAGTGCGCCCTGAGGGATCAGTTGCCCAGACCGCGACCGGTGTCTTTGGCTTCAATCAGCTCGATTTTATAACCGTCTGGATCTTCAACAAACGCAATCACGGTGGTGCCGCCTTTTACCGGGCCCGCTTCACGCGTGACGTTGCCACCGTTGCTGCGAATGCGTTCACAGGCTTCAGCCGCGTTGTCCACTTCCAGCGCGATGTGGCCATACGCCGTGCCCAGCTCATAGCTGTCGACGCCCCAGTTATAGGTCAGCTCGATAACCGCTTCATCCGTTTCCGGGCCGTAACCCACGAATGCCAGCGAGTATTTGTATTCCGGGTTTTCGCTGGTGCGCAGCAGCTTCATACCCAGTACGTTAGTGTAGAAATCGATGGAACGTTGCAGATCGCCAACGCGCAGCATGGTGTGAAGTAGGCGCATAATTTCCTCATTAACCAATGGAGTAGAGTATCTTTTTGAACAGAAACGATGTTTTAGTATAGCGGCGAAAGGCCGCCGCTATCAATGCACAACGGAGAGATTACAGCGTAGGGTAGTCGGTATAGCCTTCCGCGCCGCCGCCGTAGAAGCTTTCCGGGCGCTGTGGGTTCAGCGCTGCTTTCTGCTGCAGACGGGCAACCAGGTCCGGGTTGGCAATGTAATCACGACCAAAGGCCACGGCGTCGATCAACCCTTTATTAATCAGATCTTCGGCTTTCTCAGGCGTATAGGCCCCCGCACCGATGATCACCCCGTGGAAACGCTCGCGCACTTTCTGGCGGAAAGCCTCAGAGTAAGGCTGACCACCGGCCCAGTCCGGCTCGGACATGTGCAGATACGCGATACCGCGTTTCGCCAGTTCTTCAATCAGATACAGCGCGTCCGCTTCTTCGTTCGGACCGTTGTCGACGTTCTGGAACGTACCGATTGGGGAGACGCGAATACCAATACGGTCCGGGCTCCACTCCTGACAAACGGCATCAACCACTTCCAGCACCAGACGGGCGCGGTTTTCGACGTTACCGCCGTACTGGTCAGTGCGGTGGTTGGACGACGGTGAAAGGAACTGGTGCAGGAGGTAACCGTGCGCGGAGTGCAGTTCAACCAGATCAAAACCGGCTTCGCGGGCGTTAGCTACGGCCTGACGGAAATCGTTCACGATACCCGGGATCTCATCCAGCTCAAGGGCGCGTGGCGTTGAGGTATCGACGCGGATCGCGTTACCGTTTTCATCGCGCAGGGAAGTGCGGGTATTCGCATTCAGGGCCGACGCGGAAACCGGTGCCTGTCCGCCAGGCTGAATGCTGCTGTGAGAGATACGACCGGTGTGCCACAGCTGAACCGCAATGCGACCCTCTTCGGCGTGAACGCCAGCGGTGATTTTCTTCCAGGCGGCAATCTGCTCCGGGCTGTGCAGGCCTGGTGCGCCGGCATATCCCTTCGCCTGTGCGGAAATCTGCGTGGCTTCAGTGATGATGAGACCAGAGCTGGCGCGCTGACGATAGTATTCACCCATCAGTGGGGTTGGGATATCACCCGGCTCAATGCTGCGCAGACGGGTGAGTGGGGCCATAAACACGCGGTTTGGTGCGGTGACGGCGCCCACTTTCAGTGGGGTGAAAAGTTTTTCAGCTGACATAACGACTCCTGAGTAGACCAGTCGACTAGTAATTAAGTAAATAAAAACGCCTGCTACACGCCAGGCGCAGTAATGCTGCTATTAACGTGTGCCAGTGCGCTTTCCAGCGGCACGGCACTGCGGGAAATTTTGGCCTGCAGGTTCGCCCCTAACCAGAGCGAATATAAAACCTGCGCCTGGGTTAACGCCTCACCGGCGAAGGCCAGCGTTTTTTCACGGCGGCCATTCTCAAGCGCCTGCGCCAACAGGGCGATCACGCCGCTGGCACCTTTATCCATTGCCGCGCGCATATCTTCGGAGAGATCGCACACTTCTGCAGAGAGTTTTACCGTCAGGCATCCGCTGATAATGCCCTGCTGACAGAACTGGTTCAGCGTTTCCTGATAGTAGTTGAGAACACGATCCCGATAGTTTCCTTCACCACTGGCGAAATGGGTAGCCAGGCGTTGATGGTAGCTGGCATAGTGCCGCTCCAGCATCGCCACGCCAAACGCCTCTTTGGATCGGAAGTAGTGATAAAACGACCCCTTTGGCACTTCAGCGGTTTTAAGTAACTCGCTTAACCCCATACCGGTAAACCCGCGATGCATGCAAAGCCGCTCGCCGGTCGCCAGTAAATGTTCGCGTGTATCGTGTTCAGTATTTCTGCTCATGGCCAAACTCTAATAGACCGTTCGGTCTATTGCAAGGGCGTTTACTGACGACATGCGCGCAGGATATCCAGTTGCTGCTGATAAACCGTTGATTTCACATCCATCATACCCAGTACGGTAGAGAACAGATTATCCTGCGAAACCGCATTTTTTGCTGCGTAGTCACGCAGGCACTGCGCGTTGATACCAAAGTTTTTCGCGTAGTCCGGTGATAACCAGAACATGAACGGAATGTGTGTTTGTTGCTCTGGTGCCAGCATGTACGGCGTGCCGTGCAGATAAATTCCGCTTTCGCCCAGCGATTCGCCGTGGTCGGAAAGGTAAATCAGCGCGGTGTTCATATTCGCCTGACGTGCCTTCAGCGCATCGATGGTTTTGCTGACCACGCTGTCGGTATACAGAATGGTGTTGTCATAGGTATTCATCAGCGCCTGGTGATCGCAATCCTGAATCTCATTGGTGTCGCAGGTTGGGGTGAATTTGCGGAAATTGTCCGGGTAACGGTGATAGTAAGCCGGGCCGTGGCTGCCCATCAGGTGGATAACCAGTACGGTGTCCTGTTTCAGGCCGTCCAGCACGTTGTCGAGACGGTAGACGTTCACATCATCAATACAGGACTTGTCTTTGCAGAACTGATCCAGGTTCCACTGGGTCATATCGGTATGGGGTACGCGGTCGCAGGCACCTTTACAGCCGCCGTCATTGTCGCGCCACAGCAGGTTGATTCCCGCGTGTTTGAGCACATCGAGCAACCCTTCCTGGTGATGCGCCAGGTCGGCATCGTATTTGCTGCGCGTCATCCCGGAGAACATGCAGGGAACGGAAACGGCCGTTTCGGTACCGCATGACGTGGCCTGCGGGAAGTTGATGACATCCTGCTTTTTCAGTTCCGGGTTCGTTTCACGGCCATAACCATTCAGCGAGTAGTTCGCGGCACGTGAGGCTTCACCGACAACCAGCACCAGAACTGTTTTCTTGTTCTGTCCTGCAATCAGCGGGCCTTTATGCGCATCTTCACCTATACGCACCAGCGTTTGGTCACCTTCGAACCAGCGCATTTTGCTGTATTTCATCATGGCGCTGACGTAGTTAGCTGGGGTGACCATCTTGACGATGCTCTTATTGTTGCGAAACAGCGACGCATAATCTTTATAAAACACGGCGGCGACGAGGATGATCACCAGCAGGGCGCCAAGCATGGCGGCAACGCGCATCAGCAGCGCATACCACCATTTTCCGGTCTGAATACGCGTCATCGCCAACACCACGGAAGGAACCAGTCCTGCTATGACAATCCACAGAATCATCTGTGGCGTGACCAGCGCTGTGGCTTCCTGGGAGTTGGTTTCGAACACGTTAACAATCATGTTCTGATCGATAACCGCGCCATAGGTATACATAAAGTACGTTGCCGCGGCACAGCCGACGGTTAAGACGATCAGCAGCGGCTTTCGGATAAAGGGGATATTGAGCAGGCTGAAGACAATCACCCAGCCGCAGAACAGCACCAGCGGCACGGACGCGGCAAAAAGGATATCGTGAAGCCTTGCCGGGGCAATAATGGCCCAGCTACGTTGAATAAACAGTGCGTTTATCAGCGTAAAGAAAAGCGCACAACCCAGAGTGAATTTTATATCGTTACACTGTAACTTCTTCATTAACCACATCGAAAAGAAACCTGTCATCATATTGATGAGGCGAGTATAGAGAGGGAAGATTAGTGAAACCTTAATGCCACAAAACTGTGGTAAAGCCCTTGCACGTGGGGCGTTTAACGTCTTCACTGTAGGTGAGTGTCGGTATTCGGAGGTGAACGTGGCAGAGCAGCTGGAGTTTTTCCCCATCCAGAGCCCGTGCCGGGGGATTTGTCAGGTGGATGAGCGCGGTTATTGCCGTGGGTGTATGCGTACCCGCGACGAGCGGTTTAACTGGCAAAATTTCAGCGACACGCAAAAGCAGGAGGTGCTTCGCCTCTGCCGCCAGCGGTTTCTGCGCAAAATACGTGCAAACAAGCCGGGTGAAACCGAAGAACCCCAGCAACCTTCACTGTTTTAACACGCTTATTGCGTATACTCATGACATCACTTCCTTGAGGAAAATGTTATGGTTCAGCGTATTACCCTTGCCCCCCAGGGGCCAGAATTCTCCCGCTTTGTGATGGGTTACTGGCGCCTGATGGACTGGAATATGTCCCCCCTGCAACTGGCGAGCTTCATTGAGGAGCACCTCGATTTAGGGATCACCACCGTCGATCATGCTGACATTTATGGCGGCTATGCGTGTGAAGCGGCGTTCGGAGAAGCCCTCAAGCTGGTTCCGGCGCTGCGTGAGCGGATGGAAATTGTCACCAAATGCGGTATTGCCACGACGGCAAAACCTGAACATACCCTTGGTCATTACATTACCGACAGCGCACACATCATCAAAAGCGCCGAGCAGTCGCTGGTGAACCTGGCGACGGATCATATCGACCTGCTGCTGATCCACCGTCCCGACCCGTTAATGGATGCCGATGAGGTCGCCGAAGCCTTCCTGGCGCTGCATCAAAGCGGCAAAGTGCGTCATTTTGGCGTCTCAAACTTTACCCCGGCGCAGTTTGCGCTGCTGCAGTCTCGTCTGCCCTTTACCCTGGCCACCAACCAGGTGGAAATCTCCCCGGTGCATCAGCCATTGTTGCTGGATGGTACGCTCGATCAGCTGCAACAGCTGCGCATCCGTCCTATGGCGTGGTCCTGCCTCGGGGGCGGTCGTCTGTTCAATGACGATGAATTCCAGCCGCTGCGCAATGAGCTGGAAACCATTGCCTGTGAACTGAACGCTGAGAACATCGAACAGGTGGTTTACGCGTGGATCCTACGTCTGCCGTCGAAACCGCTACCGATCATTGGTTCCGGTAAAATTGAACGCATCCGTTCTGCCCTGGCGGCTGAAGAGCTGCAGATGAGCCGTCAGCAGTGGTTCCGCATCCGCAAAGCTGCGCTCGGTTACGACGTACCGTAAACCGGTAAAAATGTGACTTTCCGGTGAAATCTTTGCCTCTGGTATACACTTAAGAGGCAAAAAATAACCAGCGGAGGTCATATGAAGCGTTTTGCTCTGGCACTGGTCACGCTGGT
Organism: Enterobacter cloacae complex sp. SHL021; assembly: GCF_049237765.1. Taxonomy (NCBI): domain Bacteria; kingdom Pseudomonadati; phylum Pseudomonadota; class Gammaproteobacteria; order Enterobacterales; family Enterobacteriaceae; genus Enterobacter; species Enterobacter cloacae complex sp. SHL021. The sequence continues at coordinate 146,080 of NZ_JBMKJG010000009.1, read as the reverse complement.
TGTTTGCGCAGGGGCGCAGGCAGCCAGCGATGAAGTAGAAATGAATCTCGTCACCTCGCAGGGCGTAGGTCAGTCCATCGGCACAGTGAAAATCACTGAAACCGACAAAGGACTGGAATTTGCGCCCGATCTCAAGGCCCTGCCTCCCGGCGAACATGGTTTTCATGTTCATGCTAAGGGGAGTTGTCAGCCCGCGTTAAAAGAGGGTAAACCCTCGGCAGCAGAGGCGGCAGGCGGCCACCTTGACCCACAACATTCCGGTAAGCATGAGGGCCCGAACGGAATGGGCCATCTGGGCGATCTGCCCGTGCTGGTGGTAAATAATGACGGCAAAGCCACGGATCCGGTTGTTGCGCCACGCCTCAAAAAGCTGGATGAGGTGAAAGGCAAGGCGCTAATGATCCACGTCGGCGGCGACAATATGTCCGATCAGCCGAAACCGCTTGGCGGTGGTGGGGCACGCTATGCCTGCGGGGTGATCTGATCCCCAATCGTCCCCGGCGGTGGCGCTTGTTCCAGCTGCGAGAGGGAACAGTGCAGCCGCCAGATTATCGACGCTAAATCACGCGCGGCGGGCTGATGGTGGTGAGCAAGACTGTCGCAGATCCGCTGCAGTTCAGTCAGCGTCGCTTCCAGTGGACGTTGCTGAACGCCGCGTTCACTCATCACATCGCGTAGCAGAGAGATGCACACGTCGCGCACCTGCGACATCGGATCGGACCGCGTCTCCCATGCGCGAAGTTGCCAGACCACGTGGGAACAGTTCAACAGGACCACTCCCCAGCGCAGCAGCCAGCGGCGGGAAAGCGAGTCCTGGCTGTTATTGAGCTGGCTGACATGGTGGTACACCAGGGATTCATACTCACTTTCACGCAGATGCGGTTTACGGCTGAGCTGATCGACAAACCCCCGACGAAGCTCGCGGATATGGCGTCGGCTTTTACGCGCGTCTGAGCCGGGGCGTAATACGGCAAAAGCCAGCCACGCCAGACCTACGCCCAGGATTTTTGCCAGATTATCATTGAGAAAATCGGCGTAATCATAAACCGGCGGGTTTGTGACTGAGATAAACGAGCCCATAAAGACAATCAACTGACCCCAGAGCCCCGCCAGTTTGGGCATTTGCAGCTTCAGAAGCTGCATCGTGGTTAACAGCGGAAACAGAAACAGCAGGAACTGCCACAGGTCGCTTATCTGCACCATCAGGCCGAACTTGACCACAAAGCTGAACAGCGATAACAACACCAGCGTGCGCAGCAGCAGCGTAAGCGAGTTGAACGGCGAGGCGGCGACGGAGTAGAGCACGCAACTGATGGCGGCCAGCGTGAGCGCGGCGGAGCCAGATTCCCACTGCGTGGTGATGCTCCATGCCCCCACCAGCGTCAGGGCGCAAAAGGTTCGAAAACCGCTCCACAGCGCTTCCAGATAGTCAGTGTGCCGCGCCAGCGCCGGGCTACTGGGAACGGCGAATTCCGTTATCGGCGTGGCATTTTCAACGGCCTTGATCCAGCGACTGCTGCGCAGATACAGGCGGCAAAAGTAGTTCAGGCGCTGCCAGAAGGCGCGGTGGCGATAATCGTACTCATCTTTCGGCGCAAGCGGGGCGATAATGCGGGCCACCGTGTAGATGTCGGCATCCGGGCGGGCAAGGGCCGCGAGCAGCGTTTCAATGATGGCGCGGGTGTTTTCCGGTGGCGTTGACCAGTTGAGTAACATCCGGCGCAGGCTGGAGATCGCACTGGTCATCCGTAGCTGCTGGTGAAGCAGGTAGTTCAGCAGGGTATTCTGGCGGCGAAAACGATAATGGCTCCAGAAGGCCTGAATGCGTAACAGATTCATGGTCAGGATCTGACCAATCACCTTTTCATGCGCCAGGCGAATCTCATCGTTTGTATCCGGCTGCCAGAGCAGGCTCGCATGTTCCAGCAAGCGGGTATGCATGGTCTTCAGCGCCGTGATAAGCGCGGTGCCGTCGGAGGTACTGGGCAGGATCATCATCATAAACCCGCCGCTCAGAATACCGACAATAACTTCACAGACGCGCGCCTGAGCGATATCCCATAACTCGGTGGTATCAAGAACGTTAACTACCGGAAAGGCAATAATCGCGGCGGTATAGCCCGCCAGCTGGAAGGCGTAGGCGACGTTATTAGTAAAGTGGGCGCAGGCCCAGGTACAGCATCCCAGCCATGCCGCCATGCTCAGTAAAAAAAGCCACGGATCGTTCAGGGTATGGCCTGCAATGATCAGCGCCGCAGTGGCACCGAGCAGGCTGCCCGCGATGCGCCCAAGGCTTTTACTGATCACTCCGCCAACGGTCGGGAAGCTCACGACCGCCGCGGAGGTCATGGCCCAGTAAGGCTCGTCAAGGTTCAGATAGTAGGCGACGGTCAGCGCAAGGCACATGGCAATGCCGTTGCGCAGGGCGTAGCGCCACTGAGGGCGCGTTGCTTTCATCCACGGCAGATTTCGCCAGGAGAAGGCATTCATCAGGGTGTTCCGATCGAGACAGTACAGGTTGTGCCGGAGACCAGCGTTAACCCCTGCGGTAAGCGGTCAAATTCAACCCGAACTGGCACGCGCTGGGCCAGGCGCACCCAGGGGACATTAGGTTTGATGTCGGGAACCAGGCCTGAATCGGTTTCAACGCTCTGATCGTAAATGGCACGGCCAATGCTGGAAACGTGACCCTGTAACCTTTGCGAGCCGCTATAAAGCGTTATTGTGGCAGGGGCACCTTCCCGAATATGGCGAAGTTTGGTCTCTTCAAAATAGCCCACGACGTAAAACGAGTGGCTGTCGACCAGCGCGAAAATCGGTTGGCCGGTGGTGGCATAATTACCCACGCGGGCAGAGAGGTTCGTCACCCAGCCATCGACAGGGGCCTGTACCACGGTTTGCGTCAGTTCCCATTGCGCCTGTTTGAGCGTTGCCTCTGCCACATTGACGTTGGCCTGCATCGCCTTGACGTTGATGTTGGCGGTATCCAGGTCTTCGGCAGAGATATAGTTTTGTGATAAATGCCGACGACGCGTGGCTTCGTTGTTCGCTTTCGCCAGCTCAGTCTGGGCCTTAGCCAACTGCGCCTGGGCATTAAGGATCGCGATATGGTAAGGGGTGTCGTCAATGCGGAATAAAACATCTCCCTTTTTAACAAACTGGTTATCCTTAACCAGAAGCGCCGTGATACTGCCAGATACCTGCGGGGTGATACTCACCTGTTCAGCGCGAATTTTACCGTCGCGTGTCCAGGGTGATTGCATATAAAAATTCCACAGCCACCAGCCGGCAACCAGGGCCAGAGCCAGGACAAAGAGGGTGGAAAAGTACTTCAGCGTTTTCAGGGGCATAATCACCACACAATCAGCACAGCAAGGCCAAGAGACACGGAGAGGGCGAACAGGGAGAGATCCATCAGCATGGGGTGCCAGATCTCGCCAGAATACATCCAGTCGCGGAGCAGACGATGCGCGACAAGCCAGATCACAAAGCCCACCAGAACGGCTTTAAACAGGGGAGGAAAGTAGACTGATGCACCGAAGATCAGGTCCTGAAGGGGCAGCCCCTCTGAGCGATGAAAAAACGTCACGAGCAGAGATCCTTTGCAGTGAACAGAATGCCGGGATGGCTTGTCTTAATGAGATGGAACATCACTTTTCAGTGTAAGTCATACTTTTAAATTTGATGAATGTCGTAATGCATTTGTTTTGGCAATACAAATGCTGCACACTATTCTAAAATCAGTATAATAACTTAGCAAGCTAATTATAAGGAGATGAAATTGGAATCGCCATTAGGTTCTGATCTGGCAAGGTTGGTACGCGTCTGGCGTGCTCTGATTGACCATCGCCTGAAACCTCTGGAATTGACACAGACGCATTGGGTCACGCTGCACAACATTCATCAGCTGCCGCCCGACCAGTCGCAAATTCAACTGGCAAAGGCGATTGGTATTGAGCAGCCGTCGCTGGTGCGTACGCTTGACCAACTGGAAGAGAAGGGGCTGATCTCCCGACAAACCTGTGCCAGCGACCGTCGCGCCAAGCGAATTAAACTCACTGAGAAAGCGGCTCCCATTATCACTGAAATGGAAGCAGTGATTACCAAAACGCGCGGTGAGATCCTGTCCGGGGTTTCCCCTGCGGAGCTTGAAATGCTCATCAGTCTGATTGGACGCCTTGAGCAGAACATTCACGACCTGCAGGCACGCGACGCCTGACCTTATCAGGCCTTGCATTCGCAAGGCCTTTTATCATCTGGAGACGATCACCCGGTTGCGACCCGTCTCTTTCGCCTCATACATCGCTTTATCAGCCTTTTCCACACACTCTTCAGCTGTCGTCTCCACGGACGTTGCCGTAAAGACGCCCATGCTGATGGTAATGGGCTCCGGGAGCTGTCCCCCGCTGCTGGCCTTATCAAAGCTGCTCAGCTTCAGGCGGATGCGTTCCGCCACCTGGTACGCGGCTGCTGAAGGGGTGTTGGTTAACATCAACACAAATTCCTCACCGCCAATACGTGCGGCAATATCCTGAGGCCGTACGGAATCCATCAGCAGATGCGCCACAAACTGCAATACTTTGTCGCCCTGCAGATGGCCGTAGCAGTCGTTGATGCGCTTGAAGCGGTCGAGATCGCTGACAATAACCGAAACCGGACGGCTGGCTTTACAGGCACCGAGTGCCTGGTTTAGCGAGTCGTAAAAATAGCTGCGATTGTAGAGGCGGGTCAGAGGATCGCGAATCGAGTTTTGATACGACTGTTGATATTTCAAATGTGAGTCGCGATAGAGTCTAAAGACATCATAAAGCAGAACAAAAATAATCAATAACGTAGCAACAGTTTCAAATAAGCGCGCTCGATACCAGGAAATATCCTCCGCGTGTCCGCCTGCTAATAGCATCGCGAGCGTCACGATATAACAGACACATAAAAAATTACCGCCCACCCAAAAAATATTGCGTACGCGGGTAATAACCATTAGCGTTGCTAATGTCACCACCCAAAGAATAATCAAGACGATATTTATTGCATGGCTCCAGAGAACCATAAATTGATGGGTTTCATTATCCACCAGGTCTAACGACATTAATGATGAGTGGCTGGAGCTAAGCCAGGCCAACAGCACCATGCCCACCATAAACAGAAATGTACCGGCAACAATGGCGATATGCGCCGCACGAGAAAGCGGATTATCCCTGACGATATACAGCAGGGCCGACGTAATCATCAGCACCGCCATTAACAGATGGCGGTACATAAAGAAGATCATCGTATCGTTATAGTCCACGACGTTGAGCTGGTAGAGATCAAGCCAGGCCGGGAAACCGGTAAGTGTACCCACCATCAGCATGGCTGAACCGGCAAAGGCAAAAGCAATAGCAATCAGGTACAACCGTCTTCTGTCACACCAGTATTTCATGGCCATAAAGCAGGCAATAAACAGATGGAATACCAGTAAAAAAATGGTGAGTGTAGGGAATAAAAGCGGTGAGAAAGAGGGAACCCATTCGACCAGTTTTAAAAATAAAATTTGTAATATTCCAATGACGACAATGCACCCTAAACAGAATGGAATATAGGTCTTTTTCACGTACCGGGAGATCGCAAGCATAAGTATGTTTCAACGAAAATAATAAATAAAAAAGTTAATTGAGATTAGCCTAATGCAAAAGAGAGGGGAATACTTTGCGCAGGAACAAGATACGGCGTGGTTAATTATTCATTGCCTGAATAAATTTTGTAAAACTATTTATTATAATGATGCTATTTGTAAAAGGATGCGGCCTGGCAGCCACATCCTTTTTATGAATTAACGCGGAGAAACGGTAACCTGGCTACCGTTGCTTGCCAGCACGACGCGCTGACCGGCAGAGAAGCGGGTGCTGCCCTGTTTCTGCACAACCATAATGGTGCTGCCGTCGTCTTTACGGATTTCCAGCTCTACGCCCTGGGTTTTATTCATCGCACCCTGAACGCCCTGGCCTGCTACGCCACCCGCAACGGCACCTGCCGCAGTCGCCAGAGAACGGCCTGTACCACCGCCTACGGTGTTGCCCAGGAAGCCACCCAGAACCGCACCGCCGATGGCACCCATGACGTTGTTCTCGTCACCACCCTGAATTTGAACAGGACGTGCGTTAACAATCGTACCGTAAGTCACGTTCTGAACCTGTTTCGCTTCAGAAGCGCTATAAACGTCGCCAGAAAGTGAACTGTCATTCACACAGCCAGCCAGAGTTAAACCAATCAGCGAAACGCCCAGTACACGTAAAATCATTTGAATCTCCTGTTCACCAAAAACGCCCAATCCGGGCATCCGTTATGGCTAAATTATATGGCATAAAGGGCCATCGTTCATATCTTTGCACTAACAATCGGAAAATTGTACTTGAATTTGACTTAACGAGAGATAAACAAAATTTCGACGCGTTACCTCACTGAGAGTGTTAAAAAATATTATCGCCTGATGGCAAAGCGGGGCTGTTTATGGTTGAGTGGTTATCCTTAGCCCACGCAACGTAAGGAAAGCGCATGAAATCGGGTCGCTATATTGGTGTGATGTCAGGCACCAGTCTGGATGGGGTAGATGTCGTTCTGGCCGCCATAGACGAAAACATGGTGGCACAACAGGCAAGTCTGACCTGGCCTATCCCTGTTTCGCTGAAAGAGGAGATCCTGAGCATCTGCCAGGGGCAACAGCTGACGCTTTCGCAGCTTGGACAGCTTGATGTCAGGCTGGGGGCGCTGTTTGCCGATGCGGTGCTGGCGCTGATGCATAAAGAGAATCTCCGGCCGCAGGATGTGGTCGCGATTGGCTGTCACGGGCAGACCGTCTGGCACGAACCCACTGGCGATGCGCCGCATACCCTGCAAATTGGCGATAATAATCAGATTGTGGCAAAAACGGGCGTCACGGTCGTGGGCGATTTCCGGCGTCGCGACATCGCGCTGGGCGGGCAGGGTGCGCCGCTGGTGCCGGCCTTCCACCAGGCGTTGCTGGGGCACCCGTCAGAGCGCCGTATGGTGCTTAACATTGGCGGTATTGCCAACCTGTCGATGCTGATCCCGGGCCAGCCGGTACGGGGATATGATACTGGCCCGGGTAACATGCTGATGGATGCCTGGATCTGGCGTCAGTGCGGTAAACCGTATGATAAAGACGCGGAGTGGGCGAGCGAAGGCAAAGTCATTATCCCGCTGCTGCAGTCCATGCTTAGCGATCCCTGGTTTGCCCTGCCGGCACCAAAAAGCACGGGACGCGAGTATTTTAACTATGGCTGGCTTGAACGTCAGCTGGCTCGGTTCCCGGCGCTGGCACCGCAGGATGTTCAGGCGACGCTGGCCGAGCTCACGGCGGTCTCCATATCAGAACAGGTACTTTTGAGCGGTGGCTGCGAACGTCTGCTGGTCTGCGGGGGCGGAAGCCGCAACCCGCTGGTGATGGCGCGCCTTGCCGGGTTGTTGCCGGGCACCGAAGTGACAACCACCGATGAAGCAGGCATCAGCGGAGACGACATGGAAGCGCTGGCCTTCGCCTGGCTTGCCTGGCGTACCGTTGCCGGGCTACCGGGGAATTTGCCCTCAGTCACCGGCGCACGCGAAGCCAGCGTTCTCGGTGCCATTTTCCCGGCCAATCCCCGCCATAATCAGAGTTAACTGAAATTCAGCGCAGCGCGTCGCCGGTAAAATAAAAGGGAACAGGAGGGCCCGTTAGTCCTCCAGGACCAGGATAGTCTTCGGAATACGCTCATGAAAAAACTTCTTCTTATTGCTGTACCTGTCTTGCTGTCAGGCTGCAGCGTCTATAACCAGCTCGTTGAGCGCATGCAGACCGACACGCTGGAATATCGCTGTGATGAAAAGCCGCTGACCGTCAAGCTTAATAACCCACGCCAGGAAGCCAGCTTTGTCTATGACAATAAATTGCTGACGCTCAAGCAGGGGATCTCCGCCTCCGGCGCGCGCTACAGCGACGGTATTTACGTCTTCTGGTCGAAAGGTGACAGCGCCACCGTCTACAAACGAGACCGCATCGTGCTGAACAATTGCCAGCTCGAAAATCCGAAGCGTTGAGATTTTCACAGGGGCGGCGCACAATAGCGCCACCCAATCTCAACGTCACCTAATGCCATGTCTGATAACGACGAACTGCAGCAAATAGCGCATCTGCGCCGTGAATACACCAAAGGCGGCCTGCGTCGCCAGGATCTTCCCGCTGAACCTCTGGTGCTTTTTGAACGCTGGCTGAAACAGGCCTGTGAAGCAAAACTGGCCGACCCAACGGCCATGGTGGTTGCCACGGTGGACAAAAATGGTCAACCGTATCAACGTATCGTGCTGCTTAAGCATTATGACGAGAAAGGGCTGGTGTTTTACACCAACCTGGGCAGCCGCAAAGCACACCATTTAGAGAACAATCCCCGAATCAGTCTCCTGTTCCCCTGGCATATGCTGGAACGCCAGGTCATGGTCACAGGCAAAGCGGAGCGCCTTTCCACACTGGAAGTGGTGAAGTACTTCCACAGCCGCCCGCGTGACAGCCAGATTGGCGCCTGGGTCTCAAAACAGTCCAGCCGAATTTCTGCCCGCGGCGTGCTGGAAAGCAAATTCCTTGAACTCAAGCAGAAATTCCAGCAGGGCGAAATTCCACTGCCCAGCTTCTGGGGCGGTTTCCGTATCCCGATCGAGCAGATTGAGTTCTGGCAGGGGGGCGAACATCGCCTGCACGACCGCTTTTTATACCAGCGCGACAACGGCGGCTGGAAAATCGACAGGCTTGCACCGTAATCCCCGAAATTTGTTGATTTAAGCGCTAGCGCACGCCGCGCTTGCGCTTTATTCTATGGTCCTTTCGCATCAGGCGAAAAGTCGTGTACCGGCAAAGGTGCAGTCGTTTATACATGGAGAATTTGATGGCAAGCAGTAACTTGATTAAACAATTGCAAGAGCGGGGCCTCGTGGCCCAGGTGACGGACGAGGAAGCGTTAGCAGAGCGACTGGCGCAAGGCCCGATCGCGCTCTATTGCGGCTTTGATCCCACCGCTGACAGCTTGCATTTGGGGCATCTTGTTCCATTGTTATGCCTGAAACGCTTCCAGATGGCAGGCCATAAGCCTGTGGCCCTGGTGGGCGGCGCGACCGGTCTGATCGGCGACCCAAGCTTTAAAGCCGCTGAGCGTAAACTGAACACCGAAGACACCGTGCAGGAGTGGGTGGATAAGATCCGCAAACAGGTTGCACCGTTCCTCGACTTCAACTGTGGTGATAACGCCGCGATTGCCGCCAATAACTACGACTGGTTTGGTAGCATGAACGTGCTGACCTTCCTGCGTGACATCGGCAAACACTTCTCTGTTAACCAGATGATTAACAAAGAAGCGGTGAAACAGCGCCTGAACCGTGACGATCAAGGTATCTCCTTTACTGAATTCTCTTATAACCTGCTGCAGGGCTACGACTTCGCCTGTCTGAACAAACTGCACGGCGTCTGCCTTCAGATTGGCGGTTCTGACCAGTGGGGTAACATTACTTCCGGTATCGATCTGACCCGTCGCCTGCATCAAAACCAGGTGTTTGGTCTGACCGTTCCGCTGATCACCAAAGCCGACGGGACTAAATTCGGTAAAACCGAAGGCGGTGCGGTATGGCTCGATCCGAAGAAAACCAGCCCGTACAAATTCTATCAATTCTGGATCAACACCGCGGACGCCGATGTTTACCGCTTCCTGAAGTTCTTCACCTTCATGGACATTGAAACCATCAACGCCCTGGAAGAAGAAGATAAAAACAGCGGTAAAGCACCACGCGCGCAGTATGTGCTGGCGGATGAAGTGACCAAACTGGTTCACGGTGAAGAAGGTCTGGCCGCGGCGAAACGCATTACCGCAAGCCTGTTCAACGGTACGCTGAGCGATTTGAGCGAAGCTGACTTCGAGCAGCTGGCGCAGGATGGCGTACCGATGGTTGAGATGGAGAAAGGGGCTGACCTGATGCAGGCGCTGGTGGACTCTGAGCTGCAGCCGTCTCGCGGGCAGGCGCGTAAAACCATTGCGTCTAACGCCATCACCATCAACGGTGAAAAACAGGCTGACCCGGAATACACCTTCGCCGACAGCGATCGCCTGTATGGCCGCTACACGCTGCTGCGTCGCGGCAAGAAAAATTACTGTCTGGTCTGCTGGAAATAAATAAAAATCTCCAGGGGCGTGGGAAACCACGCCCTTTTTGTTTTTTCAGGGTTTGGTAAGCATAAAATGAAGAACATCCTCGCCATTCAGTCCCACGTTGTTTTTGGACATGCTGGCAATAGCGCGGCGGAATTCCCGATGCGCCGCCTCGGGGCTAACGTCTGGCCCCTCAATACCGTACAGTTCTCAAACCATACACAATACGGCAAATGGACCGGCTGCGTGATGCCGCCTTCGCATCTCACGGAGATCGTGCAGGGCATTGCCGATATCGACCAGCTCAAACGCTGTGACGCGGTTCTGAGTGGTTACCTGGGCTCCGCAGAGCAGGGGGAGCATATCCTCGGCATCGTTCGCCAGGTGAAAGCAGCTAATCCCGCAGCAAAATACTTCTGCGATCCGGTGATGGGTCATCCGGAAAAAGGCTGCATTGTGGCGCCTGGCGTGGCTGAATTCCATGTTCGCCATGCGTTACCTGCCAGCGATATCATCGCGCCCAACCTGATTGAGCTGGAGATCCTTTGCGAGCATCCGGTTAACAGCGTAGCAGAGGCGGTAAGCGCGTCTCGTGAACTGATAGCCCAGGGGCCTGAGATTGTGCTGGTGAAACATCTCGCCCGTGCAGGACTGAGCAGAGACCGCTTTGAGATGCTGCTGGTGACTAAAGACGAAGCCTGGCACATCAGCCGTCCGCTGGTGGATTTTGGCCTGCGTCAGCCAGTGGGCGTGGGAGATGTGACCAGCGGGCTGTTGCTGGTGAAACTGCTACAGGGTGCGACGCTGCGCGAAGCGCTTGAGCATGTGACTGCAGCGGTGTACGAAATTATGATTGCGACGAAAGAGATGCAGGAATACGAACTGCAGGTAGTGGCGGCACAGGATCGTATTGCGCAGCCGGAGCACTATTTCAGCGCAACACAGCTCTAAACTATGCCGGGTGGCGCTGCGCTTACCCGGCCTACAAATCCCGTAGGCCCGTGCAAGCGAAGCGCCGCCGGGCAATAACGACCCGGTTAATTCAATCCTTCCGCTTTCAGCGCCGCGGCCACCGCAGGGCGCTCCGCCATACGCGCCATATATGCTGCGATATGGTCTAACCCGTCCAGATTCAGCTTAACCGCATGCGCCCAGCGCAGCACGGTAAAGAGATACGCATCGGCAATGGTGAAGCGTGCCCCGCAGATATACTGATCGTCCTTCAATGACTCATTGACGTACTGCAGCTTTTTCTCCAGCAGGGCGCGAACGGTCGGTTTGTACTCTTCCGGTGTATCGGGGCGGAACAGTGGCGTAAATCCTTTATGCAGTTCGGTTGCAATATAGTTCAGCCACTCGAGCGTTTTATAGCGTGAAACCGTACTTACCGGGGCCAGCAGCTGGCGATCGGGCACGCTGTCTGCCAGGTACTGCATAATGGCGACGCCTTCTGTCAGCAGGGTACCGTCATCCAGAAGCAGGGCCGGAACTTGTCCCTTCGGGTTAATCGCAAAAAAATCGTCGCCGTTTTCCAGGCGCTTTTTCATCAGGTCAACGCCGTCCAGCGTGAAATCTTTGCCGCTCTCGCGCAGGGTAATATGGGAAGCAAGAGAGCACGCGCCCGGTTTGTAGAACAGTTTCATCGGTAACTCCTTTTTGCTGAGGTTTCAGCTATGTTAGTGCGCAAGCAAACAAAAAAAAAGCCGCTAATAAATTAGCGGCTCATCGTTTCTCAATAACGTTACGCGGTAGCGGTTTCGGTCGCTTTCGTCGCTTTGTCGTCGTCCTGAGTCATACGGTTCAGCTTCGGTGCCGTCAGCAGCATCAGCGCCGCGATAACCGCCGTTGCGATACCAATCTGCAGGAAGACGGTGCCGTATACATTCAGGGAGACCAGCGGGTCAGTCACATTCTCAGGCACCGCCATCAGGTTTGCGATTTTACCTGCGATGATGGCTGCACCGGCAGTGGTGAGGAACCAGCTACCCATGATGAAGCCCATCAGACGCTGTGGCACCAGCTGTGCAACCATCGCCAGACCCAGACCGGAGATCATCAGTTCACCGATAGACTGCAGGGCATAGCTGAGGATCAGCCAGTTAACGGAGACGATACCGGCGTCAGTCGCAAATTTGGTACCCAGTGGCAGCACCAGGAACGCACCAGAGCACAGCACCATACCGATGGCGAACTTGTGCGGCATTGGCAGACGGTCACCCATCTTGTTATAGATAGCCGCCAGAATTGGGCTACCAATCATGATCCAGAACGGGTTCAGCGCCTGATACTGCTCCGGCTCGAATGCGATACCCAGGATGGAGTGCTCAACGTTGCGAATAGCGAAGAAGTTCAGCGAGGTTGGCATCTGGCTGTAGAGCACGAAGAAGATAATCGCTTCCAGCATCAGGATGAAGGCCACAATCATCTTGCGACGGGCCGCACCCTGCATCGCGAAGGCTTCTTTCGCGAAGATGATGACGATACCCAGTGCCACCACGCCCAGAACGGCACGTGCAACACCCTGGTTATGCAGCAACCAGGTGGCGATGGCCGCGAGGATAACAACACCCACGATGGTGGCCAGCAGTTTGCCCATGTGCACCGGTTCGAAATCAGGTTTTGAACCGTAGTCCTTAACCCAGCTACGGCAGAACAGGAAGTTCACAACGGTAATCAGCATACCGACAAAGCTCAGCGCAAACGCCACGCTCCAGCCGAATTTTGCGGCGAGCCATGGAGTTGCCAGCATGGAGAAGAATGAACCAATGTTGATGGACATGTAGTACATGGTGAATGCACCGTCCAGACGTGGGTCATCTTTGCTGTAGCAGGTAGAGAGCAGGGATGATGGGTTCGCTTTGAATAATCCGTTACCGACGGCGATGGTTGCCATACCCATATAGACTACGGCTGCGTCATGACCAGACCAGGCAACCAGACCATAGCCGATTGCCAGAACAATGGCGCCCAGCATAATGACACGCTTCGTACCCAGAACTTTATCACCAAGCCAGCCGCCAATCGCGACCAGACCGTAAACGAGGGCACTGAATGAAGAGAACAGCGTGATGGAATCGGCTTCGGACATACCCAGCTGTTTTACCAGGTAAACCGCCATGATCCCTTGCAGGCCGTAATAACCAAAACGCTCCCATAACTCGATAGAGAAGATGAGATAGAACGCTTTTGGCTGTTTAAAAGCGTTCAAACTCACGCTTTCATCAGTTGGTTTATTGTTTGCAGTTGACACATATACCTCTTTTTTTACATCCCATATTAACGGGGGTGTTCATAGCGTGATGGTCGGAGTCCATCCGCTTTATAGTTATATTGGGAGGAGAAACGGCGGGTAATGTTCACTATCCTGACCCGTCTGGCAATACGTTTGTAATAATCTGTTACATATAACTGAGCCGCTATAATCCTCGGTTTCTGCAAATGTTATTCAGCGTTAAATTTCACACAATGGGTTTTGTTGGTTTTTTTGACTGCAAAAAACCGGCGGAGAGGGTTGTGTGGCGATATGTTCTGCTATTTACCGTTAAATGTAGTCATATAGCCCATATTCTGAAAAATGAGTGGTCTTATCTGCGGCTATTGAAGGATTACATCTTGTCTGGCAAAGGGTTTAGGTGGGATCTGACAACAAAAAATCAACATGAAGTTATCAGAGTGATCGCGATCACAAATGTATAGAAATTTTCGGTAGTGAAAAAACTATTAACCTGTTTGAGCGTTAAATGACCGAACAATTGACAGGGCGTAAGAGAACACAAGCGGACAACTTGCGGCCTAAAGGAAGGTTTTTAGTTAAGCCTTCCTTTAGTAAGGTCTTGATGATGCGAAAGTAAATAAATAGCGCCGTTCAGGGATACACTTTTTCTTTATATTCGCAGAGATCTTCAATGATACATGAGCCGCAGCGAGGCTTTCTGGCAATGCAGGTATAACGGCCATGCAGGATAAGCCAGTGATGACAGTCGACTTTGAATTCAGCGGGAACCACTTTTAACAGCTTCTCCTCCACCTGTTCGACATTTTTACCCGGAGCGAAGTTGGTTCGGTTAGCGACACGGAAAATATGGGTATCAACCGCGATGGTCGGCCAGCCAAACGCGGTGTTCAGTACCACATTCGCCGTTTTACGTCCCACACCCGGCAACGCTTCCAGCGCCTCGCGATCTTCCGGCACTTCACCACCGTGACGCTCCAGCAAAATGCGGCAGGTCTTAATGACGTTCTCCGCTTTGCTGTTAAACAGCCCGATGGTTTTGATATAAGACTTCACCCCTTCCACGCCCAGCTCCAGCATGGCTTTCGGGGTATTGGCCACCGGATAGAGCAGGGCGGTGGCCTTATTCACGCTCACGTCAGTGGCCTGAGCCGAAAGCAGCACTGCGATCAGCAGCTCAAACGGCGAAGTGAAATTCAGCTCAGTCGTCGGGTGCGGGTTTGCGTCCCGAAGACGGGTGAGGATCGCAATGCGCTTTTCTTTGTTCATGAGGCTTTCCCGGGTATCCCTTCCTGCACGCTGCGCTCAGCCGCGCGGCGCTTACGTTTTTCATCAATCAGGTATTTTATCGCCAGCATCATGCCAAGGCCAATAAACGCACCCGGTGGCAACATAGCCAGCAGGAACGGCGTGTCCGTATGAAACACCTCGATGCGTAAAACTTTAGCCCAGCTTCCCAGCAGCGCGTCTGCGCCGTCGAAGAGGGTACCGTTGCCAAGAATTTCACGCAGTGAGCCCAGAACGAACATCGCGCAGGTGGCTCCCATTCCGATGGAGAAACCATCCAGGGCCGACATCGCCGGGGTGTTCTTCACGGCAAAGGCTTCTGCACGCCCCACCACGATACAGTTGGTAACGATTAGCGGGATAAAAATCCCCAGTGACTGATACAGACCGAACGCGTAGGCATTAATCAGCATCTGAACGACGCTCACCACTGACGCGATGATCATGACGTAAATCGGAATACGGATTTCCGACGGCGTCCAGCGGCGCAGGGTGGAAATGGAGAGGTTGGTCAGGGTCAGCACCAGCGTGGTGGCAAGCCCCAGCCCCAATGCGTTGGTAGCGGTGGATGTCACCGCCAGCAGCGGGCACAATCCCAGCAGCTGTACCAGCGCGGAGTTGTTCTTCCACAACCCCTGGACAATGACCTCTTTAACCTGGCTCATGCTCACTCCTCACAGGCCGGAAGATTGTTAATCTGCGCAGGCAGCGTTTCTGCATACAGCCCGGCACGTTTTACGGCATTCACGACGGCACGCGGCGTAATGGTGGCCCCGGTGAACTGGTCAAACTCGCCGCCATCTTTCTTGACGGCAAATGCCGGGTCCGCTTCGCCGTGGATCACCTTACCGGCAAAATGCAAAATCCAGTCGCTCAGGCGTGTCTCAATTTTATCCCCAAGGCCCGGCGTTTCGTGGTGTTGAGTCACGCGGGTACCCAACACGGTACCGGAAAAATCGGTACCCACAAGGAGCTGAATGGCACCGGAATACCCGTCTGGTGCCGTGGCCTCCATCACCACGCCCACCGCGTTATCGCCTTTACGGGCGATATAGAGACGATGCGGGCCTTTACCTAACTGCGGCGCCTGTACCACGTAACAGCTTTTCTGCAGGTCATTATCGTAGAAATCAGACGGCATCACCTGATCGAACAGCGCGCGTTGCTGCTTCGCGGCCTGTTCATCAATGGTCGTTTTGGTCAGTTCGTTCACCAGTGCCGTCATCCCGGTGAGGACAGCAGCGAAAATGGCCAGCGTGACGCCATGTTTTTGCATTGTTTTCAGCATCGCGAAACCCTTAACGATGGCCGTACACGCGTGGGCGCGTGTAGTAGTCAATGAGCGGAACGGTGATGTTGGCAAGCAGGACGGCGAACGCTACGCCATCCGGGTATCCGCCGAAACTGCGGATCAGCCACACCAGCAGACCGGCCAGCGCACCGAAGATCAGACGACCGCGATTGGTGGTCGAGGCGGTTACCGGATCGGTCAGAATAAAGAACGCGCCCAGCATGGTGGCACCAGAGAGCAGATGCATCTGCGGGCTCGCCAGGGATTCAGGAGAGAAGAGCCAGCCCAGCGTGGAGCAGACCGCGAGCGTGACCAGGAAGCTCACCGGAATATGCCAGCGGATCGCTTTCTGCTGCAGCAGGAACAGGCCGCCCAACAGATATGCCAGGTTAACCCACTGCCAGCCTGCACCGGCCAGCACGCCGCTGTAGATGGCTGATTGCATGATCTGCTCAACGCTGTGCCCGGCACGCAGGGACGTTTTAAACGTATCGAGCGGTGTGGCCTGGCTGACACCATCCACGCCCATACGCAACGCATTCATATCGGCACCGGACGCCGTATGGCCGGAAAAGATCACCTGAAGGGCATCCATAAAACCCGGCACCGTGGCGGCGATATCGTGCGGCGGCAGCCAACTGGTCATTTGTACCGGGAAGGAGATAAGCAGTACCACGTAGCCGACCATCGCCGGGTTAAAGGGATTGTGGCCCAGCCCACCGTACAGCTGTTTGGCAATAATCACCGCAAACACCGTACCGAGCACGATCATCCACCACGGCGCAAACGGCGGAATACTGATGGCCAGCAGCAGGCCCGTCAGCAGAGCGGAGTTATCGCTGAGAATACGGGAGATGTTCATCTTACGCAGCTTCAGCACCAGCGCTTCGGCCGCTACGGCGCTGGCACAGCTCAGTGCTAACTGGAACAGGGTTCCCCAGCCGAAAAACCAGAACTGAACGGCAATACCCGGCAGTGCAGCCAGGCAGACCAGCATCATAATGCGCGACGTCTGGCGCTGGTTATGGGTGTAAGGGGAACTTGCGATTCTGAAAACCATTTAATCCTCGTTAACTGCTTGCTGTGCGGCTTTCTTCGCCTGAACGCGTGCAATCGCGGCGGCGACGGCGGCTTTGCGTGGATCGTCGTTCGCGGCAGGCTGTTGTACTTCCTGCTGAGCCGCTTTCCGTGCTTTGGCGCGGGCGATGGCCGCTTCGACAGCCGCTTTACGCGGATCGACCGGCGCCTCTTCTGCGGCCGGTTGCGGTTGCTGCGCCGCTTTACGCGCTTTAGCGCGGGCTATCGCGGCTTCAACAGCGGCTTTGCGCGGGTCTGCGGCCTCTTGCTCAACGACCACCTGCTGCTCTCCCGCTTTCCGTGCTTTGGCGCGGGCGATGGCCGCTTCAACGGCCGCTTTACGCGGATCAACACGGGTTTCTTCCGGTTGCCCTGATTGCGCTTTTTCCGCCTGACGCGCGCGCGCCGCGGCCTTACGCGCTTCACGTGCGGCAATGGCTTCGCTGTTATCTGGCTTCTCACCGGCGGAGATCACCACAGGTTGCGCTGCGGTTGCTTTTTTCTCGCGCACGCGAGCCAGCGCCGCGTTAATGGCATCCTGATCTTTCTCGCCTGGCTG
Organism: Enterobacter cloacae complex sp. SHL021; assembly: GCF_049237765.1. Taxonomy (NCBI): domain Bacteria; kingdom Pseudomonadati; phylum Pseudomonadota; class Gammaproteobacteria; order Enterobacterales; family Enterobacteriaceae; genus Enterobacter; species Enterobacter cloacae complex sp. SHL021. The sequence continues at coordinate 128,468 of NZ_JBMKJG010000009.1, read as the reverse complement.
AACGGCAGCCTGCTTATGACGCTCCTGACGGGCCAGTTTTTCACGCTCCAGACGAGCCTGGCGGGCTTCAAAGCGGGCTTTCGCTTCGGCAGCGCGTTTTTCTTCCATCGAGATGGCATGAATCTCGGCCTTCTCCTGACGGAAGTACTGCACCAGCGGAATGTTGCTAGGGCAGACCCAGGCGCACGCGCCGCATTCGATGCAGTCAGCCAGATTATGCGCTTGCGCTTTATCGTGCAGCTGACCTTTGCTGTACCAGTACAACTGCTGTGGAAGCAGATCGGCCGGGCAGGCATCGGCGCAGGCGCTGCAGCGGATGCAGCCTTTCTCTTCCTGCTCTTCACCCATTTCGGTGGGGGAGGGGGCGAGCAGACAGTTAGTGATTTTTACGACCGGAACGTCCAGCCACGGCAGGGTAAAGCCCATCAATGGGCCGCCCATGATCACCATCTGATCGCTGCCGGGACAGAATCCGGCCTGCTCCAGAAGATGACGAACCGGCGTGCCCAGACGCGCCCAGACGTTCCCCGGACGAGACACTGACTCGCCCGTCAGCGTCACCACGCGTTCGGTCAGGGGTTCACCGTCAATCACCGCGCGTTTCACGGCGTAGGCGGTACCCACGTTTTGCATCAGCACGCCAATATCCGACGAGCGGCCGCCGTGGGGAACCTGTTTTCCGGTGAGTATTTGCGTCAGCTGTTTTGCCCCGCCCGACGGGTACTTGGTCGGAATGACGCGCAGGCTGATATCGTGGCTACCGGCGAGTACCGCGCGCAGCATGGAAATGGCCTGCGGTTTGTTATCCTCAATGCCAATCAGCACTTCACGGGGTTGCAGCACATGGGCGAGGATACGGATCCCCTCCACGACCTGCGCGGCGCAGTCCTGCATCAGGCGGTCATCGGCGGTGATATAGGGTTCGCATTCGGCGGCGTTGATAATCAGGGTCTGAATTTTATCGCCGCCACCGCGCAGTTTGACGCCGGTCGGGAACCCTGCGCCACCCAGCCCGGCAACGCCGAACTGATGAATACGGTCGATAAGCGCTTCCCGGCTGCGGGCGCGGTAGTCGCTCCAGCCATCACGTTCGATCCAGCGGTCTTCGCCGTCGGCTTCAATAATGACGCTCAGTTCGGAGAGGGCTGACGGATGTGCAACGGTGTGTGGGGTAATCGCCACCACTTTACCGGATGTCGGGGCGTGGATCGGCAGCATACGCCCACGACCAAAGGTCAATGGCTGGCCGCGAAGGACGGTATCGCCTTCTTTAACGCACAACTCACCCTCAGCGCCAATGTGCTGCTTCAGCGGCATGACGAAACGGGTCGCCAGCGGAATTTGACGCAGCGGCGTGCCGCTGGACTGGGTTTTCATCTCTGGCGGATGGATCCCGCCGTCAAAGTCCCAAATCTTCTCTTTTCTGAAAGCAGAAAATAACTTAAGCATGTTGTTCCACAGGAATATTGCGAACCGGAATGGTTTGAAGATCCCACTTCCAGCTTTCGGTAGTCGTTTCAACCGGGCGCAACTCAATACATTGCGTCGGGCAGGGGGCCACGCAGAGGTTACAGCCGGTGCACAGATCCGCCACAACGGTGTGCATGGCGCGGGTGGCGCCAACAATGGCGTCGACAGGGCATGCCTGAATACACTTGGTGCAGCCAATGCAGTTCGCTTCGTCAATCACCGCGAGGGCACGCACGGGCTCCTGCACCTGCGCATCGCCATCAATGGGCTGTGGGTCGACGTTTAGCAGCGCTGCAATTTTTAGCATTACCGCTTCGCCGCCTGGCGCACAGCGGTTGATTTTCTCACCCTGAATACCCACGGCTTCTGCATAGGGACGACAGCCAGGATAGCCGCACTGCCCACACTGGCTTTGCGGCAAAAGCTCATCGATTTTTTCAACAACAGGATCGTCCTCTACCGCGAATCGGCGGGAGGCGTAACCCAGAATCAGGCCAAACACCAACCCCAGCACGCTGATGGAGGCGATGGCAATCCAGATGGTATTCATTACAACTTCACCAGACCACTAAAGCCCATAAAGGCCAGAGACATTAAACCTGCGGTCACCAGCGCAATCGCGTTTCCGCGAAAGGGCGCAGGGATATCCGCTGCGGCGAGGCGCTCACGAATAGAGGCAAACAGCACCATCACCAGCGAGAAACCGACGGCGGCAGAAAAACCGTACAGCGCCGACTGCATGAAATTATGCCCGAGATTAATGTTCAACAGCGCTACGCCAAGAACGGCACAGTTGGTGGTGATCAACGGCAGAAAGATACCCAGCAGACGATAGAGCGCCGGACTGGTTTTACGCACCACCATTTCGGTAAATTGCACCACCACGGCAATGACCAGAATAAAGGCCAGCGTACGGAGATAGACTAAACCCAGCGGGATGAGGATCCAGGTATCAATCAACCAGGCGCAGATGGACGCCATCGTCATCACGAAGGTGGTTGCCAGCCCCATGCCCATTGCCGTTTCCAGCTTTTTGGACACGCCCATAAACGGACACAGGCCAAGGAACTTCACCAGAACGAAGTTGTTAACCAGCACTGTGCCGACAAAGAGCAGTAAGAAATCGGTCATTATTCAGCCTGAAATAAAAAAGCCGCCTATTATCGGATAAACCACAACAGGCGACAACAGGTTATCTGTAAGGTTATTACGGATTCACGAAGGTGTTCTTCACCCGCGTCGAACGCTTGAAATAGGGCACCAGAAGCGCCGCCGCCAGTAACGGGAAAAGCAGCTGACGAACGGCCAGCGCATCCGAAACCGGTGAAAAAGCAAAGGCTTTCACCGCCAGCAGTACGGAAACGAGCAGCCAGATGATGTAGTGCTTAGGCACATTTTTGCGGCGTTTAAAGAACGCAATGGTTAGCCACAGCGTGTAGTACCACATGCCTATGGCGAAGACGAACGACACGAACCACAGCGTAATATTCAGCACACTTTGCGACATCAGGGTCTGGATTGCATGAGGGGTAACCAGCGCGGTGGTATAAAGCAGCAGCGCAAGTGATGCGCTTAATAAGGCAACCAGCAGCCATGCCAGTGGGGCGATTAACCAGCCTCCAATTCTTTCTCCAGGCGTTGCGGTCATGAACTCTCCCATAAATCTGCGCGAAATGTTGTACAGCCAGTTTGCAGGGCGGAGAGTATATAACATTTCGCGCGGATGGCTACTTTCTTATAAAACGTAACGCCATACGGACTTAGGCACTTCGCCGACGTTAAACAAACGGCCACCGGAGACCAGCTCCGCACGGCGATGATCCGCTGCACGATACATATTGATGATGTCCTGATTATCCGACAGCGTGTAGTTCAGGTGGTCAAACAGTTTTTCCAGGCTCTCAAGGGAATTGATCTTGCGAAATTTTAATAAATAGTCCTGAACTGTCATATTAATAAGTTTCCATATAAAAGTGAGTCATACCCGTTAAGGTAATTCGTTTGAATAATAAACGGATTAATAAAGACGTAAACTGCCCACTCAGGTAACGCGACTAAATTAGGAGTTTTCTTTGCGAAAGATTCAGGCATCTGATGATGCCTGGAAGAGAAGGTTAACCGTGTTCACCAGGAGTGGCAATAAGTAACTGACATATTATGTCACTCTTTATTACCGTAACCGGTTACTTAGGTTGGGCGACAGTGACAGGCTCCGGCGGTTGGTAGTTATCGATGTGGCTGGCAACGCCAAGCAAAATGACCGATACCCCAAGAACAATCCATCCCGCTAATTCAATGATTCGATTAATAATTGACGTCATAATTCGTGTTTGTAATTTATCCATAAATACCGGTTGCAAATGTTACAGCGCCAGGGGGGAGACAGCAAGTGCTTTGGGAACGGTTCCCTTAAGCACAATCAGCGGGTTAACCCCATATAACAAAAACAACCGGAGCAGGATGCTATTTTAAGTCATATGGCACATGCTTAATCTGTCATGAGGCCAGGTTAGCCAGTGTGAAATAAGAACATCACAGGAGAGGGCAACACTATGAGTGATAGCATCCGTGTCGGGCTTATTGGTTACGGGTATGCGAGCAAAACATTCCATGCGCCGTTAATTGCCGGTACGCCGGGAATGGCGCTGGCGGCGGTGTCGAGCAGTGATGCCACCAAGGTGCATGCCGACTGGCCCACCGTTCCGGTTGTCTCTGAGCCTAAGCACCTTTTCAATGATCCGAACATCGATTTAATTGTGATCCCCACGCCGAATGATACCCATTTCCCGCTGGCGAAAGCGGCGCTGGAAGCCGGTAAGCATGTCGTCGTCGATAAACCCTTTACCGTGACGTTGTCTCAGGCACGCGAGCTGGACGCGCTGGCGAAAAGCCTTGGCAGACTGCTGTCGGTGTTTCATAACCGCCGCTGGGACAGCGATTTTCTCACGGTAAAAGCGCTGCTCAGCGAGGGAACGCTCGGGGAGATAACCTTCTTTGAATCGCACTTTGACCGCTTTCGGCCGCAGGTGCGAAACCGCTGGCGTGAGCAAGCCGGGCCAGGCAGCGGCATCTGGTACGATTTAGCCCCACACCTGCTCGACCAGGCCGTGAATCTGTTTGGCCTGCCGGTGAGTATGACGGTCGATCTGGCCCAGCTCAGACCCGGCGCGCAAACGACCGATTATTTTCATGCCGTCCTGAGCTACCCGCAACGGCGGATAGTGCTGCACGGAACGATGGTTGCGGCTGCGGAATCTGCGCGTTATATCATTCACGGCACGCGCGGGAGCTATGTGAAGTTTGGTCTGGATCCGCAGGAAGACCGGCTGAAAAACGGCGAGCGTTTGCCTCAGGAAGACTGGGGATATGATATGCGAGACGGGGTGGTGACCAAAGTGGAGGGGGAGACGCTGGTGGAAGAAACCTTGCTGACGAGCCCGGGGAACTACCCGGCATATTATGCGGCCGTGCGTGATGCGCTGAACGGCACGGGGGAAAACCCGGTACCAGCCAGTCAGGCGATTCAGATTATGGAGTTGATTGAACTGGGCATTGAATCTGCCAAACATCGCGCCACGCTCTGTCTGGCATAAGTGTTGTTGGCCGGGTAGGGCGTAGCCGCCACCCGGCAAAGGGGTTACGCGTTTGCCACCTTATCCCGAAGCGCCTGCTTCTCTTCCGGCGTGAGGAAGGCCATCTCCAGCCCATTAATCTGCGCCTGGCGGATCTGTTCGCGGCTCAGGCCCGCCTGCGGTGCGGCGACAGTGTACTCGTGGATAATGTCCACGCCCTGTACCGCCGGGTCATCGGTATTCAGCGAGGCCAGCACGCCGTGCTCAAGGAAGGTTTTCAGCGGGTGCTTATCCAGCGCGGGCACGGTGCTGGTCTGAATATTGGAGGTCAGGCAGGATTCAATCCCGATACGTTGCTCGGCCAGGAAGTCCATCAGGGCGCGATCTTCCACCGCTTTTACACCGTGTCCGATACGCTCGGCACCCAGTTCACGGATGGCCTGCCAGATGCTCTCCGGCCCCGCCGCTTCACCGGCGTGTACGGTAACATGCCAGCCGGCATCGCGTGCGCGGTTGAAATGTGACAGGAACAGGCTGCCCGGGAAGCCCAGTTCATCCCCGGCCAGGTCGACGGCGGTGATCGCGTCACGATGCGCCAGCAGCGCTTCCAGTTCCTGCAGACAGGCCGCTTCGCCGAAGGTACGGCTCATGATGCCAATCAAATGGGCCTGCACATCGAAGGCTTTACACCCTTCACGGACACCTTCAATAACGGCTTCAACCACGCCTGCAACGGGCAGGCTGTGGGTCATCGCCATATAGCCTGGCGAAAAGCGCAGTTCGACATAATGCAGGCCGTTACGGGCGGCATCTTCGATATTCTCAAAAGCGACACGGCGACAGGCATCCAGTGAGGCCAGCATCTTTACGCCCCAGTCGAGTTTGCTCAAAAAACTGACCAGATCCGGTTCATTAGAGGTGACCTGAACGTGCGGGATCAGGGTTTCAAGCGATTGAGCAGGGAGCGTTAAATTGTACTGGCGGCCAAGATCGAGGATGGTTTGGGCACGAATGTTACCGTCAAGGTGACGATGAATATCTGTTAAAGGCAGGCGTGTATCAATCATGGTCGCACTCTTTTCTGGTTAAAGTGCGCCACATTATAAAAACAAAACGAGGTAAAAAGCTATTTGCGCAAGGGAATATTCCGTTGCGCAAACAAACTACAGGAGCGTGTTGATACCCGCAATCAGCCGCTGCACCCCTTGTTCCAGCTTGCTGCGCGGGCAGCCGGCATTCAGGCGGATAAAACCGATGCCTTCGTTTCCGTAGGTATATCCCGGCATGATGGCGACTTTTTGCTGCTCAATCAGCACGTTTTGCAGGGCGCGATCGTCAATATTTAACGGGCGCAGGTCAATCCAGGCGAGATAGGTCGCCTCGGGTGGCGTCCAGTTAAGTGCCGGAAAAGCGCTGTTCATTTCACGTGCGATAAATTTCAGGTTCTCTTCCAGATAGTCGCGCAGCGCGGCAAGCCACGGCTCACCCTGCTGATAGGCGGCAATATGCGCCGTCAGTGCCAGCACGGAGGGAGAGGAGAGACCGTCACGGCCTTTTAGCGCGCCCAGATACGCATTACGGCTCTCCTCATCGCCTATTAACCCATATGCGCCGGTCAGTGCCGGGATATTAAAGCTCTTGGAGCCTGAGGTCAGCAGTGCCCATTTACCACGCGCGACCTTGTTCCATGGCGTGTGGCGATGTTCTCCCCATACCATGTCCATATGAATTTCATCGCTTATCACCGCCACGTCATAGCGCGCGCACAACTCAGCCATCTGCGCCAGCTCCTCCTGCGTCCAGACCTTGCCGGTCGGGTTTTGCGGGCTGCACAGCAGCAATATTTTGTTTTCCGGTTTCGCCAGGGCGGCCTCTAGCGCGGCCATATTTCCCTGCCAGCCCGTCGCCTGTTTCTCCATCGCCACTGGCACTACGCGGCGCGCATTGCCTTCAATGGCTTTATAAAACGCGTCATAAGCCGGGGTATGCACCACCACACCGTCTCCCGGCATCGACCACAGGCGAATCAGCTCAGAGACCATATAGATCACGGAAGGGCCATAAACAACAGTTTCAGTATCAATCCGGCTGTTAAAACGTTGCTGGAACCAGTGCGCCACCGCGGCCAGGAATTCTTCGTTTTTCCAGCGGCTGTAGCCAAACACGCGGTGATCAATACGTTGATGTAGCGCATCGATAATGCAGGGGGCGGTGGCGAAATCCATATCAGAGATCGTAAAGGGCAGCAGGTCGGCGGCACCAAAACGGTCGGCAACATAATCCCACTGTGTACACCAGGTGCCGTGGCGATCGACAACGGTCGAGAAATCAAACATGACGTATGTCCTTAAAGTAAAACCCCCTCAGCGTGAGGGGGTGAGGCATCAGGCTTCGACTGTGCGCATCAGGGTGGCCAGCTCATCTTTGACCGACTGCACCTGCGGGCCGATAACCACCTGCAAATTGTGCTGATTCAACTGTACCACGCCGATTGCCCGGTTGGCTTTCAGGGCATTGGTATCCACTTTCGACATATCCGCCACCGACAGACGCAGACGGGTAATGCAGTTATCCAGAGAGGTAATGTTATCCGCACCGCCCAGCGCCGCCAGAATTGCCGGCGTGTTATAACCCGATTTACCCACTGTACCGGCAACGGCCTGTTCCACGCTGGTGGCGGTTTCGGCATCGCGGCCTGGCGTTTTCAGGTTAAAGCGGGTGATGGCGAAGCGGAAGATACCGTAGTACACCACGAACCAGATCGCCGCCACGACCGGCACCAGATACCACTTGGTGGACAAACCATGCAGGATGCCGAACACCACGAAATCAATTACGTTGCCGTCGGTGTTACCGATGGTGACGCCCAGCACCGCCATCACGGTAAAGCCCAGACCGGTCAGCACCGCGTGGATGAGATACAGCACCGGCGCGACAAACAGGAACAGGAATTCGATAGGCTCAGTCGTACCGCCTACAACGCAGGCGATTACCCCGGAAATCAACAGCCCTTTAATTTTGTGACGATTTTCCGGTCGGGCGCAGTGGTACATCGCCAGCGCCGCGCCTGGCAGACCGCCGAGGAAGGCCGGCATTTTACCCTGTGACAGGAAGCGGGTCGCACTCTCAGAGAAGCCATGAGTGGTTGGGCAGCTCAGCTGCGCCTGGAAGATGGTCAGCGCACCGCTTACATCATGACCGCACACTTCCATGGTACCGCCTGCTTCGGTGAAGCGAATCAGCGCCACCAGAATATGTTGCAGGCCAAACGGCAGCAGCAGACGTTCGCCGGTACCGAAGATCATCGGGCCGAAATCGCCCGCGCCGTTAATGATACGGCCAATACCGTTGATACCGAGCGCAAAGACCGGCCAGATCAGCGGGATGACCAGACCAAACAGCCCCATGACCACGAGAGTAATAATTGGCACGAAGCGGGTGCCGCCGAAGAATGCCAGGGCATCGGGGAGGCGGATATTGTGGAAGCGCTCATGCAGCATCCAGATAATGACCCCCGCGATCACCGCGCCGAGGATCCCGGTGTCGATGGACTGAATACCAATCACGCTCTGAATGTTGTTGGCTTTCAGCACCGCAGCATCGGTAGTGGGCAGGATGCCTTTGGCGGTCAGCCAGAAGTTCACCGCAAGGTTCATCACCGCGTAGCCCACAAAACCGGCGAACGCCGCCACGCCTTTATTCTCACGCGCCAGGCCCAGCGGGATGGCGATACAGAACATCACGGGCAGGAAACTGAAGGCAAAGGAGCCGACCTTACTCATCCAGATAAAGATCGCCTGCAGCACAGGGGTACCGAGGAACGGGATCAGCGTAATGACGTCCTTACTGCTGAGCGAGCTGCCGATCCCGAGCATGATCCCGCAGAACGAGAGAAGCGCCACGGGCAGCATAAAGGTTTTACCCAGTTGCTGGAAAAATTCCCACAGCGATATTTTTTGTGCTGTTTTCGCCGTCATAAAACGACTCCTTTATTGTTAAAATCAGTTTGTCTGCTTCAATGCTGCGAGAAGATAAAACGTTTTATCAAAGTTTAGTGCGCGCTGAATCACATTCTCAGCCTTTCACTGGTAGTATAAAGATAACGTATTGATAAAACGTTTTACCGATCTCATTATCAGGGAGTCACGCCAACACATGGCTGTAGCGAAAAAGATCACCATCAACGATGTCGCGCTGGCGGCGGGGGTTTCCGTCAGCACCGTTTCACTGGTCCTGAGTGGAAAAGGGCGCATCTCTCCCGCGACCGGTCAGCGGGTTAACGACGCCGTTGAACAACTGGGTTTTGTGCGTAACCGTCAGGCGTCGGCCCTGCGCGGGGGACAAAGCGGCGTGATTGGCCTGATCGTGCGTGACCTGACTTCACCCTTTTACGCCGAACTGACCGCCGGGTTAACCGAAGCGCTGGAGGCGCAGGGACGAATGGTGTTTCTGCTCCACGGCGGGCGCGAGCCGGACCAGCTTCTTTCCCGGCTCGACATGCTGCTCACCCAGGGCGTTGACGGTGTGATTGTTGCCGGAGCGTCGGGCGTGAGTAGTGAATTATGCGAGCGCGCGGCCGCTAAAGGGGTGCCGCTGGTCTTTGCGTCGCGCGCCAGTTATCTGGATGAAGCCGATACCCTGCGGCCAGACAACATGCAGGCGGCTCAAATGTTGACCGAGCATCTTATTCGTCGCGGGCATCAGCGGATTGCCTGGCTCGGCGGAAAAAGCTCGTCGCTGACCCGCGCCGAACGGGTGGGCGGTTATTGCGCGACGCTGATTAAATACGGTTTACCGTTCCACAGCGAGTGGGTGGTAGAGTGTGAATCCAGTCAGAAAAAAGCCGCAGAAGCGATCGGTGCACTGTTAAGCAGCAGTCCGACGATAAGCGCCGTGATTTGCTATAACGATGTGATTGCGATGGGGGCCTGGTTTGGTCTGATCCGCGCCGGGCGTCAGAGCGGTGAGGGGGGTGTTGAAACCTTCTTCGGCCATCAGGTGGCGTTAGGGGCATTTGCCGACGTTGGCGAAAATGCGCTGGACGATCTGCCCATCGTCTGGGCCACCACGCCCGCACGGGAGATGGGCTACACGCTGGCGGACAGGATCATGCAACGCATCGAAAAAACAGACGTGCAGGCCGGGCACCAGATTGTGGCGGCGCGGTTAGTCACGGTGAAATAACCCAGAGCACGTTGCGGAGCGTAGGCCAGATAAGACATCGCCGCCCCCCGGCAATAAAAAACCCCTCATGCGAGGGGTTTTGTCGTTTACTGCTGTGGCGCCGCAGGTTCGGCTGGCGCTGCTGGTTCAGCCGGTTCCGGCATGCCCAGGGCAGGCATACCAAACATGCCGACAAAGTCCTCCAGCGGCATTTTGTCACCGTTGAGCGTCACCTGGCCGTTGGCATATTGCAGGCTGGTGGAAATCGTGTTGTCGTCCACCTTCGTGATACGGAACATCTGGCCCATCGCCGCCAGGCCTTTCACCTGCTGGTTTGCCAGCTTGCCGGCATCGTCATCGCCGTACCCTTCAAGCTTCGCAATCTGAGTCATAAACTCGGTTGCCATGTCCATTGGGATCGTCAGCTTGCTGTCCAGAGACTTCACGCTGCGATCCACTTCCTGGGCCAGCGTTTGCGGTTCGCCCGTTGCGGTTGCCGGATCTTTCAGGAACAGAGACAGGTTAAAGCTGGTTTCGCCTTTGCTGTTTTTCCAGCTCAGCGGAGCGACGGTGATCACCGGTTCACCTTTGAGCAGAATAGGCAGGTTGTTGAACAGCACGGCCATCGCCTGCTGCTGATACACTTCCGGGTTCTGCTGCAGCGCGGCATCGGTCAGCAGAGCCTGGCTCTCTTTGCTGTATTTCTGGCTGAATTCATGCCACGCCTGACCGTCAATATTGCCGATCTTCAGCGAAAGCTTGCCGGTACCCAGATCCTGATTCTGCACTTTCAGGCTCTTCAGGGTATAATCCAGCTGAGTATTGATGCTCTTACCGTCTTTGGAGACATCCGATTTACCATCAACGTCCATGCCTTCCAGCACGGCCATCTCTTTACCTTCAATCGCAATGGCAATCTTATCAATCGAGAGTTTCTGATCGCCGATACGCTCTTTGAAGTCGGTCATGCGGCTGTTGCCGTCTGCTTTCAAATTGTTGAAGGTAATCTGTACCTTCTGATCGTATTCGTTAACGGCGTTGACCAGACCGCTTTGCGCTTCCCCTGTCAGGGAGAGCACGTTCCCCTCGCGGTCAGCATCTACGGTGAAGTTGCCACCGCTGAAGGTGACTTTCTCGTTCTCTTTCTCGTAGTTCAGCGCCTTCAGCGCGATATTCGAGCTGGTGTCACCGGCATAGCTGATGCGGGTATCAACCGCGAAAGGTGATTCATTTTTTGCCAGTTCGAACAGCGGCTTAGTTAAGTCGTTATTCACCAGCACGGTGTGAACGGACGCCATTGATGGGATCAGATTAAAGGACTTCAGCTGCGCCAGCGGGAACGGACCGTGACTTACCACCTCATCCAGCACCACCGTCTGGCCCGGCTTCAGCCAGCCATTTTCATTTCCGGCAACGGGCTTCACCACAAGCTGCATATGGCTGGTGAATACCCCGCGCTCATAATTCTGATAGCTCAGCTCTACACCCGCTTCCGGTGCGCCACGCTTAATTTGGCTGTTAGCCTGTGCCACCATCTCAGCCAGACGGCTCTCCAGCTGCTTCCCGGTAAACCAGGATGCTCCCGTCCAGACTACGCCTAACGCTACAATCACGCCTACCGCTACGACCGATTTTTTCATTGCGACTATCCCTAAAATGAAACCAGGCGGTAGAAACCGCCCGGAGATATAAAGCCTGCCACTAGCTTAGCAAGAGTTGTTAAAAAATTCAGTATTGTCTAAAGCTTATTAAATACGCGCGCCAGGCGACCGGTACCGCTCACGCTGACCGGGGACTCATTAGCAGCAACGAATGCTGACTCACCCGGCTTAAGCACCAGACGCTGTTCGCCTTTATGCAGTGTCGCTTCACCCTCAACGCAGAACAGGATTGCCGCGCTCTCCTGCGCGATGGTCGTTTCGGTCTGGCTGAGGTCGTGCAGGGAGAAAGCAAAATCGTCAACCGGAATAGGGAAGTCCAGCTCTGCGCCATTTTTGACGGGCTGAGTAAGCAGCTCGGCAGCAGGTTTTGCCACAAACTTCACGTTAGCCACCAGTTCAGGGATGTCGATATATTTCGGCGTCAGACCCGCGCGCAGCACGTTGTCCGAGTTGGCCATTACCTCCAGCGCCACACCCTGCAGATAGGCATGCGGCGTTTCTGCGAACAGGAACATGGCTTCGCCCGGGTTTAGTTTCACCACGTTCAGCAGCAGCGGGGAGAACAGGCCGCTGTCGTCCGGGTAAAACGCAGAAATCAGACGGATGGTGTCCCATGGTTCGCCCTGCTGGCCGTCCAGCGCCGCTTTCAGCACCGCCAGGGCGTGGGACTTCTCGTCGCCCTGCATGTTGAGCAGGCTGGCGAACAGCTGGCTCAGGCTTTCCGCGTTCGGATTTGCCAGGAAATGCGCGATAGCGTTATGCGCTCCTGCGACCGGCTGCAGCAGAGAGATGATCTCGGAGAACTCGCGAAACGCGTTCATCGCCAGGAAAGGGGTCAGCGCAAAGACCAGCTCCGGCTTGTGGTTCGGATCTTTATAGTTACGCTCGGCGGCATCTAACGGGATACCGGCCGCATTCTCTTTTGCAAAGCCAATTTCAGAGGCTTTCTTGTTCGGGTGAACCTGGATGGAGAGAGGTTGATCGGCACACAGCACCTTAAACAGGAACGGCAGCTCGCCAAAACGGTTGGCCACGCTGTTACCCAGCAGCGTGGCTTTATCGGCATCAATTACGTCGCGCAGCGCGCGCACCTGGCCGCTGGCATCTTCAACTTTTGAGCTGCTCTTCGGGTGGGCGCCCATCCACAGTTCTGCCATCGGCAGGTTGTCCAGGTTCGCGATACCGTAGAGTTCCGTTAACGCAGTTTTACTTCCCCAGGCGTAGTTTTGCACTGAGTTGATGAGTTTTTGCATTATCAAGCCCTGATTCAAATGTGGAATAAACTCCGGGTATTAAAGCAATAAACCACCTGGAAGTAACCTGCGGATGTAAAAAGTCGTACTAGTCTCAGTTTTTGTTAAAAAATTGTGTAGGATAAGCTGACTCGCTTTTAAGCCGGGCAGCGGAACATCTGCCCTGAATAATCAGACCGACGCAGTAAGTGAGAGAACAATGTCGAACAAACCCTTTCATTACCAGGATCCTTTCCCGCTCGGTAAGGATCAGACCGAATATTACCTGTTAACCCGCGATCACGTCTCTGTCTCTGAGTTTGAAGGGCAGGAGATCCTCAAGGTCGATCCGCAGGCGCTGACCTTACTGGCGCAGCACGCCTTCCACGACGCCTCGTTTATGCTCCGTCCTGCGCATCAGCAGCAGGTGGCCGATATTCTCAGCGACCCGGAGGCCAGCGAAAACGATAAGTATGTCGCGCTGCAGTTCCTGCGTAACTCCGATATCGCGGCAAAAGGCATTCTGCCGACCTGCCAGGACACCGGTACGGCCATCATCGTGGGTAAAAAAGGCCAGCGTGTCTGGACCGGAGGCGGCGATGAAGCCGCGCTGGCGCACGGTGTCTACAACACTTACACCGAAGACAACCTGCGCTACTCGCAAAACGCGGCGCTGGATATGTATAAAGAGGTCAACACTGGCACCAACCTGCCTGCGCAAATTGACCTCTATAGCGTGGACGGCGATGAGTACAAATTCCTCTGCATCGCGAAAGGCGGCGGTTCAGCCAACAAAACTTACCTCTACCAGGAAACGAAAGCGCTGCTCACACCGGGCAAGCTGAAGAACTACCTGGTGGAAAAAATGCGTACCCTGGGGACTGCAGCCTGCCCGCCATACCATATCGCCTTTGTCATTGGCGGCACGTCGGCGGAAGCGACGCTGAAAACCGTGAAGCTGGCATCGACTAAATACTACGACGGCCTGCCAACCGAAGGGAACGAACACGGCCAGGCGTTCCGCGATGTTCAGCTTGAGCAGGAGCTGCTGGAAGAAGCGCGTAATCTGGGGCTCGGCGCACAGTTCGGCGGTAAATACTTTGCTCACGACGTGCGTGTGATCCGTCTGCCGCGTCACGGCGCATCCTGCCCGGTGGGGATGGGCGTCTCATGCTCGGCGGATCGTAACATCAAAGCGAAGATCAACCGTGAAGGCGTGTGGATCGAAAAACTGGAGAACAACCCGGGTAAATACATTCCGGAAGAGTTGCGTAAAGCCGGTGAAGGTGAAGCGGTTCGCGTTGATCTGAACCGTCCGATGAAAGAGATTCTGGCGCAGCTGTCTCAGTACCCGGTCTCGACGCGTCTCTCCCTGAACGGCACGATCATCGTCGGCCGCGACATCGCCCATGCGAAGCTGAAAGAGCGCCTGGACAACGGCGAAGGGTTGCCGCAGTACATCAAAGATCATCCGATCTACTACGCGGGCCCGGCGAAAACGCCAGAGGGTTATGCCTCCGGCTCATTAGGCCCAACCACCGCAGGCCGCATGGACTCCTATGTAGACCAGCTCCAGGCCAACGGCGGCAGCATGATCATGCTGGCGAAAGGCAACCGCAGCCAGCAGGTGACGGACGCGTGCCACAAGCACGGCGGGTTCTACCTCGGCAGTATCGGTGGTCCGGCGGCCGTACTGGCGCAGGGCAGCATCAAGAGCCTGGAGTGCGTGGAATACCCGGAACTGGGTATGGAAGCGATCTGGAAAATTGAAGTGGAAGATTTCCCGGCGTTTATCCTGGTGGATGACAAAGGCAATGACTTCTTCAAGCAGATCCAGTCCTCTCAGTGTTCGGCATGTGTGAAGTAAGCTAAAAAGCCGGGTGGCGGCTACGCCACCCGACAACAAAAAGAGCGCACAAAGCGCCATAACGTTTCTCAGAAGTCATCAATACTTATCTCTTAAGCATGTGAGCAATCCCATCTTTAATTATCAAGGAGAAAGTAATGACAACGCATCGCCGTGAGAAAGATTCGATGGGCGCGATCGACGTTCCGGCCGACAAACTCTGGGGGGCGCAAACCCAGCGCTCGCTGGAACATTTCCGTATTTCGACAGAGAAAATGCCCGTTTCGCTGATTCAGGCGCTGGCGCTGACCAAACGTGCCGCCGCCAAAGTGAATCTGGATCTGGGCCTGCTGGCGGCTGACAAAGCCAACGCCATCATCAGTGCCGCCGACGAAGTGCTGGCGGGCAAGCATCCCGACGAATTCCCCCTGGCCATCTGGCAGACCGGCTCTGGCACGCAGAGCAACATGAACATGAATGAAGTGCTGGCCAACCGGGCAAGCGAGTTGCTGGGCGGCGTGCGCGGTATGGAGCGTAAGGTTCACCCGAACGATGACGTTAACAAGAGCCAGAGCTCCAACGATGTCTTCCCGACGGCAATGCACGTGGCGGCGGTGATTGCCATCCGTGAACAGCTGATCCCGCAGCTAAATGTGCTTAAAAGCACCCTTAACGAGAAAGCCCAGGCCTTCAGTGATATCGTCAAAATCGGGCGTACCCACCTGCAGGATGCCACGCCGCTGACCCTTGGGCAGGAGATATCCGGCTGGGTGGCGATGCTGGAACACAATCTCAAACACATTGAGTACAGCCTGCCGCATCTCTCTGAGCTGGCGCTGGGCGGCACGGCGGTGGGGACGGGGTTAAATACCCATCCGGAGTACGCGGTGCGCGTGGCGGAAGAGCTGGCCGCGATTACCGGGCAACCGTTTGTTACCGCGCCCAATAAGTTTGAGGCGCTGGCAACCTGCGACGCGCTGGTTCACACCCATGGTGCGCTGAAAGGGCTGGCGGCATCACTGATGAAAATCGCCAACGACGTGCGCTGGCTGGCCTCTGGCCCGCGCTGCGGCATTGGTGAAATCAGCATCCCGGAAAATGAACCGGGTAGCTCCATTATGCCGGGCAAAGTGAACCCGACGCAGTGTGAAGCCATGACTATGCTCTGCTGTCAGGTGCTGGGAAATGACGTGGCCGTCAACATGGGCGGTGCGTCAGGCAATTTCGAGCTGAACGTCTATCGTCCGATGGTTATCCACAATGTGCTTCAGTCTGTACGGCTGCTGGCGGACGGTATGGAGAGTTTCAACGCGCATTGCGCCTCCGGCATTGAGCCGAACCGCGAGCGAATCAGCCAGTTGCTCAATGAGTCGCTGATGCTGGTGACCGCCCTCAATACCCATATCGGCTATGACAAAGCCGCTGAGATCGCCAAAAAGGCGCATAAAGAGGGGCTGACGCTGAAAGCCTCTGCGCTGGCGCTTGGCTACCTCACGGAAGCCGAGTTTGATGCCTGGGTTCGCCCTGAAGCGATGGTCGGCAGCCTGAAATAGTTACGTCGCCACATACAGGTGCAGCCGGGGAATAATCAGCTGCAGCGGCTGCGCCTGAGGCTTATAGCGATGCTGAACGTTTTCCGCATCGTAATTCAGCAGTTCGCCAATGTCCGGTACCACGGCGCCCTGGTCGGCATCATAGAGCGCAATCAGCGGTGTTGGGCAGGCGTACTGGATCTGCTTTTGCTGGCCTGAATACCAGACGCGGGCGATAGGCTGCACCTTCACCGGGCGTTTAATCTTCAGGCGCGTTTCTGCGGGCAATGACGCGATGCTGTGATACTCCTGCTCCAGGCGCTCAATCCACTGCTCGCGCGACCACGGAGCCACGGTGCGCGGCGCTTTCAGGCTCTTTTCCAGCTGGGCCAGGATCTCATCCCGGGTAAAGTTTTTGATAATGTGCTTGTTGGCCCAGCCGAAGCGCAGCGTGGCGGGCTGACGCAGTACCGTCAGCGTACGGTAGGCATTCAGGGTGATTAAACCCGGAAGCTGGCGGTGCACCCACTCAAAGCGGGCAGCTGGCGCCAGGCCTGACTCTTCGGTAATGATCTTTTCAAATGCCGCTTTCAGGGTATTGATGTGCGTAATCTGGGTTTCCAGCGCCTCACGGGTTTCGGCGTCCGTTTGCAGACAGATCACCCCCGGCAGGCGAACGGCCGCCTTGCTGCTGCGGTTTTCTGACTGCTGCTGAATAAACAGGCGACGATAGTGCTGTAGCGCCAGATCCCGCGCGGATTGGCCGATATGCTGTTTGACGTCGATGGTTTGCAGCGGATCGTGCTCTGCGCCTTTTGCCACCTCCGGCAGGGTAAAGACCCGTGCAGCCAACAGGCGGCAGGCCTGCAGGCGCTCGGTTAGCGTTAACAGCTCATGCTCCATCTCCCGAAAGGTGCTGTTCAGCCTTTCGATAAGATCGTATGTCGCCATGTGAATCCCCATTAGTTACAACATACTCATGGTATAGCACAGCACGCCGGGTCAGGCCAGCGTGCGGTTAAGGTCAGGCAGGAACGGGAAGGGCGATGTTATGGTACACCGGCCAGCTAAAGCAGAAGCATGCGCCGCCGAGTTCACTCTCCCCGCACTGCACCGTGCCGCCCATCGCCTGCGCGATAGAGTGGACAATCGCCAGCCCCAGACCACACCCTCCCGTCGCACGGTCGCGGCTCGGGTCGAGACGCACAAACGGCTCGAACACGGTTTCACGCGCATCCGGGGCGATGCCGGGGCCATCGTCTTCCACC
Source organism: Enterobacter cloacae complex sp. SHL021 (assembly GCF_049237765.1). Lineage (NCBI taxonomy): Bacteria > Pseudomonadati > Pseudomonadota > Gammaproteobacteria > Enterobacterales > Enterobacteriaceae > Enterobacter > Enterobacter cloacae complex sp. SHL021. The sequence goes on along the minus strand of NZ_JBMKJG010000009.1, from coordinate 110,724 downwards.
GTCAGACGGGCCTGATTGTCCTGCAAGTCCAGGCCAATTCGCAGCGTGCTCTCGCTGTAGCGCATGGCGTTGTTCATCAGATTATCCAGCACGCGTTCCATCAGGCGCATGTCCAGCGCGCCGTAATCTCCCGGCGTGACGCGCGTTAACAGGGTGCGTTGCGGATTGACGCTCTGGACGTCATCAATATGGGTTTGGATCCACGTCGGCAGATCCGGGGTACTGAGGTGCAGTTCATTTTGTGGACGGTCAAGACGAGCATAGGTGAGCAGCTCCTCAATGAGCGCTTCAAGCTGGCCGATGTCGCGGTTTAACGCCTGAGACTCTGCCGCCGTAAGGTTTTCGCTCATCTCCAGCCGATAGCGCAGACGCACCAGCGGCGTGCGCAGCTCATGAGCAATCCCGTCGATCAGCTGTTTTTTGCTGGCAATCAGGGCGTTGATGTTATCGGCCATCTGGTTAAATGCCACCCCCAGACGTTCAAAGCTGGACCCGCTGTCAAAGTGAATACGCTCGGTAAGATGCCCCTCGCCAAAGCGCTGTGCGGCGGATTCCAGTTTCAGCATGTCCTGCCAGTGTGGGCGCATCCAGATAAAGACCGGGAAGGCGAGTGAAATGGCGATAAAGGCCATCAGGGCCATATCCAGCAGGCGCATCTGGTGCAGATAATAGAGATAAGGCACCGGCCCTACAGCCAGCACATAATGACTGCGCGGAATGCGCTGGATAAAGGTGTATTTCTCATCCAGTGCCACGATATCCCCGTCACGCAGGCGCTGCATGGCAGGCGGATCTAAATCGAAATCCTTCAGCGGTTCAATGCGCAGATCGAACGACAGGTTCAAATCCAGCTCTTTTAAGGTTCTCGCCCAGTCATGTGGTGGAATTTCACGCAGTTCGCTGCGCATCAGATAAAGTGAGCTTTTCATCAGATCGTCCAGCGACTGCCTGCCCGCTCGTTCGGCAGTGAACTTATAGACCAGCCCGACCAGCATGGTCATTACCAGGAAGCAGACAAACAGCAAAAGATAAAACTGCACAAAAAGCTTTTTCATTAAATCTCACCGAAAAAACGATACATGCAGAATATACATGAAAAACCTTCCGGTGTTTTCACCACCATCATGCACGACAAACGTATTATCTAAGCCGTGCCGAGGTTTGTTACATGGCGTGAGTACTTCTTTTGATTTTGGCGATGAGTTTTTCTGTCACGCTCAGGCCTTCCGCGCTCTCCGCATCAATCACGGCGCTTCCGAATTCGTTAATTAAATCCAACAATATTTCGTAAGACTGAATCAGTTCCAGAAGATCAAAGAGGGCTTTTTGGTCGGCACGCGTGGGGGAGGCTTGGTTAAGCGTTGCCTGATTAACAATCCATTCAAGATTGGTTTTGATGGCTTCTACGTCATGGTAGCTATACATATGTCATAGGCTTAAATCCTCATTTCAAGATTTTATGGGAGAGAGGTAGCGAAAGCGTCGCGATAAAAACGTTTATGTGGCGGGCCCGGTGCGAGCTCAAGAAGGAATGCAGGAAAAGTAATTATGGATTAGTTCGCTGGCTTAGCAAGTTAATTGTTGCGCCAACGGGCAAATTAACGCGCGAAAGAAAGGGCATTGTCATGTAATGCCTTCATTTCGCGCAGGCTATGCTATTTTGCTAACGCGATCAGGTTTCCCAGGCGTGCGGGGCGAACAGATAACCCTTGTTACGCACGGTTTTGATGCGGTACGGCTCGGTGGCGTTGTCCTGCAGTTTCTTGCGCAGTCGCGAAATAGCCACGTCAACACTGCGATCCATTCCATCGTAACTTACGCCGCGCAGGTTTTTCAGCAACGCGTCACGGTCCATAATCTGCCCCGCATGGGTGGCCAGCTCCCAGAGCAGGTCAAAATCGGCGGTAGAGAGCGCGATAAGCTCACCGGAAAGCAGGACCTGGCGGTTAACCGGATCGATGGATAACGTGCCAAACCGCATCGCTTTATGCGGCATCAGGGACTGCGCCGGCACCTCGCGTTCACTGCTGGCATGCTGGCGCAAATGCAGGCGCAGACGGGCGAGCAGAACGGCAGGCGGCGTGGTTTTAAGAATGTAGTCATTGGCCCCCATCTCCAGCGACAGAATATGGTTCATGTCGCTGTCCAGTGAGGTCAGCAGTACGATAGGGCCATCCCACTGAGCGCGCAGGTCGCGGCACAGCGTCATCCCGTCTTTGCCGGGCAACATGATATCCAGCAGCACCAGATCCGGGTTTTCACGCACCACGACCTCTTCGGCGCGATCGCCACGTGGCTCAACAATAACGTCCATATCATGTTTACCCAGATAAGCGGCGATCAATTGCCCCACTTCGGGCTCATCTTCTACATAAACAATCTTATTCATACAACGTCTGTTATCGCGAAAAATGCCAACATACACCGCGTAACCTTAACCTTCCATTAATCTTTCAAAATTAACGTCAGTTCCGTTATTCTGGCTCATATTGTTACTTGATTGTTATAGGAAAAAGCATGGGGCTGGCGATAAAAGCCGCGCTGGGCGCGCTGGTGGTGTTATTGATTGGCGTACTGGCAAAAACCAAAAATTACTACATTGCCGGGCTGATTCCGCTCTTCCCGACGTTTGCGCTCATTGCACACTACATTGTCGCCTCGGAACGCGGCACTGAGGCGCTGCGCACCACCATTGTGTTTGGCGTGTGGTCAATCATCCCTTACTTTCTCTACCTGTTGTCCTTGTGGTATTTCACGGGCTTTCTGCGGCTTCCCCTGGCGCTGGGCGGGGCGGTGGTCTGCTGGGGGCTCAGCGCCTGGGTGCTGATTTTCTTCTGGAGCCGCTATCACTAGCGCAGCGGTCGCCCGCCGTCCACGGCAAAGGTTCTGCCGGTGACGTAACAGCTGGTGAGCAGATAATCGATAAGGTCGATCACCTCTTTCTCGCCAGGGGCGATTTTCATCAGGGATTTATTCAGCGCCTGCTGACGATACTCGGCATCATCGCCCTCGTTGAATAAAATCATCGCCGGGGCGATGGCGTTCACCTTGACCTCTGGTGCCAGCTTGCGGGCAAATGAACGCGTCATGTTATCCAGTGCGGCTTTACTCGCCGCATAAGCGATGTGTTTGTCGCTCCCGCGCTCCACCACATAATCGGTGAAATGAATAATGTCACCCGCGGCATGGCCGTGGCCGCGCAGCAGATCCTGCAGGGCATGGTTAAGCAAATAGGGGGCATTGACGTGGATCTGCAGCATACAGGCGAGCGTTTCGCTGAGCGACGTACCGGGTTTTTCTGCAAGCCATGCGCTGGCGTTATGGATAATCGCCCGCAGACCGTGGGTCGTTGATTTGACCTTATCCGCAAAGGCAAGTATGCCGTCGTCGGTGGAGAAATCAGCCTGAATACAGGTTGCCCCCGCTTTTCGTAGCCCGTCTATCGAGGGGTATTCCGTGCGGTAACTGACAATGACCGGGTGGCGAAGGTTGAGAAAGTGATGGGCGAGGGCGAGGCCGATACGACGGCCTCCACCAGTGATCAGTATTGGGCGATGCTGCGCAGTTCCCATCGTATTCTCCTTTTCAGTTCAACAATGGGAAACGCAGGGTTATCCCATTAACATCCAGGTTGCCGGTACGGCAGCAACCAGTAACAGCCCGATGAGGGCCATTTCACGGCGTTTAAGCGCGTTCTCCAGCTGATGAGTACGGCGGGAATAGATAAACACCAGCAGGCCCGGCGCATACAACACCACCGACAGCAGCAGATGCATAGGCCCGGAAGCATACAACAACCACAAACCGTAAATACAGGCGCCGATCCCTACCGCATAATGCGCCGGGCGGGTGGCGATTTTTAACAGATACGCACCCACTAAGAAATAGGGTACCAGAATCATCTCCGAGGCGATGGTCAGCAGGGTGTTATAGTCCGAACCTGTGAGCCAGATCAGCACCAGGCAGACCTGAACGCTGATATTCGTCAGCCAGAGCGACGCTGACGGCGCACTGTTTTTATTCTGACGGGCAAACAGACGCGGAAACGCTTTGTGCGTGGCAGCCAGGAAAGGCACTTCCGCCGCCATGATGGTCCAGCTCAGGTAAGCCCCGCAGACGGAGATAATCAGCCCCGCGGCAATGACCACATCGCCCCAGCTACCGAGCATTTTCACCATCAGACCGGCCATGGATGGGTTACGCATTTCGGCCAGTTCAGGACGAGCCACCACACCCAGCGACAGCAGCGTCACCAGCAGATAGACACCGAGGGCCGCCAGCACCGCCAGCAGCGTGGCGCGTCCGACGTCGCGCTTATTGCGCGCGCGGGCAGAGACCACCACCGCACCTTCAACACCAATGAAAACCCACAGGGTGATCAGCATGGTGTTTTTCACCTGCTCCCAGACGGGGACGCCCAGCGCAAGGCCAGTGAAATCGAGTTTAAATACATCCAGACGGAATGCCATAAACGCCAGCACAATAAACAGCCCGAGCGGAACCAGTTTGGCCAGCGTCGCCACCAGGTTAATGCTTGCCGCTGTCTGGACGCCGCGCAAAATGAGCCAGTGTACGACCCACAGCAGCACCGACGCCCCGACAATCGACTGCCAGGTGTTGCCGTCACCAAAGAGACGCAGCTCGGGCGTATCGGTAAAGAAACTGAGCGCCGAGAAGACAATAACCAGATAGGAGACGTTAGCGATCACCGCACACAGCCAGTAACCCCACGCGGAACAGAAGCCAATCAGTTCCCCAAAACCGGCCCGCGCGTAGGTGAAAATACCGCCATCGAGATCGGGACGAATACGGGTCAGCAGCAGCATGGCGAAGGCCAGCAGCAAAATGCCAACGCCGGTAATCCCCCAGCCAATCAGCAGTGCGGCAGGGCTTGCGACGGCCGCCATATTCTGCGGTAAACTGAATACCCCCGCACCCAGCATTGAGCTTAAAACGAGTGCAGTTAAAGCACTCAGGCCAAGTTTCTTTTCCATTGGCTTCCTGTTATGAAAGGTCCAAATCCAGAATAATTATTTCGCACAGGCGCATAAAAATGGTGGATCACACTAAGGCGCGGGATTTTACGGAGTGTCACGAACGCATGCAATGATGTGTAGCAGAAATTCAAAAAAAGTAACAAAAAAAGGCGGCACTGAGCCGCCTTTAATGAAGGGTTTTGTTACTTGTACAGATCGGCGCTGATGGTCACATTGTTACCACGTTCCTGCCACTGGCGGGTGATGTGGTAGTACTTCGCCCCTTTCTTCGCCGCGCGCTTCGCGACCTGATAAGAGACTTCCGTCATATTGCCGTAGTTGCCGGTAAACTTGATGCTGTCGAACGGCACCATCTGCGCAGCCGTGGCGTTGTTCAGCTCTTCAACTTTGGTGCCGTCTGGCAGGGTAACGGAGTAACGGCCACCTTTCGTGGATTGCGTCTCAAAGAAACGGCCCACTTCAGCGCTTGGCGCTGCGGAGGTTGCTACGCCTGGAATTTCGACTTTCTTCGCTTCTTCGCCGCCTTTCGCTAACGCCGCGCGACCGGCTTCTGAATCAGCAGGGATGGCATCCGGGCTTTGCAGAACGCGTTTTTTCGCATCTTCTTTATAGATGAACGCGGTAATACGCTGGTTGCCACCCTGGTTAGCATCTACCTGACGCACGATGTAGAACGAGTAAGCCCCTTTCTGTTTCGCGGCTTTGGTGATGGCATCGTTCACTTCTGGCTGGCTGCGGTAGAAGCCCTGAACGGTAACGGTGTCATACGGTTCCAGCTCAATCGCCTGATCTTTAGGCAGTTCAACGACGCCGTTGATCACGCGGTTTTTCGGCGCGTCAGCTTTTGGCGCATTCTCTTTGTACAGCGCAATGGTCACGCGCTGGTTACCGCTATTGCCTTGATCGGACTGGTCAAGCACGTAAAACGACGCTGCGCCGTTTTTATCAGCGGCTTTTGATGCGGCGGTAACGGCATCGCCAATAGAGTTGTAACGACCCACAATGACCGTATGGTCAAAAGGTTTTAACGCTGCCGCTTGCTCCGGCGTTAACTCTGTCGCGGCATTCGCAGACAGGGCGGTCGCGGAAAGAAGTGCGGACGCCAGGAGTGTGTTCTTAAGCTTCATAAAAATAATCCTTCGCCTTGCGCAAACCATGTACTGGTATTGTTGTTAATTTGAGACGGTCCCGATTATGGCATTTAAAACCTGTTGCTGTCTGCGCCATTTTTCACAGCCTGTGCTCACCGAAGGATCTGATTCGATAACATTTAGTGATATGTTGAAAAAACAGGCGTTTGACAAGCAAAAGTGATAAAGCATACGACTTTTACAAGTTAATTTAATGTTAATAAGTTGATCTCATATGGCGCTATATCATGTTTTTACCGCTTCGCTTGCGCGATTTATCGGTTCTGAGGATGAATTTAAGGTAAATATCTCTGTCAGCGAGGCCGATCGCTTATTTTTCACAGATAATGTAAGAAATAGTGTTTTCAGGCGGTAGATCGCAGGCGCTATTTTCAGTAGGTTATAGAAAGTTTGTTACTGTTTTATTTTCCGGGGTTACTCATTTGCCGCCGCTCTAAGGATGGCGAAATTTGATGCAACTGCGGGCATTTATCGATAAACCATCATCAAAAACAGATGGAAGGGAAAACTATGCGTATTGGGGTACCAAAAGAACGGTTTGCCAATGAAACCCGCGTAGCGGCGACACCTAAAACGGTGGAGCAACTGCTTAAACTGGGTTTTACCGTCGCCATTGAAAGCGGCGCGGGCAAACTGGCGAGTTTCGATGACGAGGCCTTTATTCAGGCTGGTGCGGACGTGGTGGACGGTGCTGAAGTCTGGCAATCACCCGTTATTCTGAAGGTGAATGCGCCGCAAGAGAGCGAGATTGAGCTGCTGAACCCGGGCACCACGCTGGTGAGCTTTATCTGGCCTGCCCAAAACCCAGAGCTGATGGAGAAGCTGGCGGCACGTGGCGTGACGGTAATGGCGATGGACTCCGTGCCGCGTATTTCGCGCGCGCAGTCTCTGGATGCCCTGAGTTCAATGGCGAACATCGCCGGTTACCGTGCAATCGTCGAAGCCGCCCACGAATTCGGCCGTTTCTTCACCGGTCAGATCACGGCGGCAGGCAAAGTGCCTCCGGCAAAAGTGATGGTGATTGGTGCCGGTGTGGCAGGCCTGGCGGCTATCGGTGCGGCAAACAGCCTGGGCGCTATCGTCCGCGCCTTTGACACCCGCCCGGAAGTGAAGGAGCAGGTGCAGAGTATGGGCGCCGAGTTCCTTGAGCTGGACTTCAAGGAAGAAGCGGGCAGCGGTGATGGTTATGCGAAGGTGATGTCCGAAGCCTTTATCAAAGCGGAAATGGAACTCTTTGCCGCGCAGGCAAAAGAGGTGGACATTATTGTCACCACCGCGCTGATCCCGGGTAAACCGGCACCGAAGCTGATCACCCGTGAGATGGTGGACACCATGAAGCCGGGCAGCGTGATTGTCGACCTGGCCGCGCAAAACGGCGGTAACTGTGAATATACCGTGCCGAACCAGGTATCCACGACCGCCAACGGCGTGAAGGTGATTGGTTATACGGATCTGCCTGGCCGTCTGCCCACGCAGTCGTCCCAGCTGTACGGTACTAACCTTGTTAACCTGCTGAAACTGCTCTGCAAAGAGAAAGATGGCAACATCACCGTTGATTTTGACGATGTGGTTGTGCGCGGCGTGACCGTGGTGCGTGAAGGCGAAATCACCTGGCCTGCGCCACCGATTCAGGTTTCCGCCCAGCCTCAGGCTGCACCGAAAGCGGCGCCAGAACCCACAGAGCCTGCTAAACCGGCGTCTCCGTGGCGTAAATACGCGCTCATGGCGCTGGCGATTATTCTGTTTGGCTGGCTGGCCGATGTCGCGCCAAAAGAGTTCCTCGGCCACTTTACCGTCTTCGCGCTCTCCTGCGTGGTGGGTTACTACGTGGTCTGGAATGTCTCCCATGCACTACACACGCCATTGATGTCGGTCACTAACGCCATCTCCGGGATCATCGTGGTCGGGGCGTTACTGCAGATTGGTCACGGCGGCTGGATTAGCTTCCTGAGCTTTATCGCGGTGCTGATCGCCAGTATCAATATTTTCGGTGGTTTCACCGTGACTCAGCGCATGCTGAAAATGTTTCGTAAAGGCTAAGGGGTAGCATATGTCTGGAGGATTAGTGACAGCCGCATACATTGTTGCTGCAATCCTGTTTATTTTCAGTCTGGCGGGACTTTCCAAACACGAAACGTCTCAGCAGGGTAATAACTTTGGTATCGCCGGGATGGCGATTGCGCTGATTGCCACTATTTTCGGACCCGATACCGGCAACGTTGCCTGGATCCTGGTGGCGATGATCATCGGCGGGGCGATCGGAATTCGTCTGGCAAAACGCGTTGAAATGACCGAAATGCCGGAGCTGGTGGCGATCCTGCACAGCTTCGTCGGTCTGGCGGCGGTGCTGGTGGGCTTTAACAGCTATCTGTACCACGAACCGGGCATGGAGCCGATTCTGGTCAACATTCATCTGACCGAAGTGTTCCTGGGTATCTTCATCGGTGCAGTGACCTTCACCGGCTCGATTGTGGCGTTCGGTAAGCTGCGCGGTAAGATCTCCTCCAAACCGCTGATGCTGCCAAATCGTCATAAGCTGAATCTGGCGGCGCTGGTGGTCTCCTTTGTGCTGCTGGTGGTCTTTGTGCGTACCGAAAGCGTAGGTCTGCAGGTGCTGGCGTTACTGGTGATGACCATCATTGCGCTGGCGTTCGGCTGGCACCTGGTGGCCTCCATCGGTGGGGCGGATATGCCGGTTGTGGTGTCGATGCTGAACTCCTACTCCGGTTGGGCGGCGGCAGCGGCTGGCTTTATGCTGAGCAACGACCTGTTGATTGTCACCGGTGCGCTGGTGGGCTCTTCCGGTGCGATTCTGTCCTACATCATGTGTAAGGCGATGAACCGCTCATTCATCAGCGTTATCGCCGGTGGTTTTGGCTCTGACGGCTCCTCGACCGGTTCTGACGAAGAAGTGGGCGAGCACCGTGAGATCAGCGCAGAAGATACGGCAGAGATGCTGAAAAACTCGCACTCGGTCATCATCACCCCAGGCTATGGCATGGCGGTAGCGCAGGCGCAGTATCCGGTCGCTGAAATCACCGAGAAGCTGCGCGCGCGCGGCATCAAGGTGCGCTTTGGCATCCACCCGGTAGCGGGGCGTCTGCCAGGCCACATGAACGTGCTGCTGGCAGAAGCGAAAGTGCCTTACGACATCGTGCTGGAGATGGACGAGATCAACGATGATTTCGCCGACACCGACACCGTGCTGGTCATTGGCGCCAACGACACCGTTAACCCGGCGGCGCAGGACGATCCACGCAGCCCAATCGCCGGGATGCCGGTTCTGGAAGTGTGGAAGGCGCAGAACGTGATTGTCTTCAAACGTTCCATGAACACCGGCTACGCTGGCGTTCAGAACCCGCTGTTCTTCAAAGAGAACACCCACATGCTGTTTGGCGATGCCAAAGCCAGCGTGGATGCTATTCTGAAAGCACTGTAATTCGCGTTCTCCTCAAAAACCGCTCTTCGGGGCGGTTTTCTTATTTCTGCGGTCAGCGTTTCTCCTCTGTCTATACTTTACCCTTTGTGTACTACGAGGAGGTGAAATGCAATTTTTGTCCCGCTTCGACATCCTGGAGCTGATGATGACGCCGACATTCTGGGTAAGCGTCGCCACGGTTATCGTCGTGACGCTGCTGGTCTACTGGCTTCTGACGCGCCTGATCGCATTCGTTAAGAGAGGGATCACAACCTGGGGAGATAAGCACCCAACCACAAACAGGATGCGTTTTATCCTGACCGATATGCTTAACCGCACCAGTCGCTTCCTGCTTTTTGTCGTGGCGTTGCTCATCAGCCTGCGTTTTGTTGATTTACCCGACCGGCTCTTTAGCACCGTAAGCCACGCCTGGTTCCTTGTCTTCGCGATACAGGTGGCGCTCTGGCTGGATCAGGGCGTGGTGTCGTGGCTGCGACACGTTATGCTGGCCCCCGGCAGTCATAAAAATCCGGTTACCCTGGTGATCACCGGTCTTATCCTTCGCGCTATCGTCTGGTCTGTGATGCTGCTGTCGATTCTCGCTAACGCGGGCGTCAACATCACCGCGCTGGTAGCAAGCCTGGGGGTAGGGGGTATTGCTATCGCCCTCGCCGTACAAACCATTCTGAGCGACGTCTTCGCTTCGCTTTCTATCGGCTTTGATAAACCGTTTGAAATTGGTGATTTCGTGGTGTTCAACGACGTGGCGGGAACGGTGGAACACATAGGCTTAAAAACGACACGTATTCGTAGCCTGAGTGGGGAGCAGATCGTTTGCGGTAACGCCATTTTGCTTCAGCAGACGCTCCACAACTATAAACGTATGCAGACCCGTCGCATCGTCTTCACGTTTGGCGTCGCCAGCGACACGCCGCCTGAAAAGCTGCGCTATGTGGGGGATATGGTCAGGCAGATCATCACCGATGTGGGTGAGACAAAGTTCGATCGCGCCCATTTCCTCGGGTTTGACCGTGACCGCCTGACGTTTGAAGTGGTTCATATTGTCAATACGGCGGATTACAACAAATACATGGATATCCAGCAGGAGATTAATATCCGTATTCTCGAAGGGCTGAACGCCCAGGAGATTAAGCTGGCGCTGCCCAGCATGGTGTTGCACGCACCGTGGATGCAGGATCGATCAACTGAAGAGACACAGACAGCGATCGAGAGCTGATAAGAAAAGCCCGCCGGGGAGGCGGGCGAATAGACTGACGTTAATCGTCTTCCGGGTCATCCAGTTCAACCGGTGTCTGGTACTCATCCGGCTTAATGACCAGCAGGTCGCAGCGCAGATGGTCAATCACCTGTTCCGCGGTATTGCCCAGGAACGCGGCAGAAATACCGGTCCGTCCGATGGTGCCCAGCACCACAATCCCTGCCTGCAGATGTTCGGCTAAATCCGGGATCACCTCTTCAGGCAACCCTTTTTCGACATGCGTCATGTTCTCATCAATGCTGAACTTCTGGCGCAACGCTTTCATGGCCAGCAGGTGCTGTCCGCGGATCGCGTCGTTATATACGCTCGGATCAAATTCAGGCAGTTCGATGGCAATATTGATAGGGGTAACCGGGTAAGCGCCGACCAGATGCACTTCGGTGTGGTTAACCTGCTCGGCAAGCAGCAGCGTCTCTTTGACCAGCTTTTCATTCAGCGAATTGTGATAATCCTCTTCGCTTGCCAGGTTTACTGCCACGACGGCTTTGCCGCCTTCAGGCCACGGCTGATCTTTCACCATCCAGACCGGGCACGGGCATTTACGCAGTAAGTGCCAGTCTGTCGGCGTGAAGATCACGGATTCCAGCTTGTCGTGCTGGTGCGCCATTTTCAGCAGCAGATCGTGCCCACCGGCGACCACCTCCTGGATAATCGCTTCAAAGGGGCGGTTATGCCAGACCACTTTAATATCGATAGGCACACCCGCTTCCAGGTAGTACTTCGCCTGTTCGCGGATCCACGCGGTACGTTGGCTGATCACTCCCTGACGCATAGCGGTACGCTCGTCAGGCGACAGAAGGGTGGTCATCTCATACGAGAAGTCATAGATCGGCAAAAACGCTTTGATTTTGCCACCAATCCGTTGATGTAAATACACAGCACGTCGTAATGCCGGCTGATCGTCCTGATTAGGATCGATAGCTACCAGCATGTTTTGATACTTTGCCATACAGGTCTCCTTACTACTGTCACCACAGTCTGTAATTAAAAGAGTAACCTATATATCCTGAATGAAACAGAGGTAAGGTTTTGCCAGATCAATAATTCATGAAAATATCTCAGAAGAATAGCACCGTCGTTGTCACCGCGATAAACGCAATCAACAGCAGCACCATCACCACGATGGCAAACGTGGTGGAGTCCTGAACGTAGGTTTTTTCCTCTCCCTTCATTGGGCCGACAAGCATGATCCAGATGAAGAGGAAGGTTACGGAGGCAATAACAACTGAAACGAAAAATAAACTTTCTCTCAATTTAACCTCAACGAGAACCTTTCAGGAGCGGGGGATGTCTGTCGCAGGGGCGGGAAGTGGTGTGCTTACCTGCCAGACCAATAAATCATAAAAATTTATCGGCCTGGCATCAATCATTCGTGGGGTTTATGCCACGTTGCGGGCGTGGCCGGCAAGAACAGCCAGCGCTTCACCGTTTTCGATGGTGATGTATTTACCTTTAACGGCCAGCATGCCGCTTTTCTGGAAACGGCCCAGCAGACGGCTGATGGTTTCCACGGTCAGGCCCAGGTAGTTACCAATATCGCCACGGGTCATGGTGAGACGGAACTCACGTGGAGAGAAACCACGTTCGGCGAAACGGCGGGAGAGGTTATAGATAAATGCAGCCAGGCGCTCTTCCGCATTCTTTTTGGACAGCAGCAGGATCATGTCCTGATCGCCTTTGATCTCACCGCTCATCAGACGCATCATCTGCTGACGCAGGTTTGGCATTTTGCCTGACAGATCGTCCAGCGTTTCAAACGGGATTTCGCAGACCATTGAGGTTTCCAGCGCCTGCGCAAAGCTCGGGTGATGGCCAGTACCGATGGCGTCAAAGCCGACCAGATCGCCTGCCAGATGGAAGCCGGTGATCTGCTCATCACCTTGTTCGGTGATGGTATAGCTTTTGATGGTGCCAGAACGGATAGCATAGAGCGATTTCAGTTCGTCTCCCGCTTTAAACAGCGTCTGCCCTTTCTGAATAGGCTTTTTGCGCTCGATGATGTTATCAAGCTGGTCAAGCTCATGCTCATTCAGGGTAAACGGGATACAGAGCTGGCTGATGCTGCAATCCTGGCAATGGATAGCACAACCGCCAGACTGAATGCGTCGTATAATTCGCTTTTCTGGGATCATAGGTTTGCTCAAGCCTTAATTGATATTGGTCAATTTTAACATCTTTTTGGTAAGTACGTAAGCCTGGCAAACCATCAATAAGGACAAGAGACGGCAACGTGTTGCCATCTTCTTGAAATTCCACAGCTTGATTATGGATTTTTAGCCTAACCGGTAGAAAATTAAGCACAAAAAGCCTGGGAACTACAGCAAAAGATACCCTTCGTGACGCAGTAACCACTCCTTGCGCTGCACACCGCCGGCATAGCCGGTCATGGTGCCGTTGCGGCCGATCACACGATGGCAGGGCACCACGATACTGACGGGGTTAGAACCGTTCGCGGCACCCACCGCCCGCGCCGCGCCCGCGCGGCCTAACTGTTCTGCGAGCTGGCCGTAGTGCATAACCTGACCACACGGAATATCGCGTAGCGCCTGCCAGACTTCACGCTGGAATGGCGTACCGGCCGTGGCGGTTGGCAGGTCATTGATGATGCTGAGATCGCCCTCGAAGTACGCCGCCAGCTTGTCGCTCAGCCCACCTGGATTGGTGGCACTGATACGCTCAAAGCCCTGGGCGCGGTAATGGATGTTGAGCAGCTCTTCCATGCGATCGCTGTGCTCTTCCCATTCCACGGCACGCAGATGGAACTGCTCGTCGGCGATAACCCACAGCGGCCCAAGCGGCGTTGCAATTTTATCTTCGAGTAATCTCAGCATCCTCTTTCCTTTAATTCAGCCTCGGGTAGATACCCGGTCCTATCGGCAGGCCGACAAGATACCATGCCACCAGCATCACCAGCCATACCCCTAAAAAGATAAGCGGATAGGGTAAAACCAGCGAATAGTAGGTACCCAGCTTCGCCTCCGGTTTATAGCGCTGCAGGAAGCCCAAAAACAGCGGTACGAATGGCGAAACCGGCGCCAGCGGGATCACCGAGGAGTCGGCGATACGGAACAGGATCTGCGCAAAGGCCGGATGGAAGCCCAGCATCATAAACATCGGCACGAAAATGGGGGCCAGAATCGACCAGATGGCGGATCCGCTGGCGATAAACATGCACAGCAGTGACGACAGCAGCGCCAGACCCACAAACGCCGGGACGCCGCTTAACCCGGCGGCTTCCAGCGCATCGGTCAGGCCAACGGCCATAAATTTGCCCATGTTGCTCCAGTTAAACATGGCGACAAACTGGGCCAGCGGGAAGACCATCACGATAAAGCCCGCCATCTCCTTCATCGGCTCAATCATCAGTTGCGGCAGATCGGCCTGGCGGCGGATTTTGCCAGTGGCGATGCCATACGCGAGCGACACGACAAAGAAAAACAGAATGATCAGCGGCACAATGCCCTGTATAAACGGCGAGGGCAGGACGGTATGTTTCACCGGGTCGCGCAGGATACCGTTCTCCGGTACTACCATCAGCGCCACCATCGCGATAAATACCAGCGAGACTATCCCGGCGACACGCAGGCCAAAGCGTTGCTCTTTGCTCAGCGTCTCCAGCTTTTCGTCACTACGGCCTTCCCATTTCCCTAACCGCGGCTCGATGATCTTATCGGTAATCAGCCCGCCAACAAGCGTCAGGACGATCACCGAACTGGCCATAAAGTACCAGTTGTCGATCACGCTGACGTGCATGGCCGCATCGATTGTTTTCGCCGCCTCGGTGCTAATCCCCGAAAGCAGGACATCGGTGGTGACGATCAGCAGATTGGCAGTGAAACCGCATCCCACACCGGCAATTGCCGACAACAGACCCGCCACGGGGTGACGCCCGACGGCAAGGAAGATCAGCGCCCCCATCGGCGGCATGATTACCAGCGCGGCATCAGAAGAGATGTGGCTGAAAAACGCAATAAACAGCACCATATAGCTGGCGTAGCGTGCGCTGACGTGAGAAGCCATTTTCACCATCAGCGCGGGGAGCAGGCCAACGCGCTCAGCCAGTCCGGCCCCCAGCACCAGCGCCAGAATGGCGCCCAGCGGCGCAAAACCGCTGAAGTTTTTAATCACATTCGGTAAAAACCAGTGCAACCCTTCAATGCTCAGCAGGTTCTTTACGCTTACCATGCTGCCATCGGCCGGGCTGCGCACGCTCACCCCTAAGGCGGACAGCACGGCTGTCGCCACCATCAAAACCACGATTAACCAGATAAAAAGCAGGAAAGGGTGTGGCACTTTATTGCCGATCCTTTCAACCCAGCCATAGAGCTTACCGGATGGGGAATGCGAAGGTATGGATGACATACTCATGGGCGTTCCTCGGGACTGTTGTGTTGTTGTGTTGTATTGTGTTTTTTATTTTAAAGGTGACGGTGTCACGCCCGCAGGGATCGGACACACGTACGGTTTTTCTTGTGTTTGTTGTTCGAACTCTTCACGACATTTTTTCAGCAGGTCTGCGTCCTGCAGTAGATGTAGCGCGGTGGCGCCCATCACTTTCCCGGCCAGCAGCATGCCTTTATGGGCAATGGACGTTCGCCCCTGAGCCACCAGTTGCCAGGTGTGCAGCGGCGTGCCGACGGTAAAGCAGGGGCTGAAACACTGGGCGACGGGCATCTTCCAGCTAACATCACCCACGTCCGTGGAGCCAGCCAGCACGTTATCGGTGATGGCGTAAGGCGCGATCTCGTCCACCAGCAGGGTCTCCTGGTGGCGACGGGCAAAGGCTTTACCTTCGTTCCCCCCGGTTGCAGCAATGTTTCTGAGGCTGTTTTGCAGATCGTTTGCCGTCAGGGTGGCGCGGATCTCCCGGGCAAAAGCGCGTTCTTCCTCCGTCCAGGCTGGCGTGCCGTAATGTTGCAGGGCGCGATACATCACCGCTTCGAGCGTGCGGTTTGGCAGGTAGCTGGAGCAGGCTTTATCAAAGCGACACTCGACGGTGGTTTCGGTCATCAACGCCGCACCCTGCGCGATCTTCTCAATGCGCGCGTAGATTTGCTGCGCGTCGGCCATCTCCGGGGCGCGGATCAGGTACAGCACTTCGGCCTGCGCCTGCACCACGTTGGGGGAGATGCCGCCGGTATCGGTTATGGCGTAATGGACGCGTGCTTTCTCGATGATATGTTCGTTGAGGAAGTTGGTGCCGGTGGTCATCAGCGTCACCGCATCCAGCGCGCTGCGCCCCAGATGCGGCGAGTTTGCCGCATGCGCCGCCACGCCCTTAAAGCGCCAGGCGGCCTGGATATTGGCCAGCGTACTGACGTTAAACATGCCGGCAAACGCTTCCGGGTGCCAGGTGACCGCGGCGTCAACATCGTCAAACAAGCCCTCACGGACCATAAACGTTTTACCGGAACCGCCTTCTTCGCCGGGACAACCGTAAAAACGCACGGTTCCACTCCCGCCGTGCTGCTCCAGCCAGCTTTTCACCGCAACGGCACCTGCAAACGCCGCGGTGCCGAGCAGGTTATGCCCGCAGCCGTGGCCGTTAGCACCGGGCGTGGTGGCGTGTGCCGTCGCGCAATGTGCCTGCTGGCTTAATCCGGCCAGCGCGTCATATTCGCCGAGCAGGGCAATCACCGGTTTACCGCTACCGAAGCTGGCGATAAAGGCATTCGGAATGCCGCCAGCCTCACGGGTCAGGGTGAAGCCTTCCGCTTCCAGCGCGCTGGCCAGCCGCTCTGCGGACCAGAACTCTTCAAAGCGGGTTTCCGGGTGATCCCAGATTTCGTCGGCAATGTCGGTGAACGTCTGACATCGCGTGTCGATTGCATCGGCAATAAAAGCGTAGTTCTCCTGCATTACACACCTCGCGTCCAGGGGAAATTCAGCGCAGTGCGCGCCAGCGTTTCGATAGCGACGGTCATGACGCGCTCATCAAAGTCGAATTTTTCATTGTGATGTCCGGCGCTCAAATCGGTGCCAAACACCATGTAGGAGGCCATGCCGCCGTTTTCTTGCACCCGGGCCATCATCAGCGTGGCGTCTTCAGAACCGGCCGGGGCTTTAACCTTATCAATGGCCTGTTCCACACCGGGCACCTGGCTTGCCTGCTGGCGCAGATAATCCACCCAGGCAGGTGTCGGAGCGCTGGCGGTGGCAGCCCCCATCAGACGCATCTCAGCCGTCACGCCGTAGAGCGCGGCGGCACCGGTAATGACGGATTGCGCGCGTTCGAACACATACTGATTGATCGCCTCGCTCTCGCCGCGGGTTTCGACCTTAAGCAGGGCATGGGCGGGTACCACATTGCGTCCGCTGCCGGCCTGCATCACTCCCACATTCACGCGGGAAGCCCCTTCGCTGTGTGGCGCAATGCTGTGCAGCGCGAGCGCGGCCTGGGCGGCGGCGAGCAGGGCGTTACGGCCTTCTTCCGGTTTACCGCCTGCGTGTGCGGCAACGCCGGTAAACGTCGCGTCAAACTTGGTTGTCGCCATAAAGTTATCGCTGCCGCAGATCACCGTCCCGGCAGGCACCCCGGTACCAATGTGAATGGCGGTGAAATAGTCCACCCCGTCCAGTACCCCGGCGGCCACCATGGCGCGTGCGCCGCGAGTGCCTTCTTCGGCAGGCTGGAAGATCAGTCTGATGGTGCCGTTCAGCTGCGCTTTGTTGTGCATGAGCACGTGCGCCAGCCCAAGGCCAATCGTGGTATGGCCGTCGTGCGCGCAGGCGTGCATCATGCCCGGATTGCAGGAGGCAAAACCGTCGCGGAACGGGCGGTGGCTGTCGTCGAGCGCTTCGCTCAGGTCGAGAGCGTCCATGTCCACGCGAAACGCCAGCGTCGGGCCGGGACGGCCGGTGTTAAGCGTGGCAACCAGGCCGGTGAAGCCGCCTTCAAACGGCGCGAGCCATTTTTCGGGCGCGCCCTGCGCACGGGCGCGGGCAAATTCTCGCGTCAGGGTAGCGTTATCCGGCAACCCCATACGGCTTTCGGCATCCACCACGTCGCGGCCCATCGCCAGGTCATAACCCAGGCTATCCAGGATCTCCGCAACTTTCGCGGCAGTCCGAAATTCCACCCAGCCGGATTCGGCAAAATGGTGAAAATCGCGACGCCATGCGCTCAGTTGCGGGGCTAAGGTTTGGATGTACTGTGCCAGTGAGTCCATATCTGTTCCTGTCATCATTAAAATATGTGAACTGCTTCACGCTGTGATAGTTTTTACTTATCACTAACCGATTTTTCACAGTTTTAACCGTTCAGGAATTACCCTCGCACATCCCTTTCCATTAAAGTAGATGACAGTTTCTTTACTCTGATAAACAACGGTTATCGGTCGGGCTATGTCATTTCAGATTAAATTTCATCAAATTCGGGCGTTCGTTGAAGTGGCGCGTCAGGGCAGCATTCGCGGCGCCAGCAGGACGCTGAATCTTTCGCAACCGGCGTTGACCAAATCGATCAAAGAGCTGGAAGAGGGCATGGCGGCGCAGCTCTTTGTGCGCCGAAGCAAAGGCGTGGCGTTAACCGAGTGTGGCGACGGCTTCTATCAGCGCGCCAGGCTGATTCTGGAAGAGCTGCGCGCGGCGCAGGATGACATTCGCCAGCGGCAGGGCGAGCTGGCCGGGCAGATCAATATCGGGATGGGAGCGAGTATTTCGCGAAGCCTTATGCCTGCGGTTATCACCCGCTTTCATGCGCAGCATCCGCAGGTTAAGGTGCGAATTATGGAAGGGCAGCTGGTATCGATGATCAATGAATTACGCCAGGGCGAACTGGACTTCACCATCAATACCTATTATCAGGGGCCTTACGATCATGAATTTACGTTTGAAAAGCTATTAGAAAAACCGTTTGCCGTATTTTGCCGGGAGGGGCATCCGGCGACGGGAGCAACCTCCATTAACGATCTGCTGCATTATAACTGGACCATGCCAACGCCCCGGGGAAGTTATTATAAGCAGTTAGAGGATGTATTTAGCCATCGCTCGCAAATACCCCGCATTGGCGTGGTCTGCGAAACATTTTCGTCGTGTATCAGCCTTGTCGCACAAAGCGATTTTTTAAGCATATTGCCGCAGGAGCTGGGCTGTGACCCCCTGTTGGCGGGGCGTCTGGTTATGCTGCCGGTTGTCGAATCACTTCCAAAAGCGACGTATTATTTAATTCAGCGTCGGGATTCGCGCCAGACCCCGCTTACGGAGTCGTTAATTACGCAATTCAGACGCGAGGCGCGGGCAATCGTCTCTGCGTGAAACATCATCCATAAAAAAACAGGGCCTGTCCGACATCAGACAGACCCTTCAGTACACACAGCAGTGCATCCCTTCGCATATCCTGGATGTTATATCCATGAGGCAGGTTAATTAAGTTATAACAGCTTTCTCTCAAAATGAAAGGCGGTTGAGTGTTTGATTTTATGGATGTTTAAGCCAAATTGCGTGTTTTATTTACGCTGAAGTTTGCGTTAAGTGGTGTTTAATTTTTCCCCGGCTGTCGATTGATATTCATCAGCTTGCTTTCAGCGCCACCCTACCCGGGGGAACGGCTGTTGAGGCACACCCCCCGCGAAGGTATAGTACAGGCTCAGATGTAGCCGGAGGATTTCCATGAACCCTGACGACAAATCACTGTTTCTTGACGCCATGGAGGATGTCCAGCCCCTGAAGCGCTGCGCAGATATTCACTGGCAGCCGAGCCGCAACACGCGGGCGCGCCAGGAGATTGATACCGAGCAGCTGGATAACTTCCTCACCCTGGGCTTTCTGGAACTTCTGCCCCTGGATGAGCCGCTGGCATTTCAGCGTGAAGGGATACAACAGGGCGTAATGGATAAGCTGCGCTCGGGGAAATACTCCCGCGAGGCCAGCCTGAACCTGTTACGTCAGCCCGCCGAGCGTTGCCGCCAGATGCTGTACGCCTTTATTCGCCAGGCCGGACGCGACGGATTACGCAATCTGATTATCATTCATGGAAAAGGGCGCGAACAGAATGCTCATCCCAACGTGATACGTAGCTATCTGGCGCGCTGGTTAACAGAGTTTGAGGAAGTGCAGGCCTTCTGCGTGGCGCTGCCGCATCACGGCGGCAGCGGGGCCTGTTATGTTTCACTGCGAAAATCCAACGACGCGAAACAGGAGAACTGGGAACGGCACGCCAAGCGCAGCCGTTAACGGGATTAGCGCGGGCGAGGTGCTCGCCCGCGCTGAACTCAGAAGGTTTCCCAGTTGCTGTCGGTGGCGGTGCCTGCCGTGGCCGGGCGCAACAGCTGTGGTGTTTTCACATGCGTTGTACGGGGCGCGGTGGCCTGTTGTTTACCGTTCAGACGAAATGCCGCCACCGCCTGGCGCAGCTGTTCGGACTGATCTTCCAGCGCCGCTGCCGCCGTGGCGGACTGCTGCACCAGCGCGGCGTTTTGCTGGGTGACGCTGTCCATCTGCGAAACGGCCAGGCTCACCTGTTCAATACCGCGACTCTGCTCATCGGACGCAGATGAAATCTCGCCCATGATATCGGTCACGCGGGTGACCGCCGCCACAATTTCCTTCATCGTTGCACCGGCTTCGCTGACCTGCTCAGAGCCGGTATTCACGCGGCTGACAGAGTTCTCGATAAGGCCCTTGATCTCTTTTGCCGCCTGCGCGCTGCGGCTCGCCAGGGTACGTACTTCCCCGGCAACCACCGCAAAGCCACGGCCCTGTTCCCCGGCGCGTGCGGCTTCTACCGCGGCATTCAGCGCCAGAATGTTGGTCTGGAAGGCAATGCTGTCAATCACGCCGGTGATGTGGGCAATTTGCTGCGAACTGTCGGCAATTTCCGTCATCGTGCGGACAACGTTATCCACCACATAACCGCCGCGCGCCGCTGTCTCAGACGCGTTTTTCGCCAGCAGGGTCGCCTGACGGGCGTTGTCGGAGTTCTGTTTCACTGTGGCGGTCAGCTCTTCCATGCTGGCAGCGGTCTCTTCCAGCGAGGCGGCCTGTTCTTCCGTACGGGCGGAAAGATCGTTGCTCCCGGCGGCAATTTCGCCTGCGCCGGTGTAGATGGAGTCGGTACTGCCGCGTACGGCGCTGACCGTGGTGACCAGAGATTGCTGCATCTCATGCAGACCGGCCGCCAGCTGGCCCATCTCATTGCGGCCAGAGAGGGTAATATCCTGCGTCAGGTCGCCCGCCGCAATGGTACGAATATGGTTCATAATGGTTTGCAGCGGTTTTAACAGCAGGTGCTGTAAACCCTGCCAGATCACCACCAGCACGGCGATAACGGCCAGGAATATAGCCGCCAGCGTCCATTGCATCTGGGTAAAGCTGCTCTGGTTCTCTTCGGCCGCGGCTTTCAGCAGCGTGTTGTTTTCGGCGCGCCAGCGGTTATAGACCGCTTCCATATCGTCCTGTGCCTGCTGCGCATCCAGATCGCCATAGGCCTGATAGTTGTCGGCACGCAGATACTCAATCGACAGACGCATCACTTCGTGCATCTGGTTCCAGGATTTCAGCATCTCGTCGGTTAGCGCCGCACTCTGGCCGTTAACCTGCGGCAGGGCCTGCCACTGTTTGTTATAGGCTTCTGCTTTAGCCAGAGAGTTGCCCGCGGTGCCAAGCAGTTTGTTGATCGCCTCAAGGGACGCCGGATCGCGCTGATTTTTCAGATAGCGGATGGCCACGCGCGTCACGGTAACGCGCGTTTTGATGAGGGTGTTAACGCTGTCACTCAGGCTCTCCTGCTGGGCATTAAGCACCCCGGAGTTTTGGAAGTTATGGCGATCGTTGCTGACGGCAGAGTAGAACAACCCTCCCGTGACAACTTGTAGCAGGCAGAATATGGTGAGAGCAAAGATAATACCGGTAATCACGTGCAGATTTTTCAGCATAGCGGTCGTCCGTAAGAAAGTGCAGGGGTACACAAATACTATCGTCGTCTAAAATTTAAACTTTAATTTAACTCGCGCTTAACTATGGGTTCTGGTCGGGAACCTGTTGTAAATCCGGATCTTTTTTATGAGGAAGGTGAACATGAGCAGCATCGATAAAAGCGGGACATACGCGCTGGGCACACGCACGGTTAAACGGCTGGGTTACGGCGCAATGCAGCTGGCCGGGCCGGGCGTTTTTGGGCCACCGAAGGACAAAAATGCCGCGCTGGAAGTGCTCCGGGAAGCCGTGGCGGCGGGCGTGAATCATATCGATACCAGCGATTTTTATGGTCCGCATGTGACTAACCAGCTGATCCGCGAGGCGCTGCATCCGTACCGGGACGATCTTACCCTCGTCACCAAAATCGGTGCGCGACGCGATGATAAAGGCGCCTGGTTGCCGGCCTTTTCCGCCCAGGAGCTGACCCAGGCGGTACACGACAACCTGCGCAATCTGCAGCTGGATGTGCTGGACGTGGTGAACCTGCGGATTATGTTTAGCGCACACGGACCGGCGGAAGGCTCGATCGCTGAACCGCTGTCCACCCTGGCAGAGCTACAGCAGCAAGGGCTGGTGCGACATATTGGTCTGAGCAATGTCACCGCCACGCAGGTTGCCGAGGCGCAGAAGATGGTGCCCGTGGTGTGTGTGCAAAACATGTACAACATCGTGAACCGTAGTGACGATGCGCTGGTGGATTCGCTTGCGCAGCAGGGGATTGCTTATGTGCCGTTCTTCCCGCTGGGCGGTTTTACGCCGCTGCAATCTTCCGGGCTGCAGGCGGTGGCGGACGACCTGGGGGCGACACCGATGCAGGTTGCGCTGGCCTGGCTGCTGCAACGTTCTCCGAACATTCTGCTGATCCCGGGAACCTCTTCCGTGGCGCATCTGCGGCAAAACCTCGCGGCAGGGGAGCTGGTGTTACCGCCTGACGCGCTGGCTACGCTGAATGCGCTGGTGTAACCACGTATAAACAGAGCCCGGAGGGATCCGGGCTTTGTTATTTAACGATCGGCAGATCGGAATAGCGCGTGGTGTAGCAGGGCGACAGCATATCCCGCTTCATCGCCCAGGATTTCACCGCCCCCTGGCCCGCAAACCACACAGACCCCCGGCCTGAACGGTTAAGGCGGTCGATAACCTGCATCAGGGCTGTACTGTCTGGCCGCGGTGGGTGTTCATCGAACAGGCTAAGCTGCGCCACGCCCTGACTGAAAAAGTCACTGAGCATGACGCCCGCTTTCATATAGCGATGTCCGTCTTTCCAGATTCGGTTTAATGACTCGATAGCTACCCTGATAATATCCCGCGTATCGTTGGTGGGGATCGTCAGCTTGCCGGAGGCCTGGTTACCATAAAAAACCTCGTCCTCCGCATGCGGGCTGGTGCGAATAAAGACGCTGATATAGCAGCAAAACTGTTTCTCTTCGCGCAGCTTCTCGGCGGCGCGTTCGGCATAGGCGCAGATCGCCTGGTGCATATCGTCATACCGGGTGATACGGCTGCCGAAGGAGCGGCTGCAGATGATTTGTTGCTTTGTTGGCGAAAACTCTTCCAGCGCCAGACACGGTTCACCGCGTAACTCGCGGCGGTTCTTTCCAGCACGACATTAAAGTGTTTACGGATCACCCAGCTTGAACATTCCGCCAGATGCAGGGCAGTCTCGATCCCCATCAGATTCAGTTTTTTGCTGATCCTGCGCCCGACGCCCCACACTTCGCTGACCGGTACCAGTGACAGCAGTTTACGCTGACGATCGATATTCGATAAATCCACCACACCGTTGGTTTTCTTCCAGGTTTTGGCGGCATGGTTAGCCAGCTTGGCTAAGGTTTTGGTGGGCGCGATACCGACCCCGACCAGCAGGCCGGTCTCTTTGTACAGGCGCTGGCGGATAGCCTGACCGAACGCCTCCAGAGACATACACTGGCTGACGCCCGTCAGATCCAGAAAGGCTTCATCAATCGAGTAGATCTCCACTCTCGGGGCCATCTCTTCGAGAATGGTCATCACCCGGCGGCTCATATCCGCATACAGCGCATAATTGGAGCTAAAGACGTGTACCTTCTGGCGTCTCAGCTCATCCTTCAGCTTGAAGTAGGGACCGGCCATGCCGATCCCCAATGCTTTTGCTTCTGCTGAACGTGAAATGATACAGCCGTCGTTATTTGAAACGACCACCACGGGTTTCCCCTTAAGGTCGGGCCGAAACGCCGTCTCGCAGGAGGTGTAAAAACTGTTTACGTCAACGAGCGCGAACATGGCGGTTAGCTTTCAGGGTAAACGTCACAACGCCGAAGATCTCCAGCTCGTCTTCTGCGGCAAAAACGACCGGTGCGTAGTCAGGATTATGGGGGATGAGCTGAAGACGCGGATGCGTTTGCAACTCCTTCACGGTAAATTCGCCCGCGACCGCCGCAATCACAATATCGCCATGAACGGCGGTTAACGAACGGTCAACCACCAGCAGGTCACCATGGCTGATGCCTGCGCCGATCATCGAATCACCGCTCACCCTGACAAAATAGGTCGCGCTGGGGTGTTTGATCACCAGCTTGTTCAGATCAAGGCTATCCTCGACATAATCCTGAGCAGGGCTGGGGAAGCCACAGGGCACCCGCTCCATAAACAACGGAAGCAATAGCGTGGCATCAGGCCCCAAAGGAGAGATCAACTGCATAATGGTTAACTCATATTACTGTGTTTATATACAGTATTCATGATTAACCAGAACGATCAAGAGACGGGAGGGGAATTTTCCGGAACTCGTTGAAAGTCGAAAATTTTTAGTTCAACAAGGCGCGCTGGCGAGTATGCATTCTGGAATGTTTAATTTTTCTTAAT
Organism: Enterobacter cloacae complex sp. SHL021; assembly: GCF_049237765.1. Classification (NCBI taxonomy): domain Bacteria; kingdom Pseudomonadati; phylum Pseudomonadota; class Gammaproteobacteria; order Enterobacterales; family Enterobacteriaceae; genus Enterobacter; species Enterobacter cloacae complex sp. SHL021. The sequence goes on along the minus strand of NZ_JBMKJG010000009.1, from coordinate 86,118 downwards.
TATTTCAGGCAGTAGCTGTTCTATAACCCCCACAACGCTTCTGACCCTGTGTGGAATAAAGCGAGCGTCCGGATAAACCGCATAGAGAAAGCGGTCGGGTAACCGCCACGCGGGGAGTACCTGCACCAGTGTGCCGGTTTGCAACGCCCGTGCCGCGAGCGGTAGTTGCATACCGCCAATACCCATGCCTGCCTCCAGCGCCTGTAACAGGGCGTCGCTGGTATTGGCGCGGAAAACGGTATTCACTGCAATATCAATCGTTTCGTCATCAGAAACCAGGCGTAAGGGAGCGTCCAGCGGGATGCCGCTGAATCGCACGTGGGGAAGCGCCGCCAGCGCGTACAAGGACTCTACCGGCGGGAATGACGGGGCGGCAAAGAGCGGCGTTTCAATGCGTGCCAGTACGCGTGCGGCATGGGTTTGCGGAGGCTCCGCGCTCAGCCGAAGCGCCACATCCACCCCTTCGGTGACCAGATCGGCGATGCGGTCATCAAGCGAAACCTGCAGATGTAATTCAGGATTCATGCGCTGTAGCGTCAGCAGGCGCGGCAACACGAGCTGGCCCAGGCCGCTCGGCAACTGCACATGTACGGCCCCCTGATATTGATGCTCAACCGGGTTCAGGCGTCGCTCTGCTTCCTGCATGGCCTCCAGCACAAGCTGCATATCCCGCCGGTAACGCTCACCCTGCGCGGTGAGCTTCATCCTGCGCGTTGTACGATGCAGCAATACCACACCGAGCTCTTCCTCAAGGGCGGCGATCTGCTGGCTGACGGCGGACTGCTTGATCCCGGCCAGGCGGGCGGCAGCGGAAAAGGAGCCCGCTTCGGCGACGCGCAGAAAGGTGGAAATGGCGTTGAGCTTATTATTCATTTCGTGATTCTGCTTATAAATGCCATCGGATTCGGGGGATATATCAGAAAAAAATAATAGATCACACTGTGTCTGTCACCCCTTTCGGAGAAACACCATGAATAAGACGCAGCAACACAGGGTCGCGCTGGTCGCTGGCGCCAGCGGGATTGTTGGCAACCAGCTGGTCAAAACGCTTTTGCGCCATCAGTGGGAGGTTATTGGCCTGAGCCGCCAGGCGGTATCTCACCCTGAAGGTATCGCGATGGTTAATGTTGATTTACTGGATGCGCAGGACAGCGCGCGGGCACTGTCATCGCTCAGCGGGATCACTCATGTGTTTTACAGCGCCTGGGTCAATGCCGCGAACTGGACAGAGATGGTTGAACCGAACGTCACCATGCTGCGCCATCTGGTCAGTAATCTCGAAAACACGGCCCCCCTTGAGACGGTCAGCCTGATGCAGGGCTACAAAGTCTACGGCGCGCATCTTGGCCCGTTCAAAACCCCGGCACGTGAAAGCGATCCCGGCGTACCGGGCGCGGAGTTTAATGCGGCCCAGCTCAGGTGGCTTAGCGATTTTCAACGGGGAAAAGCGTGGCACTGGAGCGCCATCCGGCCGGGCGTGGTGGGCAGCACGGTGCCGGGTAACGCCATGAATCTTGCCCTGAGCATCGCGCTGTACGCATCGCTGTGTAAGGCGCTGAATTTACCACTGCGTTTTCCCGGCACCGAACAGACCTGGCACAGCATTGTTGATCATACAGACGGTGAATTGCTGGCAGAGGCGACCGTGTGGGCCGCCACGTCGCCGGTAGCAGAGAACCAGGCATTCAATGTGAATAACGGTGACATCTGGCGCTGGAGCGAGCTGTGGCCACGCATTGCACACTGGTTTGGACTGGAGTTTGCACCCCCGGTCCGGCTCTCATTTCAGCAGTTGTTTACGGACTACCGCACGGTATGGCATGAACTCGCCGCAGCTCGCGGGCTGGTGGAAAGCGATATTTTGCAGCTGAATGACGGCCAGTTTGCCGACTTCGTGTTTAGCTGGGATTACGATATGTTTGGCGATGGCAGCAAGCTGCGTCGGGCCGGATTCACCTCCATGCGGGCCACCGACGAGATGTTTTTCAGCCTGTTCGCACAGCTCAGGGCGGCACGCATTATTCCCTGACAGGGGGGATGTTGTTCTCAGGAACGAACCCGTTATACTCGCTCATGACTGTGATCAACGGGATTGGTGAATATGCGGGAAGCAATCAGCGTTTTATTAATGGCTCTGCCGGTTATTGGGTTATATCTGGTGATAAGGAATGGAGTGAGGTCATTTCGCCAGCCAAAACGCATCGTTTCAGATGCCCAGGGCAAGAAGAAAATATCCACTAACCCGTGGTTTTTTGATTGTTTTTCCCGCAAGGTTTATTTTTATGATGAGCGATATTTTTATGAAATTCAGAAGGATAGAACCACTCAGGTTGAACTGGCCAGGATAGTAAACATTAAGCCGGGATCGACGATGGTCAATAATCGTCGGATCTGGTCAGTAAGCTATGTTGAAAACGGAAGGGAAAAACAGGTGCAGTTTTACCCGAACGTAACGATGTTTAATCATAATTTCTCTGCTTTTTTGATAGCGGTAAAAAACGCCAATCCACACGCCGATATTAAAGATCTTTCCATTTTCAATTTCTGAATGCCACCATGCGGCATTCAGAGACGATCCAGCCAGTCACTAACCATTAACGCATCGACGCTCTGAACGCGGTACCCGCCAGCCCGTCACAAATCGCGACGATGCACCTCCAGCGCATTGATCAGACCTTCGGCCTCCTGGCAACGAAGGAGGACGCCAGATCCTGCTGGGCAATATGCTGAAGACCATCACCGCAAATGGCACAAAGACACAGCAACTGGCGGAAGAGGATATTGCTGAGGTCCTGAGAACCCGTTTTGCGCTGACGGCCGCGTAACGGATCGGGGGACAATTTCGCTTTCAGCACAGACCGGGTTTTATACGCTGTGCCGGTTGCGTAAACCGTCCCCCCACTGTAATAACAGACTGAACGACGCGGGCAGTACCGTGAGTGTGACCAGCGTCGCGACCAGCAACCCCCCGATAATGGCATACGCCATAGGTCCCCAGAATACCTGGTGCGAGATGGGGATCATGCCCAGAATGGCGGCACAGGCGGTCAGACAGATAGGTCTGGCCCGGTGCTCTGCGGCTGCGATAATGGCGGCATCGTTCGTCATCCCCTGAGCCAGATTGCTGTCAGCTTCGCCGAGCAGGATCACCGCGTTACGAATGATCATGCCCGCCAGCGCGATCACGCCCAGCAGGGCGACGAACCCCATCGGTGTTCCACCCGGCAGCATCGCCAGAACGATGCCCGGTAAGCCAAACGGGGCCATGAACAGGGCCAGAAACATCCGGGAATAGCGTCGTAGCTGAAGCATCAGCAATAACAACATAATGACCAGCGTCACCGGAAGAACGGTAAAGACAGAGCGGTTTCCTTTATCGGATTCCGCAACCGCGCCGCCTTCCTCAATACTGTAGCCCGCAGGCAAACGGGCACGCAGTTTATCCACTGCCGGGCGCAGCGCGGCGGAGACGACCTCGGCTCTGAGTCCCGGCGCAAGGTCAGTTTGCACGGTGATAAACGGCAGGCGCTGACGACGCCAGACAACCGGATCGTCCACACCCCAGACCGGCGTTGCGACAGCACTGAGCGGAATTTTTTTGCCATCGTTCCCCTCAACGGTCAGTGACGACAGTGTGGCCAGATTAAGACGTTCACTGTCTCTGGCGCGGAGCACCACATCCACCAGCCGGTCATTATCCCGTATTGAGGTCACGACGCTGCCGGACCAGACCGTATTCAGCGTCCGGGCCAGACTTTCTGACGACACGCCCGCAGCCCGGGCCGCCGTCTGATTCACCTCAAGAGTAATCACTCTCTCCGGTTCACCAGCGGTCTGGTTGACTTCACGTGAGAGCGGTGACTGGCCAATCACCTCCGTCAGGTGATTCGCCAGCGCCCGAACCTTCATATAGTCCGGCCCGCTAACCCGGTATTTGATTGGCCAGCCGACCGGGGGGCCGAGCTCCAGGGGCGATACGCGTGTGATGATGTCGCTAAATTGCGTCGCCAGTATCTTGTTCAGCTGTGCGTGCAGACGGTCGCGGGCGGCGAGGTTTTTCGCGACCACCACCAACTGGGCACTGTTTTCATTCTCCAGCAGCACATCCATTGGCAGATAAAAACGGATAGCGCCCGATCCTACGTATGTTGAGTAATGATCGATATTGCTATTGCCTGCCAGCGCCTTCTCCAGCTTTTCAGCCTCTCTTTGCGTTTCCGGCTGTGAGGCGTTGGCCGGAAGCGTCAGACTCACCAGCAGCTCTGGTCTGTCGGAAGCGGGAAAAAACTCACCCTGCATAAATGTCGTCCCGTATATGGACAAAACCAGTGCGGCAAGGGCGCAAAGCACGGTGGTGAGTCGGTGGCGCAATACCTTACGCAGCAGCCAGTGATACCCGCGAGCAAGCCGCCCCGGGCCGGAGGCATGATGCCTGACGTTCTCCGGCAGCAGCCATGTCCCGGTCAGCGGTGAAAACAGGATTGCGACCACCCATGAACACAGCAGGGCAATCAGCACGACCGCAAACAGAGAAAAGCAGTATTCACCCGCGCTGGATGCCGCAAAGCCGACCGGAATAAATCCGGCGATCATCACCAGTGTGCCGGTGAGCATCGGGAATGCCGTCGTGGTGAACGCCCGGGTTGCCGCTTGCCGACGGGAATCGCCAGCCTCCAGACGAGAAACCATGGTTTCCACGGTGATCATGGCGTCATCCACCAGCAGACCCAGCGCAATAATCAGTGCCCCGAGCGAGATGCGCTGCAGGCCAATCCCGGCCAGCATCATTCCGGCGAAGGTCATGGCCAGAACCAGCGGGATTGCCGCAGCCACAACCAGCCCCGCCCGTAGCCCCAGAGAGACAAATGAAACGGCCAGGACGATAACCACCGCTTCAATAAGGACCCTGATAAAACTACTCACCGCGTCGCTGACTACCGCGGATTGATCGGCGACCTTCACCATCTCGATACCGTGCGGCAGCCCGGCGCTGAGGGCGGCCACTCTTTGATTCAACGCGGCGCCAAAGCGCAGCATATTGCCTGTCGGCGCCATTGAAATCGCCAGTCCGATGGCCGGTTTTCCGTTAACCCGAAACGCCGGTGAGGGCGGCTCGGCGCTTTCCCGGGTGAGGGTGGCAATGTCGGTCAAGGGAATATAACGATTATTAATATGCAGCGTGACCGCGCGTAAACTCTCCTCTGAGGTGAGCGCACCGCTGACGTGGAGTGCGATGTTCTCCTGCCCCGTGCGTATGATGCCCGCCGGGACGACTGCATTCTGCGCCCTGAGTGCCTCCTCAACCTGCTGAATATCCAGACCCATCCCCGCCAGACGGGCCGGGGAAAAGGCCAGAACCATCTGTTCCTGCTGTTCACCCAGCAGGGGGGTTTTGCCGATATCCGGCAGGGACATCAGCTCCCGACGCAGTGTCTCCACCCGATCCCGAACCTCCCGCAGGGTATAGCCTTCGGGGATAAAGCCATAAATTGTGCCGAACGTGTCGTCAAATTCGTCGTTGACGTCAGGGCCTTGAACGCCTTCTGGCAGGGACGGGGCGATATCCTGCATTTTCTTCCGCACCTGGTACCAGATATCCGGCACCGTTTGCGGCGGCGTGTCATCGCGCAGATTGACATGAATAACAGTGCGCCCTGCCCGGGTTTCGCTTTCGATATAATCAAGCCAGGGGATCTCCTGTAACTTTTTTTCAAGCGTATCCGTCAGCAGACGGGTCGTGTCCGCTACCGATGCCCCCGGCCACTGCGCGGAGACCACGGCCGTTTTGATGGTAAACGCCGGATCTTCGTTGCGCGGCAGGCGCTCGTAACAGAACACGCCCATCGCCATCACCAGCAGCATAAAGAAACTGACCATCTGCTGATTTTTAAGCGCCCAGGCGGAGAGGTTAAATGTCTCTTTTGTGCTTCTCATGTTCATGGCTGCTCCTCCCCAGCAATCACCTGTTCTCCTGAGCGTAATTTGCTCACGCCAGCCGTAATCACTCTGTCACCGGGCGCAAGACCGGAGGCGATGATGACGGAGGAGGCCGTGTAACGTGCAGGCACAACCACGCGCAGTTGCGCCTGAGATTGCCGGTTGATTACAAACACAGCGGGCTTGTCTGCGTAACGACTCAGTGCCGACGCAGGAAGGACGTAACCGCACGCGGCACTGGAGGGCAGGGTTACGGTGACGCTGGCACCCAGTGCCATGGCGGCGGGCGGGTTGTTCAGGGTGGCTCTGACCCGCCAGGTACGGGTCAGGGGATCGGCCTGAGGCGTGATATCGCGTAACACCGCTGAAGCATTGACCGTCGGGTCGCTGAGCAAGGCGACGCGGAAATCAGCCTTATCTGGTGAGGGGATCTCATCAGGCGCGGCAACATCAAACACCACATCGCGGGCTTCACCGGTCGCCAGCGTCAGCACCGACTGGCCTGCGCTGACAATCTGGCCCGCAGAGGCGCTGACCGCGGTAATGATGCCTTCCTTCGGCGAGAGAAGGCGGGTCCAGCCCAGGCTTTCCCGGGCGTTGCGCAGTGCCGCCTCGCTACTTTTCAGACGCGCGCTGGCGACAAGCCAGTCTGCACGGGCTGTGTCGAGTTGTGTGCGGGCTATAGCGCCGGTGGACATCAGCGTTTGCATTCTGTTGACGTTGAGCGCGGCAATCTGCGCTGAGGCTTTGGCACCCTCATAGTCAGCGGTGGCCGCGTCGAGCTGATTTTGTCCGGTGGTATTGTCGAGGGTCGCCAGCAGTTGCCCGGCGGTAACCCGATCGCCAATATCGACGACGCGCGTGAGGATCCTGCCCCCGGTACGGAAACTCAGCGTCGTCTCATCATGGGCATGGATCTCACCGGTTCTTTCCAGTGCTGGCAGCGTTTTCGCTGAACCCACCACACTGTAGCGTACCGCCCGCACGGGGGGCGGCGTGTTTTCGTGTTTATCGCCGCAACCGGTTAGCGGGAAGATAGCCAGGGCAAGTATCACCAGGGGAATAAAGTGTAGCCAGGAAAGGGTGCGCGCCACGCTGTATACATGATGCAGGCTGTGGCGGAGGGAGAGAATGAATTCGTCTGACATAACGCCGCTCCAGAAAAGGGATGGCGTTATTTAATCGGCTGTTCATCGAGAAAGATTCGATGTTGTGTCAAGGGTTTATCAAGAGCGGGAATTTTCCTCGTCACAAGCGCGCCAGGGCAGTTGGATGCGCACCAGAAGCCCTCCGGTTTCTGGTAATGACGCGCTAATACTTCCCCCATGCGCCTGACAAATCGCCTGCGCAATTGATAAACCGAGGCCGCTGCCACCGGAGTGCCGGGCGCGTGATTGTTCCTCGCGGCTAAATCGCTTAAACATGTCCGGTAAAAAGTGATTTGATACACCCGGACCGTCATCGGCGAATTCGAGGGTGTACTGCCCCTGGGCATAATGCAGGGCCACCTCCAGATGGCCTCCCTCGCGTCCGTAGCGGAGTGAATTCTCCATGAGGATCGTAAATACCTGTCCCATACGGAACGCATCGCCTCTGAAGGAGCATGCGCGCGGGTTACGCAACGTTATCGCAAAATTATGCGCATCGGCCTGCGGGGTTATCCAGTCTGCCCGCTCCTGAATCAGCTCATCCAGACGGAATGGCCTGTCTTCAAGCACAAGATTTCCCGCATCAGCCAAAGAGAGAAGGTGCAATTCATCGGTCAGCCGGTTGAGGTGCTGGAGCTGTTTCATCACCATCCCCAACTGCTCCGGGGTGGCGTCAAACACGCCGTCCATCATACCCTGCAAACGTCCAATGGCTGCCGTCAGGGGAGAGCGCAGCTCATGTGCCATGGCAACGTGCGAGGCGCGAAGCTCCTTTTCATAGCGAGCCAGTTGTCCGGTCATGGTATTAAAGTCAGCCGCAAAACTGATCATTTCTGCGGGCGCATCTCTCACCAGCTCTGCCTGTCGGCCAAACTGTCCATCGGCCACATCTTTGGCCGCATCACGAAGACAGCTGAACTGCAGCGCCAGAGGGCGCGCGTGCTTAAGTCCCATTACCACAATGAAGGGGATCATCACCAGCACCAGCAGAGCCACGGTGACCCAGTCAGCCGAGGCGATAGATGGGGTGGAATAACTGAGCCCCCACCAGCTGTCTACAATATCGTGAAAGCGGGCCGGGTTTGACTGCGGATTCTGGCTGAGCGTGAGAAACTCCTGCCGGACCGCTGCGGGCATTTTGCCCATTATCCAGTAGTTCTGCACGGCGTAACGCAGCCACATACAGGCTGCTATAACGATCACGCTGCCAATCGCCAGCGCCAGGATGCGCGCGCAAATCCAGCGCCAGAGGGAGGAATGACGGGTCTTTATCATGGCTGTCTGAACCTGTAACCCACGCCGCGAACGTTAACCAGCACGCCGGAAAGACCCGCGGCTTCGAGTTTTTTACGCAGGTTATAAATATGGGTATCCACCACCCGCTCCAGGGCCTCGCTTTCCGGCAAACAGTGCTCCAGTAAATATTGACGGGAAAAAGGACGCGAAGGTGAACGCATCAGCGTGGTCAGTAGCGAAAATTCCGTTGGGGTCAGATCCAGAACCCGCGGCGTGTTGTCATCATTGATGATGCTCGCCACGATGGCCGTGACATCCACCTCTAGCGTCTGCCAGCGAAGGATCTCTTCTTCGCGCGTGTTTTTATTGCTCCGGCGCAGCACCGCCTGCACCCGTGCCACGACTTCACCTGGATGATAGGGTTTAACGACATAGTCATCAGCCCCGTATCTCAACGCGCCGATGCGATCGGGCGTATCGCCCATAGCCGTCACCATGATAACGGGCACATCGCTTTTGCGACGCAGGCTGGCCAGCACCTCAGTTCCGTTGAGTCCGGGAAGCATGACATCCAGCAAGACAAGATCGGGTTTCCAGCGTTGCGCCATCTCCAGCCCGGCCAGCCCGTCCCCCGTGACGGTCACATCGTAATTTTCACGGCGTAAATAAGCTTCAAGTACGCCAGCCGCATCGGCATCATCTTCAATAATCAGCACTCTTCTGGACAACATCTGTTCACCTTGACCGTTTCTTAACACTATCCCGACTATTCATTGATTTAGCCAAATCATACTGCGCACAACGTAGAAGTGGAGACCAGTATGATAGCGAGAAAAAAAGCCCTGTATATGACCGTTCCGTTTCTGATGACGGCAGCATCCGGCGTACACGCCGATGAGGCACAAACGTCTTCCGACTATTTGACCATTGGGGCAGGAGGACGCTATGCGCCTCGTTATTCAGGCTCTGACAAGCAGGTATGGCAAGGGGTTCCTGTTTTACAGGGGCGCAAAGGTGCATTCTTTATTGATGCGCAGAAAGGCATTGGATATGACCTGCAAAATGACAGCGGCGTGTACCTTGAACATACGCTGGGTTACGACCTGGGGAGGGCGGACGAAAACGACAGCTGGCGCGAGGGAGCAAATAATCTGAAAGGGATGGGAGAGATCGATACCAGCCTGAATACCGGGCTGGCGGTCGGCTGGCAAATCACTTCCTGGCTGAGTGTGGAAGGCAAAGCGACCCTGCCTGTAACGGACAGTCAGGGGGTAAACTACCAGGCCTCTGTTACGCTGCTTCCTCTACAAACCAGTCAGGACACGATTGCTTTTCAGTCTGCATCCCTGTTTGGCGACAGCCGTTACCTCAATACCTGGTATGGCGTCAGTCAGCAGCAGAGTCAGCGCTCCGGTTATAGCCGTTATTCAGCGCCCGGTGGATTCTACGGTATAGACAGCAGCCTGACATGGAGTCATCAGTTCGATACCCATTGGGGCACGGTACTGAGTGCCGATTACACCTGGCTTGGGGAGCATGCAAATAACAGCCCGATCGTATCGCGACGTAACGAAGGCGCTGTCACCGCCGCCATCACCTGGACATTCTAGTGTGGAGGTGAGAGATGCGATCTTCCTCGGCGTAGCCGGGGTAATCATTACGGCCATCTATGTCATTACCTGGTACGTCTATGTATACGGGTGAACAGAGCTGGCCGGAGCGAGAAAATTCCTGGAAGATTATTTCTTCTTGTTCATCATCGCTTTCAAATCAGCAAACGGATTAAAAGTGGCCACACCCACATCTTTTTGCGCGTCTTCTCCCGCGACAACGGTGGTGCCGTACTGATCCGCTTCGGTGTACTTCGAGTGTTCATGATCGTGGCAAAACAGGCACAACAGCTCCCAGTTACTGCCATCTTCCGGGTTATTGGTATGGTCGTGATCGATATGGTGAACCGTCAGTTCCCGAAGGTTGGAATAGACAAATTCCCGTGAGCAGCGCCCACAGACCCATGGATAAATTTTTAATGCTTTTTCACGGTAGCCGCTTTCCAGCCGCGCGTAGTTTTTAGGGATCAGAGCCATTGCCGGTTTTACCTGCCAGGAAAAGAGTGAGCGAAATTATATCCCATTATGGAACGCAATAGCGATCTGCTCAGGTCAGTCAATTTATTTGACGCTTTCCGTTAAATAAACGGCATTTATTGTTGCCTGGTAATGCGTAGAGTAGAAGAAACGCAACACATTCTCAGGATTACCTGTTATGAAAAAGATCGGATTTTTATCATTTGGTCACTGGACGCCGTCGCCACAGTCCGGTACCCGAACCGCAGCGGACACGCTGCTCCAGTCCATCGACCTGGCCGTGGCCGCTGAAGAGCTGGGTGCCGATGGCGCTTATTTCCGTGTGCACCACTTTGCCCGCCAGCTCAGCTCGCCGTTCCCCTTGCTGGCGGCGATAGGCGCAAAAACCAAAAACATCGAAATCGGTACCGGCGTGATCGACATGCGGTATGAAAACCCAATGTACATGGCGGAGGATGCCGGGGCGGCGGATCTGATCTCTGGCGGGCGTTTGCAGCTGGGAATTAGCCGCGGCTCGCCGGAGCAGGTGATTGATGGCTGGCGTCACTTTGGCTATGTCCCGCAGGAAGGGGAAAACGAATCGGATATGGCGCGTCGTCATACCGAGGTGCTGCTTGAGGTGCTGCGCGGAGAAGGGTTTGCGAAACCAAACCCGCAACCGATGTTCCCGAACCCGCCGGGTCTGCTGCGCCTGGAGCCTCATTCCGAAGGTTTACGCGACCGCATCTGGTGGGGTGCCGGTTCAAATGCAACGGCGGTCTGGGCCGCAAAACTGGGCATGAACCTGCAAAGCTCAACGCTGAAAGACGATGAAACCGGCGAGCCGTTCCATATTCAGCAGGCAAAACAGATCCGCGCGTATCGTCAGGCCTGGGCTGAGGCGGGCCATACCCGTCAGCCGCGCGTGTCGGTGAGCCGCAGTATCTTTGCCCTGATGGACGATCGTGACCGGATGTATTTCGGGGCCAGCCGCAACGACAGCGATAGCGTGGGCTATCTGGATGAAAAAACGCGGGCGATTTTCGGGCGCAGCTATGCGGCAGAGCCCGACAAGCTGGTTGAACAATTGAAGCAGGACGACGCGATAGCCGAAGCGGATACCCTGTTACTGACCGTACCGAATCAGCTTGGCGTGGACTACAACGCGCATGTGATTGAGTCGATCCTCAAACATGTGGCGCCAGCAATGGGCTGGCGCGAGTAGGTAAACTGACGGGGTGCTCAGCCTCTGTGGCTCATATCGCTCAGCAGTACGGCGATACTTTGCCCGCCCGCCGTCTGCTCAAGCGCAATCTTGACGATGATGGTCAGCGGAACGGAGAGCAGCATGCCAACGGGGCCGAGCAGCCAACCCCAGAATATCAGGGACAAAAACACCACCAGGGTCGAAAGCCCGAGCCCGCGTCCCATCATGCGCGGTTCAAGAATGTTTCCGAAGACCAGGTTAATTACCAGATAACCGGCCAGCAGAATCAGGGCATCATACAAACCACTGAAAACCAGCACCTGCAGAATAGGCGGGATGGCCGCCAGCACGGAACCGATGTTGGGAATATAGTTAAGCGCAAAGGCGAGCAGTCCCCAGACGAACGCAAACCGCACATCCAGCGCAACCAGCATGCCCCAGACAACGCACCCGGTGACGAGACTGATCGCCGTTTTCAGCACCAGATAGCGGGAAACACTGTCCAGTGCACGCTGAATCGCGCCCATGCCTTCCACCGGCCGAACCATTATATGCTGTAGTTTGGCAGGCAGTTGCGGCACCTCCAGCAGCATAAACACCACGGTTAAAAACAGCAGGAAAATAGAGGTCATGGCGTTGGAGAGTTGCGCCAGCAGGCTGGTGACGAGGGTCATGGCTGCGTTGGGGTCGATATACTTCAGCAGTTCCTCCACGGAGACCTCAATGCCCGCGCGCTGCAGCCAGGGTTCAATCTGCAACAGCGGTATCACCAGCGACGAGCGGTATTTCGGCAGCGTGCGCGCCAGTTCATTCAGGGATGTGCCCAGATAAGCGACCAGCAGCACCATCGCGATAATAATGATGCTGATGAGCAGGGTGATCGCCAGCACGCGCGGTATGCGTATCCGCACCATGCGCTGAACCAGCGGGTTAAGGATCACTGCAATAAACAGCGCCAGAATAAAAGGCACGATAATATCGGCGGCAAAACGAACGCCCGTCAGGATGATCACCAGCATACCGAGCATGATCACAATCTTAAGGCCGTTCAGGGTAATGATGGGTTTAGCCATGGCAATTCCTGCGTATTTTTTTATTTATAATAAAGGCGAAAGACGTTTAATAAACTAACCGAAGTCAAACGGCCTCGGTAAAGAATTGAAAAGACTTTGAGTAAAATCCTGGCTTATGGTACAAATTTAGCGTGTTTAACTACCGAGGACAATTTTGATCCGCAAAGACGAGAAGCAACACCGCGGATAATTGTAATTTTATGGACAATTTGTTCAGGACGTATTCTTCAAACCATACTGCTGTATTCTCCACCTCTTTCTTCCTTCTGTCCGGTGAGCAACACTGGCGCAACGCGCTATAGTCACGTCTTCTGCCTGAGCTGGCGCCATGCGCTTAGTTATCTGATTTAATTTCCTTTTTTGGGTTTGCTGTTCGCAGCGAGCCGCGATGGATTATATTCTCAAGCAGGAGAAAAACATGTTTTACTGGATTTTATTAGCCCTGGCTATTCTCGCTGAAATTACCGGCACGCTGTCTATGAAATGGGCAAGCGTCAGCGATGGCAACACCGGTTTTATTTTAATGCTGGTGATGATTTCGCTTTCCTATATTTTCCTCTCGTTTGCGGTGAAGAAAATCGCGCTGGGGGTGGCTTATGCCCTCTGGGAAGGTATCGGTATTTTGTTGATTACGCTGTTCAGCGTTTTGTTATTTGACGAAACCTTATCAACAATGAAGATCGCCGGATTGACGACGCTGGTAGTCGGGATTGTGCTGATTAAATCGGGTACACGTAAACCGACAAAACCGCAGAAGGAGCAGGCCCATGCAGCAGTTTGAATGGATCCACGCGGCCTGGTTGGGGTTCGCCATTGTTCTGGAAATTCTGGCGAACGTGTTTCTGAAATTCTCTGATGGTTTTCGCCGTAAAGTTTACGGTCTGATGTCGATTGCCGCTGTGCTGGGGGCGTTTAGCGCCCTGTCTCAGGCGGTCAAAGGTATCGATCTGTCTGTAGCCTATGCCCTGTGGGGCGGGTTTGGTATTGCCGCGACCCTGGCAGCAGGGTGGGTGCTCTTCGGCCAACGGTTAAATAATAAAGGCTGGATCGGCCTGGTATTGCTGCTGGCCGGTATGATTATGATAAAACTCGCCTGATGACGTCAGGCGAGGCGGCGCTGGCCTGTTATTGTGCCAGCGCTTCCAGCTTGTCGCGAAAACCGGTCACCGAGAGAGCACGGTTATCCGCGCGCCATCGGTCTTTGGCCGCCGGGGCTGAACTCTGCACACCAATCAACTGCCAGCCGTTATCCGTTTTCAGCATCAGCGGTGAGCCACTGTCGCCCGGTAACGTATCGCACTGGTGAGAGAGTACGCTGTTTTGCGCCCAGCCGGTCACAATGCAGTCGGTGTGGGTGTACAGCGTATCCAGATGATCGACCGGATAACCGGATTGCGTCACTTTGCGATCGACGGCTTTCAGCGCGGCGGTCAGCGCGGCTTTATCGCCATCAAACAGGGGCAGAGGAGTGATTCCAGAAGGCGGGTAGCGCAAAATGATGAGACCGAAATCCCAGGAGGCCGCAGCGGGCGGGACTATCCAGCCGTCGCCGTCCGGTTTCAGGCGCTTACCCAGCGAAGGGTCAACCCGGCCTTCAATCCCGTGAATTTCATAGCGCCACATCCCTTTCTGAGACACAAATCGCAGTACCACGGCTTTGTCGGGTTTGCCGTCCGGCGGCGTCAACAGGCAATGGCCTGCGGTCAGGGCAAGCTGAGGGGTAATCAGCGTGGCGGTGCATAAGTTACCGCTGGCGGTTTCCAGTTGCCCGATGGCATCCCACGGGGCCTGGGTAGGATCGGCGACACGCGTACGATCATCATGACCGAAAAACAGCGTTTTAAGCTCTTTCGCGCTAATGGTGTCATCATCGCCATCATCCGCATGCGCGAATCCAGAAAAAAGAGCAAACGTTCCCAGTAATAACACAACAGATTTACGCATATCACACTCTGGTGGGGGTAATTATGATTATTAAAAGTGAACCCTATGAAAATACTATAGACGGGACAGCGCTAAAGTGGGAGTAAAATCAGCGTGCTACGATCAGGAAAGATAAAACTGGCTTGCGATGAGCGCGCATAAAATAAGCAGGATAAGGATCAACTCAAACCGATAGCGTCGCAGCATACGCCCTCCGGATAAAAAAACGGCGCTGTATTGAAAGGTTCAGCGCCGGTTTACCAACGTGCCCCGAAGGGCACGGTTTAGCTTGTACTCTTACGCAGCTGGCTGAGCAGCTGGTTTAGCAGCTTCGTGTTTTACTGCTTTTTTGTGATGCTTTTTAGCGGCCTGAGCTTTCTGCTCTACAGCGGGTTTAGTCGCTTTTTTGTGGTGCTTTTTGGCGGCCTGTGCTTTCTGCTCAACAGCAGGTTTAGCGGCGTCTTGTTTTACGGCTTTTTTGTGGTGCTTTTTAGCCGCCTGCGCTTTTTGCTCAGCAGCAGGTTTAGCGGCTTTGTGATGTTTCTTGTGGTGTACCGTTTTTGCCGGTGCAGCGGTGGTTGCAGCAGGTGCAGCGGCAGCTGGAACAGTTGCAGTAGTCTCAGCAGCGAACGCAGCAGAAGACAGACCCATAGCAGCGGCAACAACCAGAGCTAATACTTTATTCATGTTTATACCCTCGAATTTGGTTTTTCATTTAACCCCACTGCGGGGCCGTTGAAATAACTATATCCCTGTAAATTCGGGGTTTCCGTGAGTGATTGGTATCGGCGTGTAACCGTTTGTACAACGCCGGGGGCTTTCCCCGGCGTGGGTCATTACAGGTAACGCGAGGTCAGGTGTTCACGGAAGTAGCGGATATTCAGATCTTCTCCCGTCGCCTGGGTGATCAGCTGTGATGTGGTAAACCGGCTGCCGTGTTGCCAGACGTTCTGGCGCAGCCAGTCAAACAGGGCCGACAGATCCCCGTCAGCGATAGAGGCCTGCAGACCTGGCAGCGCCGTTTTCGCGGCATGGAACAGCTGCGCGGCGTACATCGCCCCCAGCGTATAAGACGGGAAGTAACCGAATCCGCCGTCGGTCCAGTGGATATCCTGCATACAGCCGTTGCGGTAGTTGTCTTTGGTGGATAACCCGAGCCACGCCTGCATTTTCTCATCCCACAGGGCCGGGATGTCCTCCACCTCGATATCGCCATTGATCAGCGCCCGCTCAATCTCATAGCGCAGCACCACGTGTGCCGGGTAGCTCACTTCGTCGGCATCGACGCGGATATAGCCCGGCTTCACGCGCTGGTTCCAGGCGATAAAGTTCTCTTCGCTAAACGCCGCCTGGCTGCCAAAACGGGCATGAACGGCAGGGAGGAGATGTTTCAGGAACGCCTCGCTGCGGCCAAGCTGCATCTCAAAGAACAGACTCTGGGATTCGTGGATTGCCGTTGAACGCGCCAGGGCAACGGGCTGACCGGCCCACGCGCGCGGCAGGTTCTGTTCGTAGCGCGCGTGTCCGGTTTCGTGGATCACGCCAAACAGGGCGCTGAGGAGTTCATCTTCGTCATACCGCGTGGTAATGCGCACATCTTCCGGCACGCCGCCGCAGAACGGGTGCGCGCTCACGTCCAGACGACCGCCGTTGAAATCGAAGCCGAGCATCTTCATGGCTTCCAGCCCCAGCTCACGCTGCGTTGCCGTCGGGAAGGGACCCTGAGGCGGAACGAAGGTCTGCCTGGCCTGCTTGTCGACCACGTTTGCCAGCAGATCCGGCAGCCACGACTTCATGTCGGCAAAGAGCACGTCCAGACGCGCGCTGGTCATGTCTGGCTCAAAAATATCCAGCAGCGCATCGTAAGGTGAGCAACCTTTTGCCTCCGCGCGCAGACGCGCCTCTTCACGGCTGAGTTTTACCACCTCTTTCAGATTGGCGGAAAAGCCTTGCCAGTCATTGGCCGGACGCTGGGTACGCCAGGCGTGCTCACATTTGCTGCCCGCCAGCGATTTGGCTTCCACCAGCGATTCCGGCAGCAGCGAGGCCTGCTGATATTGACGCGTCATTTCACGCAGGTTGGCCTGTTCGACGTCATTCAAATCTTCACCTGCCGCTGCAGCCAGCCATTCACCCACTTTTTTGTCGGTCAGGATCTGATGTTGCAGGACGCTCATCTCCGCCAGCGCTTCACCGCGCGCGGCGCTGCCGCCGGGCGGCATCATGGTGAACATGTCCCAGCTGGCGATGGAGGAGAGGTGCGAGAAGCGGGAGAGACGCTGGAAGGTTTTCACAAGTGACTGATAGGCGGATGTTTTTTGCAATTCTTATTTCCTCTTGCCAGGGATGTGTTTCAGGGAGCATACAATGAAACAGACCAAATTCCCCAGCATTTCCCACACGGAGGAAATCTAAGCCGATCTCCTCCGTTGAAACCGTCTCCGGAATGCCGGGAGACGGTTTTCGGTAGGTAATTAGGCCTTATCACGCATAACCTGTTGCAAGATCGCCAGCGCCTGGGTGAACTGGGCATCCGGAATGGTCAGCGGATAAAGGAAGCGGATCACGTTGCCGTACTGGCCGCAGATCAATAACAGCAGGCCCTGGGCGAGTGCTTTTTGCTGGATCGCCTGTGCGATGGCGGCCGAAGGTGCACGGCTCTCGGGATCAAAAAACTCCGCCGCAATCATCGATCCTCTTCCCCTTATCGCCACGAGCGCAGGGAAGGTGCCCTGAATCTCTTCCAGGGTGGCTTTCAGTCGATCGCCCAGATGTCGGGCGCGGGCGCACAGTGACTCGTTGTCGATAATATTCAGCACCGCGTGCGCGGCGGCCACCGCCAGCGGGTTGCCTGCATAGGTCCCCCCCAGACCGCCAGGCGCCGGCGCGTCCATGATTTCGGCGCGGCCCACCACGCCGGACAGCGGCATTCCGCCTGCCAGGCTTTTCGCCATCGTCATCAGGTCGGGCTTGTCGGCGTAGTGTTCCATGGCAAACAGTTTCCCCGTACGGGCGAAACCGCTCTGTACTTCGTCGGCAATCATCACGATCCCGTGTTCATCACAGATACGGCGGATGGCGGCCACCAGCTCTGGCGGGGCGACGTTGAAGCCGCCTTCACCCTGAATGGGTTCAAAAATAATCGCTGCTACCTGTTTCGCCTCAATGTCTGCTTTGAACAGACGTTCTATCGCCGTGATGGCATCCTGCGTCGTGATGCCGTGCAGCTCCGAGGGATAGGGCACGTGATAAACCGACCCCGGGAAGGGGCCAAATCCCAGCTTATAAGGCGCGACCTTGCCGGTTAATGCCATGGTCATATAGGTTCGACCGTGAAAGCCTCCTCCGAAGGCAATCACGCCCGGTCTGCCGGTGTGGGCCCGGGCGATTTTAATGGCATTTTCCACCGCTTCAGCGCCCGTTGTGAAGAATGCCGTTTTGGCCGGGCTCTGCACCGGGGCCAGCTCATTAAGTTTTTCGGCTAATGAAACGTAGCTTTCATACGGCACAATCTGGTAGGCCGTGTGGGTGAACTGGTGAAGCTGTTTTTCCACTGCGGCCACCAGTTCAGGATGCCGATGGCCGGTATTCAGTACCGCGATCCCGGCGGCGAAATCAATATAGTCGTTGCCTTCCACGTCGGTAAGCGTGGCATTCTCCGCCGTGCGGGCAAAGAAATCACACATTACGCCTACGCCGCGCGGGGTGGCAGAAAGTCTACGCTGATGAAATTCCTGGTTACTCATGTCAGATACCCTTTTGTCGAAACGCTCATACGCCAAGACGATCGCGCAGGCTGTAATACGCCGCGCCCATCGCCGTGAATGGAATCCGCAGGCTGCGACCGCCCGGGAAGGGGTAGTGCGGAAGGTTGGCAAACGCATCAAAGCGCTCAGCGTCACCGCGCAACAGTTCCGAGATCAGCCGTCCGGCCAGGTGGGTGCAGGTCACGCCGTGGCCGCTGTAGCCCTGCATGTAATAGATGTTTTTATCCAGACGACCAAACTGCGGCATGCGCGACAGGGTCAGCAGGAAGTTGCCCGTCCAGCGGTAGTCGATTTTGACGCCGGCCAGCTGTGGGAAGGTTTTCAGTAGCTTTGGCATCACCAGACGCTCGACATCGTCCGGATCGCGCGCGCCATAGACGACGCCACCGCCGTACAGCAGGCGGTTGTCGGCGGTAAGACGGTAGTAATCCAGCAGGTAGTTACAATCTTCCACGCAGTAGTTATTGGGGATCAGCGTGCGGACGACCGCTTCCGGCAGCGGGGCGGTGGTCACAACCTGAGTGCCGCAAGGCATGCTGCGTTTTGCCAGTTCCGGTTCTATCTTATCGCCCAGATAGGCATTCCCGGCGACGATCACGTAGCGGGCCGTCACCTGGCCATGCTGCGTGCTTACCACAGCCGGGCTGGTGTGCTGAATGGCGGTCACCGGGGACTGTTCATACACCCGCCCGCCGTTCAGGCGAATCGCGTCCGCTTCGCCGATCGCCAGGTTCAGTGGATGAATATGCCCCCCGCTGCGGTCCAGCAGCGCGCCGGTATAGCGTTCGCTGTCGACCTCCCGGCGGATGGCACTGGCGTCCAGCAACTCCAGCTGCGTATTGCCGTAGCGTTCCCAGTTGGCTTTTTGCTCCTCCAGCGTCTCGAGCTGCTTATGGTTTAGCGCCACAAATAGTCCGCCGGGACGATAGTCGCACTGGATCTGATAGCGCTGGATACGCTCCCGGATGATCTCCCCGCCTTCAAACATCATGCTCCCAAGGACTCTGGCGGCATCGGGACCGTAGTTTTTCTCAATCACGTCGATATCGCGGCTGTAAGAGTTAACCAGCTGGCCGCCGTTGCGTCCGCTGGCGCCAAAGCCGATGCGCGCCCCTTCAAGGAGCACCACGTCGTAGCCCATTTCGGCGAGATGCAGCGCGGAGGAGAGGCCGGTATAGCCGCCGCCCACCACGCACACGTCACAGCTGATCGACTCGTTAAGCGTCGGGAAAGGTTCGTAAGCGTTCGCGCTGGCCGCGTAGTAGCTGGTGGTATGTTCGGTCATGATTGAGACTCCAGGGCAATCCAGATGGTTTTCAGTTCGGTAAATTTTTCCAGCGCGTGCAGGGACTTATCGCGACCGTTGCCGCTCTGCTTATAGCCGCCAAAGGGTACGGTCATATCGCCGTCGTTATAGTTATTGACGAAGACCGAGCCTGCTTTCAGACGGCGGCTCATGCGGTGCGCGCGGGAAAGATCGCGGGTCCATACCGCCGCGCCAAGCCCATATTCACTGTCGTTGGCCAGCGTTAAGGCTTCTTCTTCGGTTTTAAAACGGGTGACGACCAGCACCGGCCCGAAAATCTCTTCCCGACACAGCGGGGAGGCAGGATCGATGTCGACAAAAATGGTGGGACCGACTGCACAAGGCCATGCTTGTTCCCGCCCGTCCAGCAGCAGCGTCCCTTTTCGGGTTCCCTCGCGAATAAACGTGTGGACGGTATCGGCATGTGCAGCGTCGATGAGCATGCCCATCGTGCTGTCAGGGTTGAGCGGATCGCCCGGCTGCCAGTGACGGGCCTGCGCTTTTAGCTTTGCCAGAAAGTCGTCGGCGATGCTGTCTTCGAGCAGCAGGCGGGTACCGGCGATACAGACTTGCCCCTGGTTATAAAAAATCCCGGCGGCGGTTGCGCTCACGGCTTTGTCGAGGTCCGGACAGTCGGCAAAGATAATGTTGGCGCTCTTGCCGCCCGCCTCCAGCCAGACGCGCTTCATGTTGCTTTCTCCCGCGTCCTTCAACAGCTGCTTGCCGGTACGGGTAGAGCCGGTAAAGGTCAGCACCTCGACTTCTGGATGCAGTGCCAGCGCCTGGCCCGCTTCGTGGCCGTAACCGCTTATCACATTCAGCACGCCGTCCGGCAGGCCCGCCTCTTTCGCCAGCCCGGCCAGCCGCAGGGCGGTGAGTGGCGATTTCTCCGACGGTTTCAATACCACGCTGTTGCCCGCGACCAGTGCCGGGCCCAGCTTCCAGCAGGCCAGCAGCAGCGGGAAGTTCCAGGGAACGATGGCCGCAACCACCCCGATCGGCTCGCGCACGATCATCGCCAGTTCGCCCGGCCCCGTAGGCGCCACTTCGCCGTAGACTTTATCCGCCGCTTCGGCGTACCAGCGAATGGCACGAGCCGCGCCGGGAATATCGTCGCGCAGGCTGTGGCGGATGGGTTTACCGGTGTCCAGTGTTTCCAGTAAGGCCAGCTCTTCGCCGTGGCGTTCCATTAAATCGGCAAGCTTATTGAGCACGGCCTTGCGCTGCGCCGGAGACGCCTGCGACCAGTCACCGCGCTCAAATACCTCACGCGCCGCCTGAACTGCACGGTCCACGTCCGCCTGCTTGCCCCGGGCCACGTTCGCCAGCGTCTGTTGTGTCGCGGGATTGACGGTTTCAAACGTGGCATTATCGGCGGCGTCACAATAGGCACCGTTAATAAATAACCGGGTCTCAATGGCGCTGTTTTTTGCTTTATCCTGCCAGTAAGTCAGGTGCTGAAAATGCATATTCACTCCTTTCTTTCGCAATCAGATAAATAAGGTCATGGCCGTTTCAGGCAATACGAAGCCGTGAGGCATCCCGGGAATTAACCCGTTGAATGCCGACATTGATCGTTTTTATTTGTCCCGGCGTAAGCGCACTTACGCCGGGACTGAGTGGTAATTAGAACGTGGTGGGGGTGTGGGCACTGATAATGCGGCAGATGCCTGCCGAGGTGTTGCTGAAGCTGTGCGGTATGCCGGTATTAATGGCATAGCTTTGCCCCGCAACCAGGTGATAAGGCTGGCCATTAATGGTCAGCACTATTTCACCTTCCAGTATCGTACCGATCTCCTCACCCTGGTGTTTGATCCTCTCTCCGGTCGTGGTTCCTGGCTGGTAAGTTTCAAAAATCATCGCCAGCGTACGGTTCGGATTTCCGTTATGAACCAGCTTCATCGAAACACCCTGACTGCCTATTTCGATAAGGTCTTCCTGATTAATAACCACCTGCGGTTCATCAGGTTTTTCCGGTTCCGAAAAGAATTCCGAGAGCGACAGCCCATAAACTTTCAGCAGCTTTTGCAGCGTACTGATGGCAGGACTGACTTTGTCCTGCTCAATGGTGCTGATGGCACTGTGTGTTAACCCAGACAGTTCGGCGGCACGCCGCTGCGAGAGACCCAATTGCTGGCGGATCTCAGACAGACGTTTCCCTGGTGCCAGTCCGTCATCGCTCATAGTTGCATTTCCTTTACGGTAGTGGTCAAAGCCGTTGCTTCTCGGCAATGTGGCTTTGACAGGCGGTGATAAAACCTTCAAACAACATGCGTGACAGGGCGTACTCGCTGCTGTTCCATTCGGGGTGCCATTGCACACCGAGGGCAAAAGGGTGGTCATGAACGCTGACCGCTTCGACGAGCCCGTCCGTCGAGCGGGCCTCCACGCGGAGCCGTGGTCCTAACGTTCGTGCACCTTGCCCGTGTAACGAGTTTACCCAAAATGTATTACAGCCTGGTATTAATTGAGACAGCAGCCCTCCCTCCTGAACCTGAACTTCATGAGAAGGGGCGTATTGTAGCTCAACCGGCAGTTCAGGATCTTCCCGGTGCTCAAGCAGGTCGTTCTGCTCGAACAGGCGGCGATACAGCGTCCCTCCCGTGGCAACAACCATTTCCTGCAGCCCCCGGCAGATGGCGAAAATGGGGATGCGCCTTTCGAGCGCGGCAGCAATCAGCGCCATACTCAGAAGATCTCGCCCGGGATCGGCGTCAGGCTCATCGCCGTTTTCACCATAAAGGTGCGGCTGCACGTTACTTGGGCTGCCCGGCAGGTAAATTCCGTCCAGGGTTGGCAGCAGAGCGGTAATAAGCTCTGGCTCTGCCAGCGCATGCGGTAAGGCAACAGGTAAGCCCCCCGCGTTAATAATGGCATTCAGGTACTTTTCTTGCAGGGTCTGGGTCTCATGACCCTTAAGCCTGTTTCTGCACATCACCACGCCAATAACTGGCTTGTTCATTATATTTTCCATGATCGCCCTCACAAAGTGGACTAAATTTAGGCCATTCTCGCCTATGAAACGGCCTTTTCGTTCAATATTTTCTCAATCTAGCAACGAGATCTGCCTTTTGCAAACTTAATTTAACATTTGACAAACAATTTGTTTGCATACAGATTCGATAGTGTGGACATTATATTTGACAGTCCAGAGCAGCGAACGCAAATCCCAAAAACGGTGGTAAATCATGGAAACCAATATCGTAGAAGTTGAGAACTTTGTGCAGCACACGGATGAGAGGCGGGGTAGCGCCTTTACGCAGGAAGTGAAGCGCTATTTAGAAAAGTATCCTGACACCCAGTTTATTGATGTCCTCCTGACCGACCTGAACGGCTGTTTTCGCGGCAAACGTATCCCGGTTGCCGGACTGAGCAAACTTGAAAAAGGCTGCTATTTCCCGGCATCGGTTTTCGCCATGGACATTCTGGGTAACGTTGTGGAAGAGGCAGGGCTGGGGCAGGAGCTGGGCGAGCCGGACTGTATCTGTGTGCCGGTGCCGGGCACACTGACACCCTCCGCCGCCGACCCGGAATACATTGGTCAGGTGCAGCTCACCATGGTCGATGAAGATGGCGCTCCCTTTGACGTTGAGCCGCGGAACGTACTCAACCGACTCTGGCAGCAGCTGCGCCAGCGCGGTCTGTTCCCCGTGGTAGCGGTAGAGCTGGAGTTCTATTTACTTGACCGTAAACGCGATGCCGACGGCTATCTGCAGCCACCCTGCGCGCCGGGCACCGACGTGCGTAACACGCAGAGTCAGGTCTACTCGGTTGATAATCTCAACCACTTTGCTGACGTGCTGAATGACATTGACGAACTGGCGCAGCTGCAGCTGATCCCCGCCGACGGGGCAGTGGCTGAAGTCTCCCCGGGCCAGTTTGAGATTAACCTGCACCATACGGAAAACGTGCTGGATGCCTGCGATGATGCGCTGGCGCTAAAACGTCTCGTCAGGCAGATGGCGGAAAAACACAAGATGCACGCCACGTTTATGGCAAAGCCGTATGAAGAACATGCGGGCAGCGGGATGCATATCCACATCAGCATGCAAAACAACAGAGGCGAAAACGTGTTCGCAGACGCCAGCGGTGAGGATTCCGCGCTGCTGAAACGCGCGCTGGCCGGGATGATCGATCTGATGCCAGCGTCCATGGCGCTGCTGGCGCCGAACGTCAACTCATACCGCCGTTTCCAGCCGGGAATGTACGTGCCGACGCAGGCGTCATGGGGACACAATAATCGTACGGTTGCCCTGCGTATTCCCTGCGGCGATCGCCATAACCATCGGGTCGAATACCGGGTGGCGGGAGCAGACGCGAATCCGTATCTGGTGATGGCGGCGATTTTTGCCGGCATTTTACACGGGCTGGATAACGATTTACCCCTGCAGGAAGAAGTTGAAGGCAATGGTCTGGAGCAGGACGGACTGCCGTTCCCGATTCGTCAGAGCGATGCGCTGTGGGAGTTTATGCAAAACGATCACCTTCGCGAGCGGCTGGGCGAACGTTTCTGCCACGTCTATCACGCCTGCAAAAATGATGAGTTACTGCAGTTCGAACGCCTGATTACCGAAACTGAAATCGAGTGGATGCTGAAAAACGCCTGATGACGTGCCCCGGTCAGGGGCCGCTTTGTTTCATTGCATATGTATCACCAAACGGCCTGCGCGGAGCCTGGCCGAACTGTTCGCTGGCACGCCAGCTATCTCCCGGGAGTCGCGTTATGGAGCGCAGGCGGCACAGGGACTTTCTTAACGACACTGTGTGACGAGGTAGGAAATGATGCAGATGTTCAACTATCCGCAGGGCGAAGGGGGCCAGTCAGGCGCCTGCTGTGAGTGCGAGCGAGAGACGCTGCGCTGGTACGATCGCGTATGTTCTTTACAACTTCCCCCTTTGCTAAGCAGGTTTGCGTTAAGGTCAACGCGATTGCAAACCACGGTAAGCATGGGGGGGATGGTCTATGGCGACTAACACATCTCTTGATTCGCCGGGCATGGCCGGAAGAACCCGGCTACGCAGTTCCCTCAAGCTCTGGCAGGTGGTGATGATGGGGCTGGCTTACCTTACCCCCATGACCGTGTTTGATACCTTCGGCATTGTGTCCGGTATCAGCAATGGCCACGTGCCCGCCTCGTATCTCCTGGCGCTGGCGGGCGTTATGTTTACCGCCATCAGCTACGGCAAACTGGTACGACAGTTCCCGGAAGCGGGCTCTGCGTACACCTACACGCAGAAATCGATCGGACCCCATCTGGGGTTTATGGTCGGCTGGTCATCGCTGCTGGACTATCTCTTCCTGCCGATGATCAACGTGCTGCTGGCGAAGATCTACCTTTCCGCATTGTTCCCGGAAGTCCCACCGTGGGTGTGGGTGGTAGGGTTTGTGACGATCCTGACGCTGGCGAACCTGAAGAGTGTTAATTTGGTCGCCAACTTTAACACCCTGTTTGTGCTGGTGCAGATCGCCATCATGGTGGTGTTTGTCATACTCGTGGTGCATGGCCTGCACAAGGGGGAGGGCGTGGGCACCGTCTGGTCGCTGCAGCCGTTTATCAGCGAGAACGCACATCTGATCCCGATTATTACCGGCGCGACTATCGTCTGCTTCTCTTTCCTCGGGTTTGACGCGGTCACCACGCTGTCGGAAGAGACGCCAAACGCGGCGCGGGTTATTCCCAAAGCCATTTTCCTGACCGCACTGTATGGCGGGCTGATATTCATTGTTGCCTCGTTTTTCATGCAACTCTTCTTCCCGACGATTGCGCGCTTCAAGAACCCGGACGCCGCGCTGCCGGAAATTGCGCTGTACGTGGGTGGCAAGCTCTTCCAGTCGGTGTTTCTGTGTACCACGTTTGTGAATACGCTCGCTTCAGGCCTGGCCTCACACGCCAGCGTCTCACGCTTATTGTATGTGATGGGGCGTGACAACGTCTTTCCGGAGCGGGTGTTTGGCTACGTGCATCCGAAATGGCGTACTCCGGCCCTGAACGTCATTATGGTAGGGATAGTGGCGCTGTCGGCCCTGTACTTTGACCTCGTGACCGCGACGGCGCTGATCAACTTTGGCGCGCTGGTGGCGTTTACGTTTGTTAATCTCTCGGTGTACAACCATTTCTGGCGGCGTAAGGGGCTGAACAAAACGTGGAAAGATCGGTTCCACTATCTCCTGCTACCACTCATTGGTGCCGTAACGGTCGGCGTGCTGTGGATAAACCTCGAAGCGACGTCCCTGACGCTTGGCCTCATCTGGGCGGCACTGGGGGTCCTTTATCTGACATGGCTGACGCGCCGTTTCCGAAAACCGCCTCCGCAGTTTGAAGCCGCTAAGATAGAGCAGGCCTGGGATTCCTGAATGTAAAAACGGCACCAGTACGCTGGTGCCGTTTATCTGGATCGCTCGTCTTACCGGATATCAGCCCGCAGGCGGATTATCTCAGACGTTTATGAAGACTGGCGCCCACCAGCAGTGCCCCGCAGAGCATCAGCGCGATAAACCCGCCCACGCCGTTCCAGCCGTAGTTGTGCCAGAACACACCGCCCAGCGTCCCGGCGAAGCTGGAGCCAAGATAATAGCTAAACAGATACAAAGAGGATGCCTGGCCTTTGGCACGACGGGCGCGCGGGCCAATCCAGCTGCTGGCAACGGAATGCGCGGCGAAGAAACCGGCAGAGAAGAGCAGCATGCCGGTGAAAATCAGCCACAGGGACGAGAAGAGCGTCAGCAACAGGCCCAGCAACATCACGGCGGTTGAGACCAGCATCACCGGCCCACGGCCATAGCGGGCGGTCATCGCTCCGGCTTTTGGCGAGCTCCAGGTCCCTGTCAGATACGCCACGGAGAGCAGGCCGACTACCGCCTGGCTCAGATGCCACGGCGAAAGCATCAGACGATAGCCAATATAGTTAAACAGCGTGACGAACGATCCCATCAGCAGGAAGCCGGTCAGGAACAGCCGCGGCAGTCCTTTATCCCGCCAGTGCAGGCGGAAGTTGATAAACAGCGTTTTCGGACGCAGGGAGGTGGGGCGGAAGTGGCGTGATTCCGGCAGAATTTTCCAGAACATCAGCGCAGAGGCCAGTGCAAAGCAGCCAATCACCGCCAGCGCAATGCGCCAGTTAAAGAAGTCTGTAAACACGCCGCTCAGCAGGCGTCCGCTCATACCGCCAATGGAGTTCCCGCTGATGTACAGCCCCATGGAGAACGCGACAAAGCTCGGGTGGATCTCTTCGCTGAGATAGGTCATCCCGACCGCCGCCACGCCGCTCAGGGATAACCCGATGAGCGCGCGCATCATCAGGATCCCGTGCCAGCTGGTCATCATGGTGGAGAGCAACGTACAAACCGACGCCAGCATCAGCGCGGTCACCATCACCTGTTTACGCCCAATGGCATCAGAGAGAGGGCCGGTAAAAAGCAGGCCGACAGCCAGCATCCCGGTTGAAATAGAGAGAGAAATACTGCTGCTGGCCGGTGAGACGCCAAACTCATGTGACAGCACGGGAAGGATAGGCTGAACGCAGTAGAGCAGGGCAAAGGTTGCCAGACCGGCTGAGAACAGCGCCAGCGTGACGCGCATAAATTGGGAGGTACCACGTTTAATAAACTGCGCCGGTTGAGAAGCTGCGGGTAAATCATCGATATCGCGTGCCGGTTCGATATCAACGGTAGATGTACGACTCACACATGTTCCTTGCTTAAACATCCCCGTGGTTTCTGGTGACGGGTATGACCACCTCTTCAGGGTAGGAAAATGTAAATATTCTGTCTAATATATTAATAATCTCAAATGATACATATAAAATATGAATATCGAACTGCGTCATTTACGCTACTTTGTCGCGGTGGCAGAAGAACTCCATTTTGGCCGCGCCGCCGCGCGCCTGAACATTTCGCAGCC
Organism: Enterobacter cloacae complex sp. SHL021; assembly: GCF_049237765.1. Lineage (NCBI taxonomy): Bacteria > Pseudomonadati > Pseudomonadota > Gammaproteobacteria > Enterobacterales > Enterobacteriaceae > Enterobacter > Enterobacter cloacae complex sp. SHL021. Next base: position 58,554 of record NZ_JBMKJG010000009.1, on the reverse strand, counting down.
GCCGCTCAGCCAGCAAATTCAGATCCTGGAGCAGCAGATTGGCGCCCGTCTTCTCGCCCGCACCAACCGTAGCGTGAGCCTGACGGCGGCAGGCAGGCAGTTTCTGGCCGACAGCCGACAAATTCTGAGCATGGTTGACGACGCCGCCGCCCGCGCAGAGCGGCTCTATCTGGGGGAAGCCGGTGAATTGCGCATCGGGTTTACCTCGTCAGCCCCGTTTATCAGCGCCGTCTCGCAAACCCTGTCGTCGTTTCGCCGTGACTTCCCGGACGTGCATATTCAGACGCGCGAAATTAATACCCGGGAACAAATTGCTCCGCTGAATGAAGGGGCGCTGGATTTAGGGTTGATGCGCAACACTCAACTGCCGGACTCGCTGGCGTGGCAGGTGATCCTGCGCGAGCCGCTGATGGCGATGATCCCGCGCGATCACCCCCTGGCGTCGAAACCTGCCGTCACGCTGGCGGAGCTGGCGAAAGAGCCGTTTGTCTTTTTCGACCCGCAGGTGGGAACCGGTCTGTATGACGATATTCTGGGCCTGATGCGCCGCTACGATCTCGCCCCGGTCATTACCCAGGAGGTAGGAGAGGCGATGACAATAATAGGCCTGGTCGCCGCCGGGCTGGGGGTTTCTATTCTCCCGGCCTCCTTTAAACGGGTACAATTGCGTGAAATGTGCTGGGTTCCGCTTGCCGAAGACGATGCGGTATCGGAGATGTGGCTGGTGTGGTCCAGACATCATGAACAGAGCAATGCGGCACAGCGTTTTAAAAAGCAGCTTATCACCGCCTCTGCCGGGCGATATTTATAGGGAAAAATGGGCAAAAATGTGCAGTAAATCACATGGCTAAGTAAATATTTGACGACGGCCATGCAAGTGCTTCACCATAGCCCAAAGTTTATTTCGAAGCTCGAAAATAAGGGAGTACGAGGTGGTTGCTGATAGTCAGCCAGGGCATATTGATCAGATTAAGCAGACCAACGCTGGCGCGGTATATCGCCTGATTGATCAGCTTGGTCCGGTTTCGCGTATCGATTTGTCGCGCCTGGCCCAACTGGCTCCCGCCAGTATTACCAAGATTGTTCGCGAAATGCTGGAAGCCCACCTGGTTCAGGAGACGGAGATTCAGGAGCCGGGGAGCCGGGGTCGTCCGGCGGTCGGGCTGGTGGTGGAGACGGAAGCGTGGCATTACCTGTCGCTGCGCATCAGCCGGGGTGAGATCTTTCTTGCGCTGCGCGATCTCAGCAGCAAGCTGGTGGTAGAAGACCGGCTGGAGCTGCCGCTTAACGCAGATCAACCGCTTCTTGAGGCGATTGTCACGCATATCGATCATTTCTTTATTCGTCACCAGCAGAAGCTTGAACGCTTAACGGCGATTGCCATCACCATGCCGGGCATTATTGATACCGAGAACGGCATTGTGCACCGCATGCCGTTTTATGAAGACGTCAAAGAGATGCCGCTGGGTGAGGTCCTGAAAAACCATACCGGCGTACCGGTCTACATTCAGCATGACATCAGCGCCTGGACCATGGCGGAGGCGCTGTTTGGCGCGTCACGCGGGGCGCGGGATGTCATTCAGGTGGTGATCGACCATAACGTCGGGGCGGGCGTCATCACCGACGGACGCCTGTTGCATGCGGGCAGCAGTAGCCTGGTGGAGATCGGCCACACGCAGGTAGATCCCTACGGGAAACGCTGCTACTGCGGCAACCACGGCTGCCTGGAGACCATTGCCAGCGTGGAAAGCGTGCTTGAGCTGGCGCAGGTGAGGCTCAGCCAGTCCATGAGCTCCTCGTTGCACGGGCAACCCCTGACGGTAGATTCCTTGTGCACAGCGGCGCGGCAGGGCGATCTGCTGGCTAAGGACATCATTACTGGCGTAGGGAATAACGTCGGGCGCATTCTCGCCATTATGGTGAATCTGTTTAACCCGCAAAAAATCCTGATCGGCTCCCCGCTCAGCCAGGCGGCGGATATCCTCTTCCCGGCGATCTCGGCCTGCATTAATCAGCAGGCGCTGCCCGCTTACAGCAAAAACATTGTGGTCGAAAGCACGCAGTTTTCGAACCAGGGCACCATGGCCGGCGCCGCGCTGGTAAAAGATGCAATGTATAACGGCTCCTTACTGATCCGCCTGCTGCAGGGCTAACTCTTTTCCACAGACTTACTAAAAATTGCGCTATCTCAAGCCGGATAGCGCACGCTTCCCGTAGACTTCCCCCACTGAATTATTTACCTGGTTTATATTTTCGAAGCATACCCAAGAGGTGGAATGAGTCATGCTTAAGCGTTTCTTTGTTACTGGTACAGATACCTCTGTCGGCAAGACTGTTGTATCGCGCGCGTTGCTACAGGCGCTGGCAGCAAGCGGTAAACGTGTTGCAGGGTACAAACCGGTCGCAAAAGGCAGTAAAGAGACGCCAGAGGGGCTGCGTAATAAAGATGCCCTGGTTTTACAAAGCGTCTCATCCCTGGAGCTGCCTTATGATGCGGTCAATCCTATTGCCCTGAGCGAAGAGGAGAGCAGCGTGGCGCACAGCGGGCTGATCAATTACACCCTGCTGTCGGATGGGCTGGCGAACCTGAGCGAGAAGGTTGATCACGTTGTGGTTGAAGGCACGGGCGGCTGGCGCAGCCTGATGAACGATTTGCGTCCGCTTTCCGAGTGGGTGGTGCAGGAGCAACTGCCGGTGGTGATGGTGGTGGGCATCCAGGAAGGATGTATCAACCATGCGCTGCTGACGGCGCAGGCGATCGCCAATGACGGCCTGCCGTTAGTGGGCTGGGTGGCAAACCGCATCAACCCAGGCCTTGCGCACTATGCAGAAATCATCGACGTGCTGAGCAAAAAACTGCCCGGCCCTCTGGTGGGCGAACTGCCTTATTTGCCGCGCGCCGAGCAGCGCGAACTAGCGCAGTACATCGATCTCTCTGCTCTCGGCAGTGTGCTGGCCGTAGATCGAGTCGTGGCGTAACGTTCGCGAGAGTACGGACGCAACAACGCAGGCAATCAGCAGGCCGGGTAGCAGAAAATACTGCCCGGTCATTTCACACACCATCAGCGCCGACATAATAGGCGCATGCGTCGTGGCAGCGAGCAACGTCGCCATCCCCGCCAGTCCCAGCAAAATCGCCGTTTCAGAACCCGGTAGCCACAGCGCAAAAAGCTGCGCAAACAGCATTCCTGTCGCCAGCCCGACAAACAGCGTCGGCGTGAAGACCCCGCCCGGTGCGCCCGAACCGCTGCTTGCCAGGACCGCCAGCAGCTTACAGATAAACACGCCCGCAATAACGGACAGCAGCGGCGGTGAGAGCAGAAAGGCCTGCACCACGCTATAGCCGTTGCCCCACACTTTGGGCGTGAGAAGCGACAACAGCCCGACGATCAGCCCCCCGAGCGCCAGCTGCCAGGGCGGTGAGAGTTTGAGACGCAGAAACAGGGCGTGGCTAACCGTCATCAGCCACATCAGCAGCGGGCCGCAGACGCCCGCCAGTAGACCGATGATAACGATCAATCCGTAATCGCCCGCAGTGAGCGTTTCGCTGAGATGCACCTCATACAGCGTGGTAGCGCCAGGGCTTAACAGACGCGTCGTCAGCAGCGCTACGACGGCCGCAATGACTACCGGGCCGAGCGAGGCGAGCATCAGCGTGCCGAACAGGATTTCCGCAATAAACAGGCTTCCGGCTAGCGGCGCGTGGTAGGCGCTGGCCATTCCCGCCGCCGCCCCGCAGGCTATCCATAATTTCCATTCGGACTTCGGCGTAAAGCGCTGCGCAAACAAGGAGGCGGCGAGGGCGGCAAGCAGGATCATCGCCCCTTCACGCCCGATGGCGCTTCCGCTGGAAACCACCAGCAGTGATGCCAGGGATTTGACCAGGCTGGCACCGTAATCGAACTGCCCATCACCCGTTTCCAGCGCTTCCATATAATCCGTTGGCGCATGCGGGCGTTGCGCTGTCAGCCGCTGCCACCCCCATAGCAACAATCCGGCTGCCAGGCCGCCAAGAGCAGGCGTGAGCATGCGACGCCAGGGGGACAACGCCGCCGCGGCATTCACCAGGCTGCCGCTGTCGTTACTGAGAAACAGCCACTCCAGCAGATACATGCTGTGGCGAAACACGGCAACGGCCAGCGCGGCCAGTACGCCCGTGACGGTGGCAATCAGAAGCCGGCGAAACATCGCGCGGATATCGGGGTAAGTATGAAGACGTTGCATGGGTCGCGAGTAAACGGGGTCGATGTCCTATTGTGGTGGGAACTCAACCAGTATGCAAATGCGCTTTTATATGGTTTTCTAAATATTTAAATTATTTATTTTTGCTGATGATTTATTTTATTGTTAAATATTAACAAAAAATGCTGAATAAATCTGATTAACGCATGTTCATAGTAGAATTTCTTTTTTTATTAACGGGAAGGAAAAGGGAATTCTTTATGAATAATAAATTCAATAATTACCGGAGCGAAACACATGGGCTACCGTACCGATAACTATGGCCGGGGGCAGGCGCTTGAGAATGACAAAACGACTACCGGTGCCAGGTGTATTGCGTCCATTACGGACAGTACGGAATTCGGGCGCAGAATTCTCAGGGTAGGTGATAAAACTACTCCCTGCCCCAGATGCGGAAAACGGGGGGTAATCGTATCAGGTGAGCCGCGCGTAAGTTTTCACGGCGTGCCCGTAGCCGTTCATGGGTCAGAAGTGCATTGCGGTTGTCCATCGGGTTCGAACCGGGTGATTGCCCCGGCAGGTCAGTGGCTGAGACGTGGACGAGACCCGGTTGATGTTGCCAGGGAACAACACGCCGCTAAGCTGGTTGCAGAAAAGGAAGCCGAAGAAAAACGCAGAGAGGAAGAAAGGGGGCGCAACCGGGTATTTGCAAAATCCTGCCTGCGGGGGGATGGCTGCAATGATGCCGGTGACCAGCGCGAACCCCATACTAATTTTGCCGATATGGCATTTTTTCAGGCCATGCCCGCCAGCGACCCGGCAACCGATTCAGACACCCTGCAGCACGCACAGACCGCCAGAAAGAAAAAGCCAGAGGATATCCCCAGACCGAAAAAGCGCAGCGCCCTTTATCGCTGGTGGAACGGCAACCAGGAGGAAATGGACTATCAGGCCGCCGTTGCGGCTGCTGCAACTGCTGCGCGGGTGCAGACGGCCACCACGGGCGCAAGCTTGCTGGAACTCATAAGCGGCAGGGCACTGACCTACGGCTCCTGGGCGGTGCGGGGTGCCGCCGGGCTGGGTGAAATAGCTGCCGCCGGAGCGGGCGCACCCGTGGCCGGGCTGCTGGTGGGAATGATGCCCGGCAGGCTGAACGACGGCGAACAGGATTTTATCGACCGTATGCGCCTCGCGCAGATGCGTGAAGCCCCAAGCCGTGTTCGCTATACGTGGGAGAACGACAGCAGGGGGAACCCGGTGCCGCATGGCTGGCACACGCCGCCAGGCCGGGACAATGTGCGCGTCAGAAAAATGGAGTACGACAGCAGGGTGCAGGCGTACACGTTCACCACGGAGGAAGAACCGCACATCACCATCGTGTGGACGCCTGACCGGACAGACGATAAAAAACCGTGGAATACCGGCAACCAGGCGCGGCCGATGCTACCGAACCCGGTTGTTGTTGACCCGCTGCCCGTTAACACCGGCATAACGGCGACCACCAGCCCGGCACAGGAAGAAAAGCGTTTCGCGGATTACATTCTGATCCTGCCGTTCCCTGACCTGCCGCCGATTTATATCTACCTGAGCAAACCGCCGGTGGAGTTTCTGGAAGTCGAGCTATACAGTGACTTTAAACGCCGTTCGCGGCAGGGGATGTATGAGGCGGATCACATGCCGTCCAGAGCTGCTGTTGATGCATATCTGAGAGCTAATTATCCGTTGCTAGATGATGACGAGATACTTGCGTTGACTGATAAAGTTGCTGCCATCGTGATCCCGAAAGATATGCATCAAAAAATAAGCGAGACATATGGTGGACGTAATACGCCTACACAAATTGATCTTGACTCCAGGAACCTCAGGGCAGCAGTGGATCGCAATCTGGATGCCATAAAACCGGCATTGAAAGATCATGGCGCGACCGAAATTCAGATCGAAGCAGCAAGGGTGAAAATGCATAAAATAAATAGTGAAGCGGGGCTGTACAAATGACGGTAAACGTTGAAGCGCTGATAAATAGTCTTGGTAAGTCTTATCAATATATGCTTGATAAGGATTTAATTCCGTATAAGTCTGCCCCGAAGGGTTCTTCTGGAACACCGACCATCAACCTTGAAATGGCTCAGGAAGGGATTTTTCTTTCTTTCTGGCGAGAGGGGCGGATTTTGAAATCTGTCACACTCAGAATTCAGCACGTACCTGCGACCAGTTGGACATTTCCCAATAAACTACCTGCACCCTTGCAGGCGTCTATGTCACGCAAATGGGTTAATGAAAATCTTGGAGAGCCGCTACGAAGCGCGCCGCCTTACACTGTAATGAATAGGGATTATGGTTGGACGGACCTCTATGAGGTAAAGGATCACGATATTCCTACGAGCATGCAGATTAACTATGACGTAGAGGATAGCGTGAGGTCTATAACCTATATGCTAACGTCAGAGCTTCGCTGGTAATGCTCTATACAAGCCCCGAAAGGGGCTTTTTTATGCCCACTTCACCGCCAAAACTACAGGCAGAACCCGGTACCGCACGGCTGGCACACGCCACTCGGCCGGGACACTGTACGCGTCAGAGAAATCGAGTACGACAGCAGGGCGCAGGCGTACACGTTCACCACGGAGGAAGAACCGCGTATCACCATCGTGTGGACGCCTGACAGGACAAACGAGAAAAAGCCGTGGAATACCGGCAACCGGGCGCGGCCGGTACTGCCGAACCCGGTTGTTGTTGACCCGCTGCCCGTTAACACCGGCATAACGGCGACCACCAGCCCGGCACAGGGAGAAAAGAGTTTCGCGGATTACATTCTGATCCTGCCGTTCCCTGACCTGCCGCCGATTTATATCTACCTGAGCAAACCACCGGTGGAGTTTCTGGAGGTTGAGCTATACAGTGACTTTAAGCGCCGTTCACGGCAGGGGATGTATGAGGCGGATCACATGCCGTCGGCTGCGGCTGTTAAGGCCTATCTCCGTAGGGAGTATCCATATTTAAAAGAAACGGAAATTCAGGAGTTTTCATTACAGGTGGTGGCTATCGTTGTCCCTAAAGATGTGCATCAGAAAATCAGTGAAACTTATGACGGACGTAATACTCTGGCACAGATTGATCTGGACTCGCAGAACTTACGGGCAGCAGCGGATCGTAATCTGGATACCATTAAGCCATCGTTAAAAAAGCAGGGTGCCACTGAAGAACAAATAGAAACTGCCAGAACCAAAATGCATGCTCTGAACAGCCAGCAAGGATTATACAAATGACAGTAAATGTAGAAACACTTATCCATAATCTGGGCAAAAGCTATAAAGAGTTAGTTGATAATGGGTTAATCACCTACAAAAGTGATCCTAAAGGGGCAGCAGGCGACCCCGTGTTACTTTTACCAATGGTGAACGAAGGTGTTTATTTAGCCTTTAATCGAGAAGGGAGAATACTTAAAGAAATTACGTTGTCTATTCAGCGCGATGACGTAAAAGGATGGGTTTTCCCAAATGTACTCCCTTCACCGTTGCAGCAAAACATGTCTCGTGCATGGATTCATCAGGTGTTTGGTGAGCCCGAAGGCACGATTGCCCCAAGAATGATAATGAATCGCTCTTTCGGTTGGGTTGAAAAATTTACCGTTGAAGATGTTCACACACCCACCATAATGCAGATAGATTACGATCTTAACGAGATAGTTAAAGAAGTCGCTTTTATTCTCACTTCTGACATTCGCTGGTAAAGCTTAGCATAAGCCCCGAAAGGGGCTTTTCTGGTCTGTATAAAATATAATTCTCAGCTCTCACTGTGAATATTCAGCGCCCTGCGCGTACGCCCTGAGCTGAGGTACTCCGCGATATAGTCCTGCGAAATCTCGCCGTTATAGCGACCCTCTTCATCCACAATCGGCATCCAGCTGGTGTTGCTTTCATACAGGCGGGAGAGCACTACGCGCAGGTTATCTTCCGCTTTGCCGGTCATGCGGAACGGGTGCAGGATATCGGCACAGGTGCCGCTGGCGTTGCGCGCTTCCCGGCGTTTCACAAACCCCAGCGGTTTACCGTGCTCGTCCACCACGGTGATGGCGCGGATATCGTTATCATCCATGGTGGCAAAGGCCTCTGGAAGCGGGGTAGAGCCGCGTACAGTGATAGTAGGCTGCTGGTCGGTGACGTCGCCTGCCGACACCAGCAGCAGGCGCTTCAGAGTGCGGTCCTGACCCACAAACGAGCCGACAAACTCGTTCGCCGGCTTCGCCAGCAGCTCGTCCGGGCTGGCGCACTGGACAATCTTCCCCTGACGGAAAACGGCGATACGATCGCCCAGCTTCAGGGCTTCATCGATATCGTGGCTGACCAGCATCACCGTTTTCTTCAGCTTGCGCTGCATCTCAAGAAACTGGTTCTGGATCACTTCACGGTTGATGGGGTCCACTGCGCCGAAGGGCTCATCCATCAGCAGTACCGGCGGATCTGCCGCCAGCGCGCGGATCACGCCGATACGTTGCTGCTGGCCGCCGGACATCTCGCGCGGATAGCGGTGAAGAAACTTACGTGGATCCAGCGCCACCATATCCATCAGCTCTTCGGCACGGGTTTTACACCGGGCTTTATCCCAGCCCAGCATGCGCGGCACCACGGTAATGTTCTCTTCGATGGTCATGTTCGGGAACAGGCCAATTTGCTGAATCACGTAGCCAATGTTGCGGCGCAGCGTCACCGTATCCATCCCGCTGGTGTCTTCGCCGTTAATCAGGATCGTGCCGCTGCTCGGCGTAATCAGGCGGTTGATCATCTTCAGGGTGGTGGTTTTCCCGCAGCCGGACGGGCCGAGCAGGACGCACATTTCCCCTTCGGGCACGTTCAGGTTGACGTTGTCCACGGCCTTAAAGGTCTGGCCATGCTTCTGTGAAAAATGTTTGGTGAGGTTTTCCAGTTTTATCATTATCGAATCCCCTTCGGAGTCAGTACCACCTGCAGACGGTGCAGCAGCCAGTCGAGCACAATCGCTAAAAGACAAATCATCAGCGCCCCCGCAATCAACATGCGGATATCGCTCCCGCCGATGCCGTTAAGCAACAGCAGGCCCAGGCCGCCCGCGCCAATCACGGCGGCAATCGCCATTACGCCGATGTTCATCACCACGGCGGTGCGGATGCCGCCGAAAATCACCGGTAGCGCCATGGGAATTTCAACCCAGCGCAGCCGCTGCCAGAAGGTCATGCCGATGCCGCGTCCGGCCTCACGCAGACCCGGCGGCAGGCTGTCCAGCGCGGTATGGGTGTTGCGTACAATCGGCAGCAGCGAGTAGAGAAACACCGCGGTAATGGCGGGCAGGGCGCCAATGCCCTGACCGATCAGCGAAAACAGCGGGATCATCAGGCCAAACAGGGCGATGGACGGAATGGTCAGCACGATGGTCGCGATGCCCAGCACCGGTGTCGCCAGCCATTTGTGACGGACAATTAGAATGCCGAGCGGAACGCCGATAATAATGGCCAGGCCAACCGCCAGCGCCACCAGCCACAGATGCTGCAGCGTCAGGGTTAACAGGTAATCCCAGTTATCCAGAATGTAGTGAATCGTCTCCATAGCGCCTCCTACAACAGCTTTTTGCTACGCAGGAAATCACGGGCGACCTGCTGCGGTGACTGATGATCGATATCCACCTTCTTGTTCAGCTCGGTGATAACGTCGTTGTTGAGCTGGGCGGAGAGGGTGTTAAGCGCCTCTTCCAGCCCCGGGTTCGCCTCCAGCGTGTCTTTACGCACCACCGGGGTGACGGCATAGCTCGGGAAGAAGCCTTTATCATCTTCAAGTACTTTGAGGTCGAAACCTTTCACGCGGCCGTCGGTGGTGTAGATCAGCCCGGCATCAACAAAACCGTCGCGCACCGCGTTATATACCAGACCGGGATCCATCTGGCGGATCTGCGGACGGTCCAGCTCCATGTTGTAGGCCTTCTGCAGCGGCTTCATCCCATCGCTGCGCCCGGCAAACTCAAGATCCAGTCCCAGCAGCCAGTTTTTATCCGGGTTGGTTTTACGCACCTGCTCAATCTTCGCCACCATCTCAGACATGGTGTTGATATGTTCCGCTTCGGCGCGTTTACGCTGCATGGCGAAGGCATAGGTGTTGTTCATATCGGCGGGTTTGAGCCAGACCAGACCGTGCTTCGCGTCCAGACGCTTAACCGTCTCGTAAGACTCCTGCGGCGACATGCGCTTGTTGATATGGTTAAAGATGATCAACGACGTACCGGTGTACTCCCAGGTCATATCAATTTGTTTGTTGATCATCGCGTTACGGGAGATAACGGTCGCAATATTGGTTTGCGGCTGCACCTGGAACCCTTTCTTTTGCAGGTACTGCACGGTCATGGCCGAGAGAATATGCTGCTCGGTAAAGCTCTTGGTTGCCAGAATCAGCGGGGCGGCTATCGCCTGGCTGGTGAAGAGCGCCGCGGCACACAGCGCCGTCAGGCTGGATATTAGTCTCATGAAAGCTCCTTGTTATTGTTATCGAGCGAGATGGGGACTCATCACGCGACCCAGCGCAGCCAGCAGCGTGTCAAGGATCAGGGCAAACAGCGCGGTGGCCGCCGCGCCCAGGATCAGCGTCGGGAAGTCGTTCAGGTAGATGCCGGGGAAAATCAGCTCGCCGTAACTGCTGGCGCCAATCAGGAAGGCCAGCGGAGCTGTACCCACATTAATGGCGGTGGCGATGCGGATGCCCGACAGCATCACCGGCCAGGCGTTAGGTAACTCCACCTGGCGCAGACGCTGCCATTTGGTCATCCCAATCCCGTTGGCCGCTTCCAGTAACGACGACGGCACCGAGCACAGCCCGGCGTAGGTATTGCGCACAATCGGCAGCAGCGAGGCAAGAAACAGGGCAATGATGGCTGGCGTATCGCCAATGCCAATCACCACCATCGCCAGCGCCAGAACGGCCAGCGGCGGCAGGGTGTTGCCGACGTTGAAGATTTGCATCACGTATTCGGCTACCCCACGCGCCGCCGGGCGGCTGAGCAGGATACCCGCCGGAATGCCAACCAGCAGTGCGAAGAACATCGAGGAAAATACGAGGATTAAATGCTGTTGCCCGAGGTAGATCAGGTCAACCTGGCGCGCCTTGATCGTCTCCAGCCCAATTCCCCAGGTGAGGAGGGCCAGAACCACGATAATGGCGCCGACAAACAGCAGCGAGCGTTTGAGTAATGGATGCATTGCGGTGTGTCTCCCTGTGCGCATGCGTTATCGCAACCAGCGGTTGCCTGTTGTTATGCCATGTTTCGGCAGGGGTAGTTGACCTATAGCAAGCGTTTGGGAAGGGTTCCAGCGAAGGGGGAAAATCAGTAACCCTATGAAACTAGTGACAACCTTGATTAAGCCTTATGAGGTAAGGGCTGGCTGTGAGAGGGCAGAATAGTCCTAAAGCGACTTCATGAAAGTGACGGTGTCACAACTGTCGCGACATTCTGCCCTCTGCGTTTTGACTATCGGCCGAGGGCTGCGCGAACTTTGCGCACGCGCACCGCGATGGTAATCATGGAACAAACGGATACCAGCGCCAGTATGACACCCAGCGCCAGCATCGCATTAAAGCCAATCCACCGGAACAGGAGTAACCCTGCGATACCGCCCGTAATAAACGAGAACAGGGTGGTTAAGTGGGTTTTAAGCTGGCTTTTCTGCGCCGCCGTATCTTTGGAGTAGTCCCTGCGCAGCATCGCCACGACTACCGAGGCCAGCGATATTCCCGCGTCCGTCAGCGTGCCGGTGATGTGCGTCGATCTCACCCGGCCGCTGGAGAGCTGGGTGGAGGTGGAATTGTGGATCCCCATCAGACCACAGAGAAAGATAATAATTGTGCGGTTGCTGGTGAGGGCATGGAAATACATCTCGTAAACCGAAATGCCGGTCAGTAATAACCCTTCGACAAACAGGATCTGGCAAAAAACCAGGCGGATATTATGGATAATGCCCCAGATAACAATAATGCGCGCAAGAATGGCACCCGTGACAAACGCCAGAATAATGGAGCCAAAGAAAATAATATCGTTCAGATCGGTGGAAGAGACTTCGCTGGATAATTGTGAGGTATTGCCGGTCATGTGAGAGGGGAAAAAGCCAAATGCCCCAAGGGCGATGGCGTTGAGCAAGCCGGCGGATGTCGCCAGCCAGAGGGCTAACCGGCGATCCTCCTGATGCGTTCGTTCTTTTTTGAGTTTAATCAGCAAGAATACCTCCGGGGTGAGCTTTGCCTGAAACGTCAGGCTAGCAAAGCGATACAACGGACAGTCCAGGATATGGCTTAATTATTATTCCCTCTGACGACATGCAGGGTTTTGTAATTAAATAAAATATCCTTGCTGAATATAGGGCCGTGGGGAATTCAGACCATGCCGTTATTTCCGTGTCGCAAAAATGCCGGGCGCTGATTAAGACGTTCAAACCAGGCATCAATGGCAGGCACCGCGGGTTTGTCAAAAGGCGTCATCTTCCAGCGGTTCACCGACAGCCCCAACACTACATCTGCAAGCGTAAACGTTTCGCCCGCAGTAAAGGAGCCGGTGCGCTGCACCTGCTGCTCAAGAATGCCGATGCAGTGGTTCCACTCTTTTATCCCGGCGGCAATCCGCACGGGATCGTTATAGTCCGGGTTTTTGCGCCCCAGCGCCGGAAAGACATAGCGCCAGGCGTTGTTGAATTCGGTTGCCTGCCAGTCCATCCAGCGCTCGACGTTAGCGCAGGCCTGCGGCTGCGATGGCAGCAGGTCATCGCGTCCGGCTTTGCGCACCAGGTAGCGGCAGATTGAATTCGATTCCCACAGCACAAAATCGTCGTCGATCAACACCGGCACCATGGCGTTGGGATTCAGGGCGCGGAAGGCGTCCGTTTCCGTCGAGGCAAATCCGCTGCCGTAATCTTCCTGCTGATATGCAATTCCGGCCTCTTCGCAGGTCCAGAGGACTTTACGCACGTTGATGGAGGTGGTTTTGCCAAGGATAGTGATCATGCTGTCGCGCCTCTTCACAGTGATTGTGGGTTCAAAAACAATACACCAGCGCCATAGAAAAGCGGCAATTAATCCTCTGCGGCGTTATCTGTTCAGACGTGCGAGCCGCCATGTCACTCCAGCCGCACTGAGAAGCAGCAGGCCGCTCATGAGAAAGGTGCTCTGCCAGCCCAAATAGTCAAACATCATGCCTCCGGTAGTTGATCCCAGCGCAATGGCAAGCTGGATCACCGCAACCATTAACCCACCGCCAGCCTCAGCATCTTCCGGAAGCGTACGGGCGATCCACGTCCACCACCCGGCAGGTGCCGCCGTCGCCAGCATTCCCCAGAGCCCTAACAGCGCGGCAACGGCCCATACGTTGTGCCCGGTCAGAATCAACCCGCCCGCAATGGTGGCCATCAGCAGGGGAATGGCCATTAACGTCAGGTAAAATGACGCGTTGAGCGCCATGGCAATCACGAGAGTACCTACAAAACCTGAAACGCCGATGGTTAACAATATCAACGACAACCCGGAGTCGCTAACGTGGGTAACGGTTTCAAGGAACGGACGCACATAGGTAAATAACGCAAACTGACCCATAAAGAACAGGCCGCAGGCAAGCATGCCTGCAATAACGGCCGTCTGACGAAACAACCGAAAGACCGTCCCATGCGATGTTGCCCGGTCATTCCCCTTCATATCAGGCAGGCTATAGCATTGCCAAATGAACGCGACTATTGCCACGGGCACCAGACACAGGAAGGCGCCACGCCAGCCAATAGTCGTGCCGAGATAACTGCCAAGTGGGGCGGCAACCACCGTCGCCAGCGCGTTGCCCCCGTTGAAAATAGCCAGCGCGCGCGATACCTGATGTTGTGGCACCAGGCGAATAGCCGTTGCCGCAGACATGGACCAGAATCCGCCGATGGCAATACCGATCAGGGCGCGGCCGGTTATATAGACCGGATAGTTCGGTGCAAAGGCAATAATCGTTCCCGACAGGGCCATCAGTAGCGTCATTCCCAGCAGGAGATATTTTCTGTTCATGCTGCCAGCCAGTTGAGAAAGCGTCAGGCTGGTCAGGACGGCCAGTGCGCCGGAGACAGCAATCCCCTGGCCCGCCAGCCCCTCGGTGACACTTAAATCTCGGGCGAGCGGGGTAAGCAGGCTAACGGGCATAAATTCAGAGGCGATCAAAACAAATACGCACAGGGTCAGGGCAAAAATGCCGCCCCAGTACGTATGTTCACGGTTCGATTGCGTGGTTTGGCTTAGTGCGGACATAGTCAGATTTCATCAAGGCGTAGAGAGGGCCACCCGTTTGGCTCGGGTGGCGTATGCTCGTCATGCTTCAGGCTAACGCGTATGCGGCCTGCAGGATCCCGGGCAGAACGGCTTATTTCAGGCTGGTTTTGAAGAATCGCTCAAACTGTGCAAACGGGATCTTTCCGGCGGCATTGTCGTAAAGATCGACATGGTTTGCGCCCGGGACAATGACCAGCTCTTTCTGTTTGCTGCCAACGGTTTTAAACTCGTCCTCGGCAAAATAGCGGGAGTGCGCTTTTTCACCCGTCACGATAAGCGTCGGGATGCTGATCTCCCCGGCGTAGCTTAACAGCGGCATGTTCATAAAAGACAACGGCATGGTTGCTGTCCATGCGCCGGTGGAGTTGACGGAGCGTGCATGGAATCCGCGCGACATCCGGTAGTAGTCATAAAACTCCTTCAGAACCGGATTCGGGTTGGCGGGTAATGCTTCTGGCAGAATACGCTCAGCCGCCGTTACGTTGCCGTTTTCATCGACATAGATATCATGGCCGCCGTGCGCGAAGGTGCCGTTTTCGGCATCTTTCCAGCGCTGCTCGTTCAGATACTGCAGTACGGCCCGACGATCGGCCGTGGAATAGCGATCTTTCCCGTCGCCAACGCCGTGGCCCATGGCACGGCTCATGTCATACATCACGCTGGTGGCAACCGCTTTTACGCGGGTGTCCATTGCTGCCGCGTTCAGTGCCATGCCGCCCCAGCCACAAATACCCAGAATGCCGATACGGTTTCGATCAACCTCTTGCTGCAGGCCCAGGAAATCGACCGCGGCGCTGAAGTCTTCGGTGTTGATGTCCGGCGAGGCCACGTTGCGTGGCTGGCCGCCGCTTTCGCCAGTGTAAGACGGGTCGAACGCCAGCGTGACAAACCCTTGTTCGGCCATCGTCTGCGCATAGAGCCCGCTGGATTGCTCCTTGACCGCGCCAAACGGCCCGCTAACGGCAATCGCCGCCAGCTTGCGGTCCCCACGGTTTTTAGGCAGATAAAGATCTCCCACCAGGGTAATGCCGTATCGGTTCTGGAATGTCACCTTACGATGGTCAACCTTATCACTTTTGGCGAAGGTTTTATCCCAGGTGGTCACCATCGAAATGGGCGCGTTTGGGTTAGTCGTTTCTGCATAACTCATTGTTGTCACTCCACTTAAAGATGCACACAGCAGCATCGCCACTGACAGTTTTTGGGTGAATGTTTTCATTAGAGATCCCGTGCGTTGTTGTGATAAGGGGAGTATAGGGAGCAGAAATCGTGCTGATTAGAGGGTGAAAATTGCTAAGATTAATACCAATTTGTTATGAATCAGAGAGCAGGCGCGATGGCGAAACGGGAAAACTACAACGAGCTGTACTTGTTTATGCAGGTGGTACGCGAGGGAAGCTTCACGGCAGCCGCGCAGCGACTCGGGCTGGCACAATCCGGGATCAGCCGCTCGGTACGTGAGCTGGAGGCGCGGTTGGGCGTTCAGCTTCTGGTGCGTACCACACGAAAATTGTCACTTACCCACGCCGGGGAGCAGCTTTATCAAACCACGGAGTCAGCATTCGATACGCTTGATACCGGGCTGGCCACCCTGGCCCATTACCGCCAGACGCCGTCCGGTACGGTGCGCATCAATGCCAGCCAGCACGCTATCGATAAATGCCTGCTGCCAAAGCTCGCCATCTTCAAGCAGCGTTACCCGGATATCCGCCTTGAACTGATGAATGAAAGCCGCTTCGTTGACATCATTGCCGAGCGGTTTGATGCGGGCGTCAGGCTGGGGCCTGAGGTCGGGCAGGGGATGATTGCGGTACGCATCACGGCTGACATGGAAATGGGCGTGGTTGCGGCACCAGAGCACTTCCGCCGCTATGGTTTTCCGCAAACACCTGAGGATTTGGTGAGGCACCCCTGCATTGCGTATCAGTTTGCCGACGGTAATCTTTATCACTGGGAACTGGTTCAGGACGACAAGAAAATCTTTCACCGGCCAGAAGGACAATGGGCGCTGTCGGACAGTTACATGGAAGCGGAAGCTGCCCGGCTGGGCCTGGGGCTAGCCTATATTCCGGTGGAGCTCGTGGCGGACGATCTGGAACGCGGAACGCTTATCCGGGTCTTGCAACGCTACAGCCTGCGGATGGACGGGTTGTTTCTCTATTATCCGCATCGCAATGTGTCGCCAGCCCTGAGAGCAGTGATCGATACGCTGAAAATTTAGGCGGGAAGACTGGCTTTCTGGAAGGAGCCTCGCAAACCTAAAAGTAACCCGGTGAAAATGAAGGTTAATGCTTTAATTCCGGTTACCTGGGTCGTAAAGTGACGGCGTTGCGGCACATCCGCAATCGGGTGTAGGAACCCGGATCTCACAGTGCGACTTTATTTTGTCGCAACAGTGCATATGCCGTTAAAATCACGGTGGCGCTGGCGGAGCAGTCGTTAAGACTGGCCGTTTTCTCTGTGGGCGGTATTCCTACCTCCGTCAGCGCTGCCCCCTCGAGCGTAGGAACTCATCGGGTGGTTAATTCAATTTCATACACTGAGGATGCCTTATGGCTACTATCCCAACCCTGTCTTACCTGCAATCTGACGAAAACATTATTCAGCAACTTATTACCCGACCCCTTCCGGTTGACGCCGACCTCTTTGACGTGGCGGACAACTGCGCCGCGCTGGTGACCGTGCTGGTCGAAAGCGATGATAGCGTCATTAGCTCTGCACTCTGCGAGCGCCTGCTGCAAGCGCTTCATCGACTGCGCGAACTCTGCGATGCCGATCTCCCGCCGAACCTTATTGAACAGTTGATTGTGGGAGAAAAAATGACCTCCTGCGTGCCAGACTGCTGGCACGACACCGCTACTCAGATAGACTATGCGCTGGCACTTACCCAAGCCGTTAAAGGGGGGACATTGCCCGCGAACGTTGCAAAAGAGCTTACGGGGCTGCTGCACGATATGATTTGGCTTCTGGCGGAGTTTGTGAAGGAGCCGCGAATTGTGGCGCACTGAGTGCGGGCAGGCTTTGCTAGCTGCTTAGAGGGTGGTGTGAGAAAGGGGCTGGATGGGCCCCTTTGAGGTTTTTGAGGGTTGTGTTGTTATGGTTTTTGCGATCTGGTGGGGAAATGGCCGCTATGAGCGAGGCGCAGACATAAGCTACTTAAAGTTTACGAAATAGAGGAACTCAGACGCTCCACGAAAACTATGTCTCACTGGAGTTGAGCATAAACATTTTTAAAGCTAGATTATAAGACTCCCCAACACTTAATGTATTGCAATGCCCATAATGTCCACTCCATGTACATTTCTACCAGTAAAACGCGGTAAGCAACACAGTTGGCCACTACACAAGAGGGGTTAAAGGATGTGTACGCAATAGTAATGTAGTCGTATGTCCATGTTTATAGAGAACTGATGCTATTTTTGTAGCGCTAAGAGACATTTTCGCATAATTTAAATAAGGTATGGATTGAGTCACGGCCTGAATAGGCTGATCTATTAAGCAATTTAAGTTTGAAAATGTAGAACCGGAGTAAGAATGTCAATTCCTGATAGCATTGCTGCCAAAATACTTGTTAAATCAGCTAGACATTGCTGCATTTGCAGAAGATTTTCACCATTGCAGATTCAAATACACCATATTGTCGAGCAAAGCGAAGGTGGTTCTAACGATGAGGATAATTTAATGCCAATATGTATTTTATGTCACTCATCTATTCACACAAAAATGCAGATGACTAAAGGATTTAGCAGGGAAGAATTAAAAGGGCATCGTGATGCTGTGTACGATATGGTGGAAAAAGGGAAGCTACCTTTACAGCCTCAGATGACTGGAGAAGAAATGCATGCACTATCGGCTGTAATCATTGAAACGTTGAAAGCTGAGGGTAAGAGCAAGGATCTTTCTGATCGTGCAACGGAAATTTTATTGGCGGTAGCATGTGAAGAGAGCCCGGCATTCATAGAACGAACTGGCGGAGGTTTTTTTATTACGATTAATAGGCAGAATTTTTTCTTTAATTCGAAGAACGCAAAACAATACCCTGAAGAATTATTTGAACTTGCGCATGCTGGTTTTATGAGCCTTGATGGAGGACAATCAAACATAACAGATGCTGGTCTTGCGCATGTCCAAAAGCTCGTAAAAACAACTGCCAAATATGTGGAAAAAAAAGTCAAATGTATGAAGTGTAGTCTGCATTTTACAATTTTTTCATGGTTTCCCGCCGAGCATCGTACAGATACGCTTCACTGCCCAGAGTGCGGACAGTCTGAAGGGCTATTTTTAGTTTGGGCTCAGCAGAAGTTTGGCTTTATTTTTGACCAAGTTCCTGGCAATTCTTCTTTATGGGACATGGGGGATCTCACCAAATTATAATACAGAAATCCATCATAAATTCTTATAGTGTCAGGACACTCTCCTTTCACTTTTTGAATTTAGTGAGCAGGAGAGCAAATACCAGGGCGAAAGGTGGATATGATTTTTCGCCTCAAGACGAAAATTATTTTCAACCTGCTTTGCACTGAAGCATCGAACCATTAATCTTTATGTTTTCTCCAGAATCGCCAGGATTTGTAAGACAAGACTGGCGGCTGAATAAATGTAACGATGAAGACAGTGATGAGTATTGATATTCCACCGCTAATTATATTTTCTTTCGATGAAAACAACACAAGAATGATAAAAACCAATAGGCAAGATGATGTTATCCATAAAACAACCCTGAATCGATTAGCCAGATCCTGAATTGCTTCCCCCAATGTTCCACCATAGCTTTCAACGTTGTTCTTAATCTTCTGCAAGTCAGATCGCGTAAAGCCAGAACTCAACAAAGCCTCTTCAGTAACATCCATATTGTCCTCTCAGCAAATCTTAACTGGCGATGCTGCTCGCAATCATACTGATCAACATTCACGCATTCCAGCCAAAACGGTTTCTGTCTATCTGAAACGAACCATCGTTATCCGGAATCTTTGCCATTAAACTCAGCTAAGCCACAAAAAACCACAATTCTCCGCGGCGCAGCCTGAAGATGCCACGTATGGTTGCTCGTTGTGTACAGCAAAAGGTCATTAGCCGCTTAAAGAAAGGATAAAGGGGCTCCGATGAGCCCCTTTGTAGATGTCATTGCGATCAATTCGTGGTTTCAATTTTAGGCGGTTGCCAGGTGCCATCCAGAATGGCTTGTTCGCCCCAGTACGCTCGAATGTACAGTGAGAATGTACCGTCTGGTGCAGGTAACCAGTTATTGAGTTTATCCTCTGAAGGCCGGGTTTTGCTCACATACAGCGTCAGGGAGCCGTCATCATTAAATTTCAGATTTTTATTTTTTGTCCCCAGCGAGTAGCGATTCAGTTCGTTAGGGCTGAAAAGGTGTTTACTGTTATAGAGGGTTAAAGACCAGAAGCCTTTCACCGGCGGAAGCTGACCTTTCGGGAAGGTGACGGTGTAGTTATGTGCACCAGAGAGCTGGGCACCGGCAGCGTCATTATCCGTGTAGAAATATTGCGTTTCGTTCGGCTTATTATCGAACATATTCGATTTTGAAGTGCCGGTCCGGTTGTAATAATCGACCCCAAATTCAGCGTTATTTTTTGAGCGGTTCCAGCCATTACCCGCCGGTACACCGTTATGTTTCCATTTGAAAAACTCGGCGATAACCGTTTTATCCGTCTCGACTGCTGTTTCATCCATCCACTTGCGGATTTCAGGGTTTTTCTTACCCATTTCGACAAGGTGACGGTATTGGGCATACATGGCTTCTTCACCCGGTAACGGTGGCACTTTATTCAACACATTCTCAAGCTGATCGAAGAACTTTTCGGGTATAACCCACTTCGTTTCACCTGCGTTGGGGTCGGCTTTTTCACCGATAGACGGTAATTTCGAATAGTCGTAGGTTTTCATTTTGCCGTCAAACTGGCTTAACGGATAAGTCATGACCTCTTTGATCGGTGCCTGAATCGCCGCTCTGTCTTCGGCCGTGTCATCCATCTGGATACGCGGTATCACGTTTGCCATTTCCGTTGAAGAGCGGATGATGCCGTTAATGCCTTTCGGCGTTTCGCCTTTCCAGTCAGGTCCGACTAACAAATAAAAGCCAGGTTTAGTGCCATAGGGCTTACCGACGTTACCAATTTGATCGGTTCGTGCATCATAAATGGCGTAAACCCAGAAGCGGTCGCCAAAGTCTGGCACCTGTAGCACAACCGGTTCTTTATCCAACTCAAAGAAGCCCAGACCGTAAGCCACGTCCTGATTCGGACAGGTTACGAAGGTTTCTTCAGGCTTGATGTAATCCGTCAGCATACTGAGCTGCCCCATTGGTGCAACCGGCACCATACCGCCATTCAGTGCGGGTTCAGGCGCCTTCGTAATTGTCTCGCGTCGGTTGAACTGATTGACCATCGGCCAGCCCCAGATATAAGCCTGCTGCGCTATTGCCTTCACGTAGGCTTCTGGCATCTGCACGTCTAAAGAGGGTTGATTAAGCTGATCGAAACGCGTGGGATGCTGAATAGTGAGTGGTGCGCTCTCGGCAAAAACGTTGGCACTCAGGGCCAGGGCAGTAAAAAGTGCCAGTGTTTTTAATTTACTCATCGTAAGGTCCTTATTTGTTTGTCTGAACCAGATCGTCTGGTACCCAGGTTTGATCGTAAAAACCGTCTTCTGTGCCGTAGAGACGCAACGCCACAAGGAAATTACGATTAGGCACGGTTTTGATAAAAGCGGCATCGTCTACGCCATCCGGCTTGTTCGGGCCGAACCAGAGATCAATGGAACCGTCGCTGTTTTTCGGGATGTTGTAGTAGCCGTTTGTAGAAGGTAATAACTGGTCCGTTTCAGGCATGGTACCGTCGGTAATATTGTAGGCGGTGACCGCCCAGAACAGCGCAGCGGGTGGATTCGGTGGTAAATGCAACTTATAGGTGTTGCTTCCATCAAGGAACTTGCCGGTATTATCTTTAACCGCATAGGGATATTTTGAACCGGCGCCGGTCGTATGCATGACCATAGCTGCGGCGCTGGAATAGGCGATCTGGAAGAATGCCGCACGCTGGTTGGCATCCAGCGTTCCGTACTGCATCCACTCTGCGGTTGCCCCCGCCCAGGAGTTCTCCCACTGGCGGTCTTTGTAGTAGAGCTGACGCTGATCTTCACGCCCCACTTGTCGGCGTGCCAGTATCATTCGCGGCGCAGTCGTAACCGCTTTGTTGAGCATTTCCTGCTGCTTCGCCGTTGGGGCGAATGGCTTTCCTTTAACAATCCCGATGCTTAACAACGCGCTACGCGTTTCCTCAGGGATCGCTGTTAACGGCTCATAATCCACGAAGGCTTTCAGCTTTTGCCAATAACTGGCATCGGTTGGATACATCATATTGACGCGTTTACCGCTGGCATCCGGGAACTGCATCGGCTTCACGTCTTTCTCAACATCCCAGAGGGGATAAATGCGCGTCGTTTCGGCATTTTTAACCGCCGGGATGGGGTCAGGTTTACCGTCGCCTTTGCCCATGATGGTTCTGAAGAAGAGAAACACATTGTAAGTCGATGATTTAAAGGCGTAATAACCCTGCGGCACAGGGCCCTCATAATCAGGGGGTAATAACAGATACAGCCCACCGCGAGCCCGATCCGGACCGATGGCACCCACATCGGTAATGGTTTTCTGGAAGAAATCGGTAAACATACCGATGACGTTCGCCGGGGCTTTAATCACCAATGGGCCCGTTTCTTTCAGATCAAGGTAACTCATCGAATAGATGACATCCCCGTTTGGCGTTGGAACCACCGCCCGGCTATCCATGCGCTCTTTCCAGATAGGGAGAACGTTATAGCCTTTACCAAACGCCGCTTCAGAACCGTCACGTAGCCCAATGGTGTTCAGAAGGGGCAGGGTTTGAATGTAGGCCTGGATAGCGTCCTGATAATACAGTTCATCGCTGAGCGATTGTGCCTCGTCCTGAGCCAGCCAGTTGCCGTTATTCAGTTGTTTCATCAATGGGGAGAGCGGGGCATCGGCAGCAACAGCGTGGTGGGAAAAAGTCAATGCCAGCAAAACTGCAGAAGCTATCACATGAACCTTCATAAGCGTTTCCTGATTGAGTGAGCAGAAGAAACCAGCGGCATATGCCTTTGAAACGCTTAAGCACATCCTCGTCTGGCACTGATACATGTCAAATGCCATTTAAGAATAGTTAACTTTTCAAAAATGTAACCTTAAGAGTTGTTTAATAATAAATTTACGCAACGATCGGGTTTTCTTTTTTTCTTCAGGCAGGGTAACGTTATACGACATTGCGGAACGGGAAGGCTGGTCTATGCTCAACAGGATTGCGTCTGCCTGAAAAATAATGAGAGTGCGGAACGTTGCTGTGTATTTAATGTATATACCACGTCGTTAAAAAGGGTAATACAGCCTGACGGTAGCAGGGTGATGGAAAAAAACGCGGAAGTAAAATTATCATTCGATAACAGGAAAATAGCATATGAGAAAAACGGCGTTGTTTTATCTGATAACGTTTCTTTCACCCGCAACGCAGGCCAGCGCACTCTATTTCTATGAGATTGGAACCGAAGATGCCGCGCTTGCCGGTGCGGGCCAGGCTGCACGTGCTCAGGACGCGTCCACAATCGTGACCAACCCGGCGGGCATGACGCGGCTTCCCGATCATATGTTTACAGGGGGTTTACAGGCCATGGATGGTGATATTTCCTATGACCTGGATAATGCGTCTGGTCGCAAAAGTCCTGGTAATGTGATGAATTTATTCCCCAATGCAAGCGCCTTTTATTCGCAAAAAGTCAATGACAGACTATATGCCGGTGTAGGTTTATATGGCAATTATGGTCTGGGAATTGATTTTGGTAACTGGGCCGGCGATCGCCTTATTAAAAAAAGTACAATGGTTGCAATGACATTAAGTCCGTCCCTGGCTTATAAGCTCAGTGACCGTGTTTCTGTGGGGGGATCCGTTAACCTAAATTATGGATTCCTTTCGCTAACGCGTAATGTCGACGATACCGACGTAAAAGAGAAAGATCATGACTGGGTAATGAGCTACCGTCTGGGGTTATTAATGGCGCTTACCGATCAAACGCGTGCGGGTATCACCTGGAACAGTAAAGCGGACTATGATTTTAATATTAATGCGAAAGCCCGTTTCCCGAATTTACCCAACGTGGAATATGATCTCCCAATTTCTGCGCAGGTCAGGGCGCCTCAACAAATCATGTTTAGCCTGGTGCATGATATATCCCACACGTGGTCAATAATGGGTGACCTTGGATGGCAGGACTGGAGTCAATTTGGGAGTCCACAGATTACGGTTGCCGGACAGCAAACCGCTCATAAAAATCGCCTCAAAGACTCCTGGCATGCCGCGTTTGGGTTGCAATATCGTCCAACAGAACAGTGGCGAATCAATGCCGGGGTGGCGTTCGACAGTACGGTCTATGAGTCACAAAATGATGTTGCGCTTTCATTACCTACCGGCGATGAGTGGCGTTTTGCGACCGGTGCGCAGTATCAAATAACACCGCAAAGCAATATTGGGTTCGCCTTATCGTACTTACACATGCAGTCTTCCCGCGTCCAGTCGCCAGAATACCTAAAAGGAAGCTATGACGATCCGCACCTGTGGTTTGCGAGTGTCAATTACAGCTATCAATTTTAACGTTGCAACATCCTTGAGTGATGGGGGGCTGGGCACCCTCTGTCCGCTTTGCAGCAAAAGAGGTCAGGTGTAATACCGCCTCTTTATGTCGTTAGCGAACGCGGACTGCCGAGATAAAGCCGCTGCTGTTTCCAGTATTCGATACCGCCTAAAATACTGTCCGCCCTGATCCAGGCTCTGGCAATCAGGATGTGTAAATGCGGTGCATTCAAAGCACTAACCATCTGTGAGCTGTCGTTTAACAGTTGCACGATATACGTCACCGCATAGTCTCCTGAATCAACATATCCATCTCTTCGCTGTCTTTCCTTAAATACACTTTCGCTACCCTTAGGCCAGCGACGCCGCAGAGCGGAAAGGAGGGTATTGACGTAATTAATATTCGCCAGCACCAGGTCGGCAATGCGGTCTTCTTCACGCGCAGTGCTGCGTTCAATCAGATAGAAACCTGGGATTGCAGGGCCGTACGGGGTAAAAAAACTCGGTGGACTATTCTCGCGGTAGAGTAAATTCCAGACATCGCCAAAGGAAAAAGCCTCTTCATCGTAAAACAGCGTGCCCAGGCGAATGGACTGCATTTGCATCCTTCCATGCAGATACAGCGGCAATTTATTGTTCTCAAGCTTCATGAAATACCGCCGGAATACGCTACATCCCTTTTCGCCCAGACGTCGAAACGGTTTACTTTGCCAGAGTCGCCATTGTTGCCTCCGCTCGTGGATATCAAGTAGACAGGCAAACGCGTCTATTTGCTCATCAAGTGAGAGTCTGCGTGAGCTTTTTAACCAGCGCACAAAATAAAACAGAAGCGCTTTTACAGGTTTTCCTTCAGCTCGGATCAGGGCGGTGCTGTTCACTTTTCTGTTTTTTTCGTGCGATGATTTTAGATAGTTTTGTAACCATAACGCCCCGGCAATAAACCCACGGGAGTAGTAAATCTCTGCTTCGAAAGGCACCAACATATCGTCGTCTTCCAGTTGGCGTTTCAAATAACGGAGCTGTTCCTCGGCTAGTTGGCCAAGACCGATAGAGCTGGCCAGACGAGTGCCGGTAAGGTACTTTTCTTTCTTGGTAGGGGAGTAATAATCTGCCAGGGCCGTACGCCACCAGTCGCCATTCTCTTCGGTATCTTTAACCGTTTTACGAGGGGTCCCCAGCAGGGATGACAGTAATGCTAACGTGGGTCCGTGCTGAATCTTCATACCGCCGAAAGCGTATTGCCAGTAGACTCTCGGCTCGCGATTTTCATGTTCTTTGAGTCGCCAGAACTCTTCTTCAACGCTGGGGCGGTGGTCAATCCAGACTAATCGCGTCGAGCGCTTCCCATTCCAGCGATCGCGGATCCAGTGATTAATGTCGAAATGGTCGGTACCACTGTAGCCTGCGACAACCATTAAATCGGCCTGATTTGTTACCTGTTCGAGGCGTATTTTGAAGGCTTCGGGTAGCCCGTGCTCCAGGTCGGCAAGTGTTGCGCCAAGTCCTGTACAGCCGTGTTCAATTGTGCCGTGCACTTTGATGATACCCCAGTCTTCACCGTATTCCCGGTGCAGGATGTCCAGGGTTTTGGTCGCGGGGTCAATCACATGCACAGGGATCTGATGACAACCAGCCTGCTCGATACAGTCATCAAAATTAGTGGTGATACACCAGCCACGGTGCTTAATCAGGTAATCGGCAATCAGATGATGATTCGCATTTGGGGGGCGTTGGGAAAAGATACGCAGCAGTTCCCGGGCGGCACCGCTACGCTCGACGCCTTCAATGGTTGAAGGTTCAAACGCTTTATCAAGAACATGCTCCAGACGTGGCAGGCGTCGCCCCATCCACTGCTCACATTGACCAAATACCGTTTTAATTTCGTCAGCCGCGTTGCTGTCAAGCAAGTGGTCAAGCAGGGCTTCCGTGAGTTCGTATCCTCCTGGGAGCCGTGAAGGGGAATCAATGGAGATCCCCGCGCCAACCATCAACACAACTTTGCCAGGACAGGGGCGTTCGGGAGTGAAACCCTTCCAGCCAAACCACCAGTCGTCCATCTCCATCGTTTTTCCTTCGTCCACGCAGAAATATCATTAATGCATTAATTTATCCGGCAATTCAAATCGCCGCCCCAAAACGCCCCACCGCAGTGCACATCCCCCAAACCGCTCCCCAAAACAGTGAAACCCAACTCACAGCAATCGCCAACCTACTAAAAAACGAAGCAAAACCATCCTGGCACACCCCTTGCTTAATTAACCGTGAAAGGGCAGCACACCACAATTTGAACAATAGCTGGCTAGGGTTCCGGTTCACCACGGTGAATGGCTGGTCCAAGAGCTGGCGACCTCTGAGAGGTTACACGGCGGGACAAAAGCCCGGGAGACAGCAGCACCAGACGGTGTCGCGCTGCCCCTTAATTTTGTGCCACTCAGAGGTCAAGCATGAAAAAAACGCCATTACTCCGCTCTCTTGTACTGTCGCTGGCAATGCTGGTCAGTCTCCCCACGTTCGCCGCTGTGAAAAAAGAGTTCAACGTCTGCTGGACCATCTACGCCGGGTGGATGCCCTGGGGCACCATCAGCAGTAGCAAAATCATCGATAAATGGGCCAGCAAATACGGCATCAAAATCAACGTTGTGCAGCTCAACGACTATATCGAATCCATCAACCAGTACACAGCAGGGCAGTTTGACGGCTGCACCATGACCAATATGGATGCGCTGACCATACCAGCCGCGGGCGGGGTAGACACCACGGCGCTGATCCTCGGTAGCTACTCGGAAGGCAACGACGGAGTAGTGATGAAAGGTAAGGGCAAAACCCTGAAAGATCTGAAAGGGATGAAGGTCTACCTGCCTGAGCTCTCCGTGTCCCACTATCTGCTGGTGCGCGGTCTGGAAAAAGCCGGGCTCGCAGAGAAAGACGTCACCGTGGTGAATACCTCGGACGCAGATATCGTCTCTGCGTTCGGGACCGCCAGTGTGCAGGCTGCGGTGGCGTGGAACCCGCAGCTTTCCGTCATCAAAGGCACGCCAAACACCACCGAAGTGTTCAGCTCCTCGCAGGTACCGGGTGAGCTTATCGACATGATGGTGGTCAACACCGAAACCCTGAAAGACAACCCGGCGCTGGGCAAAGCACTCACCGGCGCATGGTACGAGATGATGGGGCTGATGAAAGCGCAGGATGCCGGCGCGCTGAATGCCATGGCCGCCGCCTCCGGGACCGATCTCGCCGGGTATCAGGCGCAGCTCAAAACCACCCATCTGTTCTATACCCCGCAGGACAACATGGCGTTTGTCACGTCGCCGGATCTGGCGAAAACCATGCAGCGCGTGGCGTCGTTCTCCTTCGACAAAGGGCTGCTGGGCGAGGGCGCGCAGAGCGCCGATTTTATCGGTATGCGCTTCCCGGGCAATGTCACGGTGGGCGATGCCAGCAACGTGAAACTGCGCTTTGACGACAGCTTCGTGAAAATGGCCGCTGCCGGCACGCTGTGATAACGGACGGAGTCTCCATGCGACAAATTAATCGCCATCCCACTCCCGGCATGCGGCTGATGCTCGTGATGCTGCCTTTTGTCCTGCTGCTGGCCGCCTACTTTTTTGGCTCGGCGGTCAGGCTGGAGGCCAACCCGCAGGACAAGCTGCTGCCCGGCCTGCAGCAAATGCTGGACGCGCTATCCCGGATGGCGTTGACCCCGGATAAACGCAGCGGTGAATACCTGTTCTGGGTCGATACCCTGGTGAGCCTCGCGCGTCTGCTGGCGGGGCTGGCGATCGCCTCACTGATCGGCCTGTGCATTGGCGTTACCTCGGGCGTGTTTCCGCTGTGGCGTGCATCGCTCTCGCCGCTGATGACGGTGCTGTCGATGATCCCGCCGCTGGCAATACTCCCGGTGCTGTTTATCGTTTTCGGGCTGGATGAGCTGTCGA
This sequence comes from Enterobacter cloacae complex sp. SHL021, assembly GCF_049237765.1. Taxonomy (NCBI): domain Bacteria; kingdom Pseudomonadati; phylum Pseudomonadota; class Gammaproteobacteria; order Enterobacterales; family Enterobacteriaceae; genus Enterobacter; species Enterobacter cloacae complex sp. SHL021. The sequence continues at coordinate 30,483 of NZ_JBMKJG010000009.1, read as the reverse complement.
AGGTGATGCTGATTGTCATCGGCATCACCCCGATGCTGGCGCGCGATCTGGAGCATCGCGCCTGTGAAATCCCACCGGAGATCCTCATCAAAGCCCAGACGCTGGGGGCCAGTAGCTGGACGCTGGTGCTGCGCGTGGTGCTTCCGCAGCTGCTCTCCAGGCTGCTGACCTCGCTGCGCCTGCTGCTCGGGTCGGCATGGCTGTTTCTTATCTCGGCGGAGGCTATCTCCTCTACCGCAGGGCTGGGATACCGCATTTTCCTCGTACGGCGCTACATGGCGATGGATGTGATTATCCCGTACGTCCTGTGGATCACCCTGCTGGCGTGGCTGATGGATCTCGCCCTGCGTCAGTTGCACAAAACCTGTTTTCCCTGGGCGGAAGGAGGGAAGGCATGAGCTTTATCACCATCAACAATATCTGGCAGGAGTACGGCGACCATGTGGTGCTGGAACGCCTGAACCTGCAGGTGAAAGAGGGCGAGTTCTGCTCAATGGTGGGAGCGTCCGGCTGCGGAAAATCCACCTTCCTGCGTCTGCTGCTTGGTCAGGAAGCGCCCAGCCGGGGAGTGATCACCCTCGATGGCAAACCGCTGCGCGCCGAGCCAGACAGCAGCCGCGGGGTGGTGTTTCAGCGCTACTCCGTTTTCCCGCACCTCAGCGTGCTGGATAACGTCGCCATCGGTCTTGAACTGCCGCAATCGCCGCTGTTCGGGCGGCTGTTTGGGGGCAAAAAGCGCGCCGTGCGTGAACGGTCGGCGGAGATGCTGGAAAAAGTCGGCCTCGGGCACGCGCTGGATAAATATCCCGCCCAGCTCTCTGGCGGCATGCAGCAGCGCCTGGCCATTGCTCAGGCATTCATCATGCAGCCGCGCGTGCTGCTGCTCGATGAGCCGTTTGGCGCGCTGGATCCGGGGATTAGAAAAGACATGCACGCCCTGTTGCTGCAACTGTGGGGCGAAACCCGCATGACCGTCTTTATGGTCACCCACGATCTGTCTGAAGGCTTCAACCTCGGCACCCGGCTGCTGGTGTTTGACAAAGTGCGCCTCGACCCGCAGGCACCGAATGCCTACGGCGCGCGCATTACCTACGACATTCCGCTCAACGAGACGCGGCTCTCCGCCCTGAGCGGAACCACGCCCGACAACGTTTATGCCCTAAGGGGGTAACAGTGAATACCATGACGATTTTACGTGAAGAGACGCTTCCCGGCGGGGGACACCTCTCGTTTGTCCTGAAGCGCGGGCAGATCCTGCGCATGACAGATACGCAAGGCGGTGCCAACGTCAGCCTGCTGATGCTCAACCCGCACGAGAAAAGCGAGCGGCTGAACCTGCCCGACACGCTGAAAGGCCAGCACACCGCGCGCCTCACCGCCGGACACTGCTTTTACTCCGACATGGGCCGCGTGCTGGCGGGCATTACCACCGACACCTGCGGCTGGCACGACCCGTTTGGCGGCGTGCTGAATGCCGCCGAAGTGGCGGAAAAATACGGTCAGGGGCGTTATCAGGAGCTGCGCAACGGTTTCTACCGTAACGGTACGGACAACCTGCTGGTGGAGATGGGCAAGTGGGATCTCAACCTGGAAGATCTGCTGATGGTGGTCAATTTCTTCAGCAAGGTCACCGTGGAGGACAACGGCCAGTTCCGCTTCCACAGCGGACATTCGCAGCCGGGCAGCTACGTTGAGCTGTTCGCGCCGATGGACACGCTGATTGTCATGACCGCGCTACCGCACCCGATGGATCCCTCCCGGGAGTACGCCCCGCGCCCGGTACAGCTGAGCTGGCGGCAGGCGGAGGATGAAGAGGGGGCGATTAATGCCCTCCTGACGCGCCCGGAAAACGAACGCGCCATCACTAACACTCAACGTTTCGCCCTGTAAGGAGCCGTGTATGACCGTTGCCAGCGAAAAACATCCCCAGCATGCCAGCTTCCGCCACGTTATCCCGGCGGGGGAACCGTATCTGTTTGAAGTGAAGAAAGGCCAGACGCTACGCCTGCTCGACCTGGAGGGCAACCAGGCGGTGGACACGCTGTTTTACAATGCGGACAACCCGCGTGAGCGCTACGACGCACAGCGCACGCTGCGCCGCCAGAACAACGCTTATCTCACCCACGGCAGCGTGCTGTACTCCAACCTCGGTAACCCGCTGCTGACCATCGTGGCAGATACCTGCGGGCGTCACGATACCCTCGGCGGCGCCTGCGCGCAGGAGAGCAACACCGTGCGTTATGCTCTCGATAAACGCCATATGCACAGCTGCCGGGATAACTTTCTCTGCGCCTGCCTGCACGATGGCCGCCTGCAAAAGCGCGATATTGCCGCCAATATTAACTTCTTCATGAACGTGCCGGTGACTCCGCAGGGCGGGCTGACCTTTGAGGACGGTATCTCCGCGCCGGGGAAATATGTCGAGCTGCGCGCCGAGTGCAACGTCATCGTGCTGATCTCCAACTGTCCGCAGCTTAACAACCCGTGCAACGGCTGGAATCCAACGCCAGCGGAGGTGCTGGTATGGAACTGACACCCACCCGCTGGCAGCGCCTGCGCCAGGCCATTTATCGCCTGTTTGCAGTCCGCGCCGGACGCATTCTGCCGTAACCGCTTTTTCCCCATGGACGACCATGGGTGAGCCGATCTTCGGCGGGACGACCCGCCACGATTGAGTCTGACCTATGTTGACGACACTCCTGATTGCAAATCGCGGGGCGATTGCCTGCCGCATTCTGCGCACCCTGCGCGCCATGAAGATCCGCGGCGTGGCGGTCTATTCCGAAGCCGATCTCAGCAGCCTGCATATCCGGGAAGCGGATGAGGCGTTGAGCCTGGGCGAAGGCCCGGCGGCGAACACCTATCTGGTGAGCGAAAAGATCATCGCGGCCGCCAGAGCCAGCGGTGCGCAGGCCATTCATCCGGGCTACGGTTTTCTGTCGGAAAACGCCGCATTTGCCGAAGCCTGCGAAGCCGCAGGCATTGCGTTTGTCGGCCCCACGCCGGAACAATTGCGCCTGTTTGGCCTGAAACATACCGCCCGCGCGCTGGCGAAAGCGCACGGCGTGCCGATGCTCGAAGGCACCGGGCTGCTGGCTAACGTCGATGAGGCCGTTCACGCTGCGGCGGCAGTGGGTTACCCGATAATGCTGAAAAGCACCGCGGGTGGCGGCGGGATCGGCATGCGCGTCTGTTACCACGTGGAAGAGCTGCGCGACGCCTTCGATGCCGTGGTGCGCCTGGGCAAGAATAACTTTAGCGACGCGGGCGTGTTTATCGAAAAATACATTGAGCGGGCGCGTCACCTGGAAGTCCAGCTGTTTGGTGACGGTAAAGGCGAGGTGATTGCCCTCGGCGTGCGCGACTGCTCGGTACAGCGGCGTAACCAGAAGGTGCTGGAAGAGACGCCCGCGCCCAACCTGCCGGACGGCATGGAGGCCGCGCTGTGCGAGGCGGCGATAAAACTCGGCCAGGCGGTCAACTACCGCAGCGCGGGTACCGTGGAGTTTGTCTACGACAGCGACGCGGCCCGCTTTTACTTCCTTGAAGTGAACACCCGTCTGCAGGTAGAGCACGGCGTCACCGAGCAGGTGTGGGGTGTTGACCTGGTTCGCTGGATGATTGACCTGGCGGCCGGAACGCTGCCGCCGCTGGCGGAGCTGCGCGCCAGCCTGCAACCACAAGGACACGCCATTCAGGCGCGGGTCTACGCCGAAGATCCGGGCCGTCAGTTCCAGCCGTCGCCAGGGCTACTCACCGAAGTGGTGTTCCCGGAAAACGACCGTCGCACATTGCGCATCGACAGCTGGGTGGAGTCCGGCTGCGACGTACCGCCGTTTTTTGACCCGATGCTGGCCAAAATCATCGCCTGGCAGCCCACGCGCGAGGCGGCGATCCGCGTCCTGCACACCGCGCTGGGAGAGACGCGTCTCTACGGCGTGGAAACCAACCGCAGCTATTTGCAGCAGATTTTAACCTTCCCGCCGTTCGCCCTCGGCGAGCCGTGGACCCGCTGTTTAGAGACGCTGGACTATCAGGCCTTCACCCTTGAGGTGCTCAGCGCCGGGACGCAAACCACGGTGCAGGATTATCCGGGGCGGACGGGCTACTGGGCCGTCGGGGTGCCGCCCTCCGGGCCGATGGACAGCCTGGCGCTGCGTCTCGGCAACCGTCTGCTGGGCAATGAGGAGGGGGCCGCCGCGCTGGAGATCACCCTCAGCGGCCCGACGCTGAAATTCAACTGCGACGCGCAGCTGGCGGTGACCGGCGCAGCCATCGCGCTGACGCTGGACGGCGTGCCGCTGGCAAACAACCGCGTTTTCCGCGTCCGGGCGGGAAGCACGCTGCGTATGGGCGATATTCAGGGTGACGGCGTGCGCAGCTATCTCTGCCTGCGCGGCGGGTTTGAGGTGCCGGATTATCTGGGCAGCAAAAGCACCTTCACCCTCGGGCAGTTTGGCGGTCACGCCGGACGGGCACTGCGCACAGGTGACGTGCTGCATCTGTCCCCATTGACCGAACCTGTCGCGGACGGGGAGCTGCCGCAGGCCCTGCGCACCAGCCTGGATGGGGTGCGTGAGCTGCGGGTGATTTACGGTCCGCATGGTGCGCCGGAGTATTTTACGCCGGGCTATATGGCGACCTTTTTTGCCACCGAGTGGGAGGTACATTTTAACTCCAGCCGGACGGGCGTGCGTCTGATCGGCCCGAAACCGGAATGGGTACGCGACAGCGGCGGCGAAGCGGGGCTGCACCCGTCGAACATCCACGACAACCCGTACGCCATTGGCGCGGTGGATTTCACCGGCGATATGCCGGTGATCCTCGGCCCCGACGGCCCAAGTCTGGGGGGATTTGTCTGCCCGGTCACCGTCATCGAGGCGGATCTACACGCGGTTGGCCAGCTGAAAGCGGGCGATAAAGTGCGCTTTATGCCGGTGGACGTTTCCACTGCCCGACGGCTGGCGCAGGGGCAGGCAGCGCAAATCGCCAGCCTGACGCCGCAGGTCATGCCGTGGCAACCTGTCGGGCTGAGCTCGCCGGTGGTGCTGGAGGTGGGGGAGGACGATAAACGGCTGGTGGCGAGGTTATCCGGCGATACCCATCTGCTGCTGGAGATAGGCGACCCCGAACTGGATCTGGTGTTGCGTTTTCGTGCCCACGCGCTGATGCAGGCGCTGGAAACGCGCGCCCTGACGGGGATTATCGACCTCACGCCGGGGATCCGCTCCCTGCAGATTCACTATCAGCCGGAAACGCTGAGTCTGGAAGCGCTGCTGGAGACGGTGGCCGGGCTATGGCAGGACGTATGCGGGCAGGCGTCGCTGGACGTGCCGTCGCGCGTGGTCTGGCTGCCGCTCTCCTGGGACGATCCCGCGTGCCAGAAGGCTATCGATAAATACATGACCACCGTGCGCCGGGATGCGCCATGGTGTCCGAGCAACCTGGAGTTTATCCGTCGTATCAACGATCTGGCGAATATCGATGAGGTCTATAAAACGGTGTTCGACGCCCGCTATCTGGTGATGGGGCTGGGAGATGTCTACCTGGGCGCGCCGGTCGCGACACCGCTCGATCCGCGTCATCGTCTGGTGACCACCAAATACAACCCGGCACGCACCTGGACGGCGGAAAACTCGGTGGGTATTGGCGGGGCCTACCTTTGCGTCTACGGCATGGAGGGGCCGGGTGGGTATCAGTTTGTCGGACGCACGCTGCAGATGTGGAATCGCTATCACGCCGTGGAGGATTTTGGCGGCAAGCCCTGGCTGCTGCGCTTCTTCGACCAGATCCGCTTTTATCCGGTCTCTGCCGAAGAGTTGCTCACCATCCGCCGGGATTTCCCGCTGGGGCGTTATCCGCTGCGCATCGAACACACCACGCTGAAGCTGGCGGAGTATCAGCAATTCCTGGCCGACGATGCGCCGGAGATTGAGGCATTCCGCGCGCATCAGCAGGCCGCGTTTGACGCCGAGCGTGAGCGCTGGACCGCCAACGGTCAGGCCCATTTTGACAGCAGCGAGGTGCTGGTAACGGATGGCGAAGACGCGCCGCTGGCACCCGGACAGGCCGGGATTGACAGCCCGGTGTCGGGCAACCTGTGGCAGGTAAACGTTGAAGTTGGCAACACCGTGCGCGAAGGCGATGTGCTGGTGGTGCTGGAGTCCATGAAGATGGAAATCCCGCTGGTCGCAACCCAGGACGGGGTGGTCAGCCAGGTGCGCGTGCAGCCGGGTTCATCGGTGCGCGCGGGTCAGTGTGTGGTGGTCCTGGAGAAAACAGCATGAAGCACCTTTTTGATTTACGCCTTGATGTTCTGGCGCAGGCATACCGTTCCGGTCAGCTCCGTCCTCGCGCGGTTATCCTTGCCCTGCGCGAGCGCGCGCTGGCGCTGAACCCGGAATTTAACGCCTTTATTTATCTTCTCATGCCCGACGAGCTGGAGCCGTATCTGGCCGCGCTGGACGGCGTGGATCCGGCATCGTTGCCGCTCTATGGCGTGCCGTTTGCCATTAAGGACAATATCGATCTGGCGGGTATTGAGACCACCGCCGCCTGTCCGGCCTTTGCGTACCGGGCAGAGCAGGATGCGACGATAGTGTCGCAGCTGATCGCGCTGGGGGCGGTCCCGCTGGGGAAAACCAATCTCGACCAGTTCGCGACCGGCTTAAACGGCACGCGCTCACCATTTGGTGCGTGTCGCAACAGTGTGCATCCGGAGTATCCGTCCGGTGGCTCAAGCGCGGGCTCGTCGCTGGCTGTGGCGCTGGGGCTGGCGAGCTTTGCCCTGGGCACCGATACCGCCGGGAGCGGGCGCGTTCCGGCCTCTCTCAATAATCTGGTCGGGCTGAAGGCGACCAAAGGGCTGATCTCGACAGCGGGCGTGGTGCCCGCCTGCCGCACGCTGGACTGCGTAACGTTCTTCACCAGCACGGCAGCGGAGGCCAGCCAACTGCTGGCGCTGACGGCGACGAAAGACGCGCACGATGACTACAGCCGTGCTAACCCGCCCTGGAACGGAGCGCAGGCATTTGGCGTACCGGCAGCCGGTTTTCGCTTTGGCGTGCCGGACACGCTGGAGTTTCTCGGCTGCGCAGAGAGCGAGGCGCTGTATCACACCGCAAAGGAGAGGCTGATCGCCCTTGGCGGCGTGCCGGTGACCATCGACTTTTCGCCGTTCCTGGCGGCAGCAAAACTGCTCTATGACGGCCCGTGGGTGGCCGAGCGCTACCACGTGGCGGGCGCGTTGATTGAGCAACAGCCGGACGCGGTGCTGCCGGTGATCCGCAATGTGCTGCAAAAAGCGCCTGCCATGAGTGCGGTAGCGGCGTTTGAAGCGCAGTACCAGCTTCAGGCCTATAAAAGCGAGTGCGATGCCATACTTACGGGGGTTGAGTGCGTGTTAACCCCCACTTATCCGCGCCCGGTGAGTCTGGCCGAGCTGGCGGAGGAACCGGTCAAACGCAACTCTGAGCTTGGGCTTTACACCAACTTTATGAACCTGCTTGATTACGCTGCCGTGGCGGTCCCGGCAGGGTTTATGGCCAACGGCTTGCCTTCCGGCATAACGCTATTTGGCCGCGCGTTTACCGACCAGTATCTGCTCAGCCTGGCCGATGCGTTACAACGTCACCAAATGTTAACCCTGCCCGGCGGGCGCGAGATGCAAGGGGATGCACCTGTTTCGACCGCAACCGATGACCGGATGTATCTGGTGGTGTGCGGCGCGCACCTGGACGGGCTGGCGCTGAATCATCAACTGCGCCAGCGCGGGGCGACGTATGTAGAAGCCACCACCAGCGCCCCGCATTATCGGCTCTTTGCCCTGGCAGACGGCAAACGGCCAGGCATGGTGCGGGCAACAGAACAGGGTTCCGCAATAGCCGTCGAAGTTTGGGCACTTCCGCACAGCGAAGTGGGATCGTTTCTGGCCGGGATCCCTGCACCGCTGGGCCTGGGAAAAATCGAACTCCAGGACGGGCGCTGGCTGACCGGGTTTATCTGCGAGGAGGCAGGATTAGAGGGAGCACAGGAGATTACGCGATTCGGTGGCTGGCGAGCCTGGCTTGCTCAGCATCCGTGAGCAAGCCAGCGCGGTTAACGGTAGAGCGGTTTTTCTGCGACCGGGATCAGTAAGGTAGATTGCCAGTCCGCAAGCGTCAGCTGCGCGAGTTTTCCCAGTGCGGTATAGAACGGGTGCCCGGCGTTTTCAACAAACACGGAGAGAAAACGGGTGCTCCACGGCAGCAGGTGCCACGCCAGAAGCTGGTCGCGTTCCGTCTCGCGTCCGTTCTCAGTGAGCCACGCGGCCAGCAGCAGCAACGTACCAAAATGATCTTCCGGTTCGTTCTGCTGCATCTCAAAGGCAATCTGGTTTTCCCGCATCCACTGACGCAGTGCGAGGGTTGAATCCCCAAACAGCACGGATTCACGATCCAGCCATACGGAACCCCACGGCGGTGCGGGCAGCGCATAGGGGCCAATAAACAGCCGTTGCCAGGCGTCGGTGACGGGCTCATCGGCAGATACCGTAAAGGTGTCGGCGATGGGCTGCAGCGCCGCCTGCGGCAGCGGCCAGTCCGTAACCCAGTCGCCAGCGGTCAGGGCGTTGACCAGCGGCGCAACGTGCTCGCTGTCGGGTGAATAATAAAACAATGCGCCCAGTACCCGGGCGCTGAACGCGAACGCTTCACGCTGTGAGACATCTTTCATTACAACCTTCCTTGCTCGCGCGGGTGAACCCGCGCGCCTGTGTTAACCGGCAATCGCCATACCTACCGTCATGTGCAGACCATAGAACAGACCGCGGCCAATCAGTTCACCCACGACAACCAGCACCAAGCCTGCAAAGAGCGCAAGGGTTTTCGGCTCCTGGCGCCGGATGAGCGGGCACAGCCAGCAGCCTAATCCGGCGGCGACCAGTATGATACGGCCAACTTGCCATGCGCCATAGTCCGGCAGCAGGGCGCTGGCCTGTTGTACGGAGCTGTGTAGCGTCGCCAGTTCGTTACTCTGCAGCACAATCACCGCCACGCTCAGCAGCAGCGCCAGTACGCTCACCGATGCGGCAAACGTGCCTCTGAAGGCGGTGCCAGCGGCGCGAAGCAGCAGGGCGGCAGACAGCGGGCCGCCCAGCACCATCGTCAGGAAAAAGGCCAGCGTGGTGTAGCCGGTGTACCAGGTCGGAACCGTATCGATCTGATACACGCGGGTCATGGCCCAGACAAACACAATCCCCAGGATCTGGCTCACCACCATCCATACTTTACCCAACGCGGGCGGCATTTTACCGATAACCGACACCAGCCACCAGAAGCCACCGACGGCAAAGAAGACCGAGCCTGCCGCGATCTCGTTGCTGAGCGCCGACGCGCCAACACGGTTCAGGGAGTTAAACGCCCTGAGCGGGGAGCCCAGGTGCATCACCGATGCGATAAAGCCAACGCCCATGACCAGCCATAAAAAGAACATGCTGCGCACGATGCGGGTTCGGACCGCCTCGTCACTCTCCCTCATCCATGCCAGACCGCTGACGAGCAACGCCCCGGCCACGCACTGCCCAAAAACGGTGAAGATCACCAGCGGCCATTCATGCCATCCACTTCCCATCTCACACCTCCTTCGGGTTTGCCAGATAGCCGGTGGTATCTCCCGTCGGGCGGCTGTTGGCGTTAGGTTTAATCACAATGCTTGGCTTGGTGAAGTGCGCGGACGGCAGTGGCGCGACGGCCGCAAGCTGGCCGTGTTTTTTACGCAGCTCGTCAATCGGGCCGAAGTCGAGCGCGCGCAGCGGACAGGACTCCACGCAAATCGGCTTTTTGCCCTCTGCGACGCGGTCATGGCAGCCGTCGCACTTGGTCATGTGGCCTTTGGCGGCGTTGTACTGCGGCGCACCGTACGGACAGGCCATATGGCAGTAGCGGCAGCCGATGCAGACATCCTCATCCACCACCACAAACCCGTCATCGCGCTTGTGCATTGCCCCGCTCGGGCACACTTTGGTGCAGGCCGGATCTTCACAGTGGTTACAGGCAATCGACAGGTAATAGGCAAAGACGTTCTGATGCCAGACGCCGTTATCCTCCTGCCAGTCGCCGCCCGCGTATTCGTAGATCCGGCGGAAGCTGACGTCCGGGGTCAGGTCTTTGTAATCCTTGCAGGCCAGCTCGCAGGTTTTGCACCCGGTGCAACGGCTGGAGTCAATAAAAAATCCATACTGGGTTGTCATCGGTTACTCCTTACGCCTTCTCGATCTGCACCAGATTGGTGTGCTGCGGGTTGCCTTTTGCCAGCGGTGACGGGCGATGGGTGGTCAACGTGTTGATGCATGAGCCGTGGTCGATCCGATCGCCGTTCATGTTGGCGTCGTGCCAGGCCCCCTGGCCCATCGCGCTGACGCCGGGCATGATGCGCGGGGTGACTTTCGCGGCAATGCGCACTTCGCCGCGGTCGTTAAACACGCGCACCATATCGCCGTTTTGAATACCGCGTTGTGCCGCATCAACCGGATTGAGCCACACCTCCTGACGGCAGGCGGCTTTCAGCACATCCACGTTGCCGTAGCTGGAGTGGGTGCGCGCCTTGAAGTGGAAGCCAAACAGCTGCAGCGGGTATGTTTTACGCTCTGGGGCATCCCAGCCGTCAAACGTTGAGGCGTACACCGGCAGCGGGCTGATGGTTTCATCTTTTTCCAGCTCCCAGGTGGCGGCAATCTCTGCCAGCTTGCTGGAGTAGATTTCAATCTTGCCTGACGGGGTTTTGAGCGGATGGGCATCTGGATCATCGCGGAATTTTTTATACGCCACGAAGTGTCCGTTGGGATCTTTGCGCTTATAAATGCCCATTTTTTTCAGTTCGTCATAGGACGGAAGCTGCGGATCTTTCGCCAGCATTTTGGCGTACAAATACTGCAGCCACTGTGCCTGTGTCCGGCCTTCGGTGAATTTCTGATGGATATCCGGCCCGAGGCGTTTCGCCACTTCGCTCATGATCCAGTAGATGGGCTTACGCTCAAACTTCGGCGCGGTGACGGGCTGCAGGAAAATCAGATAGCCCATATTGCCCGCATAATCGTTCGGGATGATGTCTTCCTGCTCGACGGTCATGAGGTCCGGCAGCAGGATGTCGGCGTATTTCGCCGAAGAGGTCATAAAGTTGTCGATCACCACGATGGTTTCGCACTTGCTTTCGTCCTGCAGAATATCGTGGGTCTTGTTGATGTCGGAGTGCTGGTTGATGATGGTATTACCGGCATAGTTCCAGATGAACTTGATCGGCACATCCAGCTTATCCTTGCAACGCACGCCGTCGCGCAGGGCGGTCATTTCCGGGCCGCGGGCGATGGCATCCGTCCAGCTAAAGCAGGAGATCTGCGTTTTTACCGGGTTTTCCGGCAGCGGCATCCGTTCGATGGTGATGGTATAGGTCGATTCGCGCGCGCCGCTGTTACCGCCGTTGATACCCACGTTGCCGGTTAAGATCGGCAGCATGGCGATGGCGCGCGACGTCAGTTCACCGTTGGCCTGGCGCTGCGGTCCCCAGCCCTGGCAAATATAGGCGGGTTTTGCCGAGCCAATCTCGCGCGCCAGCTTGACGATGCGATCCGCCGGAATACCGGTAATGCGCGAGGCCCACTCCGGGGTTTTTGGCGTATTATCGTCGCCCTGGCCGAGAATATACGCTTTGTAGTGCCCATTAGCAGGCGCGCCTTCCGGCAGCGTTTTTTCGTCATAGCCAACGCAGTATTTATCGAGGAACGGCTGGTCAACCAGATTTTCGTTGATTAATACCCATGCAAGTCCGGCTACCAGCGCGGCATCGGTACCCGGACGAATCGGGATCCATTCATCTTCACGTCCGGCAGCGGTGTCGGTATAACGCGGGTCGATGACGATCATCCGCGCATTTGAGCGTTCACGCGCCTGTTCGAGGTAGTAGGTGATCCCGCCGCCGCTCATACGCGTTTCCGCCGGATTATTGCCGAACATCACCACCAGTTTAGTGTTTTCAATGTCGGAGGTGCTGTTGCCATCATTGCTGTCGTAGGTGTACGGCATCGCGCAGGAAATTTGCGCAGTACTGTAGGTGCCATAGTGGCTCAGGAAGCCGCCGTAACAGTTCATCAGGCGCGCCACCAGCGAGGCGTAAGGGGAAGAGCGGGTGATATTGCCGCCGACAATGCCGGAGGAGTAGTTAATGTACACCGCTTCGTTGCCGTATTTTTCCACTACATTTTTCAGGCTGCGGGTCAGGGTATCCAGCGCTTCATCCCAGGAGATGCGCTCAAATTTACCTTCACCGCGTTTGCCCACGCGCTTCATCGGGTAGTTGAGGCGGTCAGGGTGATTAATGCGACGGCGGATGGAGCGTCCGCGAAGACAGGCGCGCACCTGATGATTGCCGTAGATATCCTCCCCGGTATTATCCGTTTCCACCCAGTAAACTTCGTCGTCACGGACATGCAGGCGCAGCGCGCAGCGGCTGCCGCAGTTGACCGAGCAGGCTCCCCAGACCACTTTATCTTCAGCAGGCTGTACGGCGTTTTGCACTGCAGCAGCGGCGCTTTTCAATCCAAACGGCAACGAAATACCACCGGCGGCAAGCGCCAGAGAACCTATCGCGGTGGACTTAACGAGTGTTCGGCGGCTGATTCCACCGTGATGTTCGACATCGGACATGACTCACCCCATCATTTTAATTGACTATTATTTTCGCCCGTGATTACAACCGGGCTAATGATGGGGTGAGTGTTACTTATTTGGAGGTATTAAATATTAATCCTCATCAATTCAAGGGGGATTGATGCAAGGAAAGTGGTTAAAAATCACTGCGGTTCGCCTTGCGGACTCTCCTGCGCGCCAGCAGCAGCGCCGCTGCCTGTGCGAGTGTACAAAATTTTGAAGGTATCATTGGCACAATGCCCAACAACCTGCGCATCAGGACGATCGGCCTGATCGTTGGGTACGATGTTCAGCGTAAAGCCAGATTCCGGCACGCCGTTGTTAATGATTTTCTGCTGAATGTCGCTTTTTACGCGTTCGCAGGAATCCGGTGCCGCCAGCGCGGCAGTAGAGGCACTCATTAACAGCAGGGCGGTAATCCAGGGTAACCGTTTCATCTGTAGCTCCTTTTCTCTGTGTGTAGATTAATTTTAGCAGGGTTCGTGTAAACAACTGTATTTGCTAATATGATTGGGAATAATCTCCCTGAATCGGTAAATGATGTGAAGAAATACGCAGCGATAACGCTACTGGCCGCGACACTGGTGGGGTGCGACAACAATTCCGCGCCGCTGTCGTTCACGCCTGAGATGGCGAGTTTTTCGAATGAGTTTGATTTTGACCCGCTGCGCGGCCCGGTCAAAGACTTTACCCAGACGCTGTTTAACGACAAGGGCGAGGTCTCCAAACGGGTGACCGGGACGATGTCGACAGAAGGGTGCTTTGATACGCTTGAGCTGCACGATCTTGAAGCGAATACCGGCGTCGCGCTGGTGCTGGATGCCAACTACTACATCGATGCAGAAACCCAGCAGCGAAAAGTGAAACTGCAGGGCAAATGCCAGCTGGCCGAGCTGCCGTCTGCCGGTGTGACGTGGGATACCGATGACAACGGATTTGTGGTCGCGGCGCACGGTAAAGAGATGGAAGTGAAATATCGCTATGACGCGGACGGCTACCCGCTGGGTAAAACCACCATTTCCGGGGATCAGCACTTATCCGTACAGTCGACACCCTCGAAGGATCTGCGCAAAAGAATGGATTACTCGGCCGTGAGTTTACTGAATGACAAACCGCTGGGGAATGTGAAGCAGAGCTGCGATTACGACCGGCACAATAACCCGGTGAGCTGCGACCTGACCATCACCGACGACAGCGTGAAACCCGCGGTTGAGCGCAAGTACAGCATAAAAAACACCATTGAATACTATTGAGAGTAAAGCCGCGCAGGTTACTGCGCGGTAGGTTTCAGCAGGCTGGCACCAGACGGTTTGTGTCCGGCCAGATGCTGGTGCTGGAAAATGCACATGCGAATGGTGTTGCGGTATTCCCCGTTGATAAAGAACTCGTGGATTAGCTCGCCTTCCACCATAAAGCCCAGCTTACGGTAGATATGGATCGCTTTTTCGTTCTCTTTATCGACGATGAGATAGAGCTTGTACAGATTAAGAACGTTAAATCCGTAGTCCATCGCCAGCTTCGCCGCCCGTGAGGCCAGGCCTTTACCCTGATGCTCCGGGGAGATAATGATCTGGAATTCCGCACGACGATGCACGTGGTTGATCTCCACCAGCTCAACCAGCCCGGCTTTTTCGCCTTCACACTCCACCACAAAGCGGCGTTCGCTTTGATCGTGAATGTGTTTATCGTACAGATCGGACAGCTCGACAAACGCCTCGTACGGCTCTTCAAACCAGTAGCGCATCACGCTGGCGTTGTTGTCGAGCTGGTGGACGAAGCGCAAATCTTCGCGCTCCAGCGGACGCAGTTTAACCTCAAGACCCGGCATTACGGTGCTACCGTACGACCCGTGCGACGATCCAGGCAGCGCAGGGTGTTTGGCTCCCAGTAGGCATTAACGTTCGCGCTTTGCTGACACTTATCACGTGCGTCAAAGGCGACATCTTCTTTGTCCCACTCTTTCTCAGCACGCTTGTTCACCTTCTGACGAAGGCTGCGGGTGTCATTCCATTGTTCTTTGTCCATTGCGGCATTCTGGCGGCTCTGCGCGCTATCGCCAGACTCAATAATGAGTTTGCTGGTTTCGGCAGTAGCCGTAGCAGCGAAGGCGAGCGTTGACAGCGCCAGTGCGGCGGTCAGACAAAGGCGTTTGCTTAATGTACTCATAGCGTTTCCTTTTTGAATCGGTGCAGATAATCACGTTACCCTGTTCAGATTCTACACCAAACAGCAATGACGGCATACCCGCGGCGCGGGTATGGAAAAGTAAACCGTATCATCAGGTATGATGGTTAAATAAATCCTCACCTGAAATGAAATATGATCAAAACAACGCTGTTATTTTTTGCCACCGCGCTCTGTGAAATCATCGGCTGCTTCCTTCCCTGGCTCTGGCTGAAGAAAGGGGCAACCGTGTTACTGCTGATCCCGGCGGGCATCGCGCTGGCGCTGTTTGTCTGGCTGTTAACGCTCCATCCGGCGGCCAGTGGTCGCGTCTATGCCGCCTACGGCGGGGTTTATGTCTGCACCGCGCTGCTATGGTTACGCGTGGTCGATGGGGTAAAACTCAGCGCCTACGACTGGGCCGGGGCCCTGATTGCCCTGTGCGGCATGCTGATAATCGTGGCGGGCTGGGGGCGCGCCTGAGCGCCCTGATTTTGTGATCGCTCGCGGATATTTTGATCATTATACTTGTATGGTAGTAGCTCAGTTGCGTAAATTTCCTGCATCACAACATGCGATGTAAGGAAAGGAATTATGAAGATTGTCGGGGCTGAAGTATTTGTCACCTGCCCGGGGCGTAACTTTGTCACCCTTAAAATTACGACCGATGAAGGCATCGTCGGTCTTGGCGATGCCACACTAAACGGACGCGAACTCTCCGTCGCCTCTTACCTGAAAGACCACCTCTGCCCGCAACTGATTGGCCGCGATGCGCACCGCATCGAAGATATCTGGCAGTTTTTCTATAAAGGCGCGTACTGGCGTCGCGGCCCGGTCACCATGTCGGCAATCTCTGCCGTGGATATGGCGCTGTGGGATATCAAAGCCAAAGCCGCCAATATGCCGCTTTACCAGCTACTGGGGGGCGCTTCCCGTGAAGGGGTAATGGTCTACTGCCACACCACCGGGCATACCATTGACGACGTGCTGGAAGATTACGCCCGTCATAAAGAGATGGGCTTTAAGGCGATCCGCGTCCAGTGCGGCGTGCCGGGAATGAAAACCACCTACGGCATGTCCAAAGGAAAAGGGCTGGCGTATGAGCCTGCCACCAAAGGGGACTGGCCGGAAGAGCAGCTGTGGTCCACCGAGAAATACCTCGACTTCACGCCGAAGCTGTTCGACGCGGTGCGCAGTAAATTTGGCTTCAACGAACATCTGCTGCATGACATGCACCACCGCCTGACGCCGATTGAAGCAGCGCGTTTCGGTAAAAGCATCGAAGAATTCCGCATGTTCTGGATGGAAGATCCTACGCCTGCTGAAAACCAGGCGTGCTTCCGCCTGATCCGCCAGCACACCGTCACGCCGATTGCCGTGGGTGAAGTCTTTAACAGCATCTGGGATTGCAAACAGCTGATTGAAGAGCAGCTTATCGACTACATTCGCGCCACCATTACCCATGCAGGCGGGATCACCGGCATGCGTCGTATTGCAGACTTTGCCTCGCTCTACCAGGTGCGGACCGGGTCACACGGCCCGTCCGATCTGTCGCCGATTTGCCATGCTGCCGCGCTGCACTTCGACCTGTGGGTGCCGAACTTCGGCGTGCAGGAATATATGGGCTATTCCGAACAGATGCTTGAAGTCTTCCCGCACAACTGGCGCTTCGACAACGGCTATATGCACCCGGGCGACAAGCCGGGTCTGGGTATTGAGTTCGACGAAAAGCTGGCCGCGAAATACCCGTACGATCCGGCCTACCTGCCTGTGGCTCGTCTTGAAGACGGCACGCTGTGGAACTGGTAAACGAGGAGCGAACGATGAAAAGCGTAGTGATCCAACAGCCCAACCAGCTGGTGATTGAAGAGCGTCCACTCCCGCAACCGGGGGCAGGGGAAGTGCGCGTCAGCATTAAACTTGCCGGGATCTGCGGCTCCGACAGCCATATCTACCGCGGACATAACCCCTTCGCGAAATATCCGCGCGTTATCGGCCACGAATTTTTTGGTGTGATTGACGCCACGGGCGAGGGCGTTGACCCCGGACGCCTGGGGCAGCGGGTTTCCGTTGATCCGGTGATCAGCTGCGGGCACTGCTATCCGTGCTCGGTGGGTAAACCGAACGTGTGTACCTCCCTGGTCGTGCTCGGCGTGCATCGCGACGGCGGTTTTGCGGAATACGCCGTGGTACCGGCGAAAAATGCGTGGCCCATCCCGGACGCCATTCCCGATAAACACGCCGTGATGGTCGAGCCCTTTACCATTGCTGCCAACGTCACCGGGCAGGCAAAACCGACGGAACAGGATATCGCCCTGGTGTATGGCGCGGGCCCGATGGGGCTGGTTACCGTGCAGGCGCTGAAAGGTGTCTACAACGTCAGGCAGGTGATTGTCGTCGACCGCATTGATGAACGGCTGGCGATGGCGCAACGCAGCGGCGCGGACTGGGTCCTGAACAACGGTAATCTTGATTTGCATAAGGCGCTGGAAGAAAAAGGCATCAACCCGACGTTAATCATTGATGCCGCCTGTCATCCGTCGATTCTGCAGGAAGCGATAACCCTGGCTTCCCCGGCGGCACGTATCGTGCTGATGGGCTTTTCCAGCGATCCGAGCCAGATTGTTCAGCAGGGGATCACCGGCAAAGAGCTGTCGATATTCTCCTCGCGCCTGAATGCCAACAAATTCCCGGTCGTGATCGACTGGCTGGAAAAGGGGCTGATCGATCCTGAAAAACTGATTACCCACACCTTTGACTACCACCACGTGACAGACGCCATCGAACTGTTTGAGAAAGACCAGCGGCAGTGCTGCAAAGTCTTGCTCACCTTCGACCAATAATAATTTACGCGGTTAAGAGCCTGCGCAGACAGGCTCTGAGTGGTACGCATCTTACCTTGCAGAGATAGCCATTATGACTCAAGCACAACCTCAAAGAACGACTTCAGATCTGGTGAAAGCTGCCGTATCCGGCTGGCTGGGTACCGCGCTGGAGTTTATGGATTTCAAGTTTTATTAGGATTAACGTGCTGAAACAGAAGGGAATTACACGACTCTTAAAGTTGCATGGGGCACTGATGGGGCAAACTCACTCAATTTTGAGTTCAACAGCGCTACCTGCGCATCGTTATTCTCTGACATCCATTTCCCGTAAACCTGGAAAACCATCTGCGCATCAGCATGACCCATTTGCGAAGCAATGAATGCAGGGTTGGCTCCAGCCGTCAATGACCAACAAGCATATGTGTGACGTGACTGATAAGATTTCCTGTGACGAATTCCTGCACGCTTTACTGCCGTATCCCATGTCTGCCTGACCGAATCGACCGTGAAGTGATCGCCACATACACCCGTTCTTGAAGTTACGGATGGGAGAAAAACAAACGTGCATTTGTGCTTCTCTTTTTTACCGTACTCTCGAAGGTGAACATCAATCATGTGCTCATTGCCAAGCCTGGTGATTTCAAGTTGGCTCTTCAGAGCTTCAATTGCAGGTTCGATAAGGTGTATTACCCTGTTTGTGCCCGCCTGAGTCTTGGGAGCGGTAAATTTATCCTGCGCCAGATTCCTCCTTATCATCATCGTGCCAGCCTTAAGGTCGATATCCTCCCATCCCAAAGCGCACAGCTCGCCCGGTCGGATTCCTGTGTATACAGAAAGAGACCACATGTTTTTTGCTTGCTGACTGCGACACGCCTCTATGAGCCTGACAAACTCTTCCCTTGATAGCGGATCCGGTACGACTCGTGACTCTCTTAATGGCGATATTCCCTTGAATGGTGTGTCATCGAGATACCCGTTTTCAACGCCAAACTGAAAGATGGCGAAAAGGTTAGTCATGTAGTTATTGGCCGTCACAGCAGAACGCCCTGGCTCAGTAACTACATACTGAGTTTTCGGAAGCTGATAACCGGTCAACAATTCCTTCCTTACCTCAAGAATCCTTTCTTTACTTATCGACGATGCGATTGTCTTCTCACCGAGAATGAGCAGAACGTTTTTGATTATCGTCCGGTATGTCTTAATCGACGTTGATGCGACATCAGTCTCTTTAAGTGATAAATACTTCTCTGCAAGTTCTCCTATGGTTAGCGCCTTACTCACCTCACCAAATCGCTGAAGGTTAGGGGAGTTTGGAAACTGTGATGCATAGTTGAAAGTTCCCGTCTTTACTGCGTAGACAATGCTTGTACGCAGCTCTCCGGCAATCTTTCTGTTCTTCGCCGTATCAGGTACACTAAGACTTTCCCTTACCCTGACACCGTTATAGATAAACCACAGGCGCAGCGTGCCCCCGTGGTTTTCAACCCCGGTTGGATACTTCATGCATCTTCCTCTTTGGTTAATCGAAGGGGTATTTAAGCAGATTTCTTGCGGGGAATCGCGGGTTGCTGACGCTCAACCCATTTGTCGACTTCGTGGCGGTTGTAGAGGATAGGGGAGTTGTCCTTCGGCTGGCAGTCGCATGAGTAATGGCGGTACTCTTTTCCCTCCATCCATGACGTTTCTCTGGCTAATCTGATCGCGTTTTTGGTCAGGCCGGTAATCGCCATCAGAACCTTCTCTGATACCCACTTATTGGGGACAAGCTGAATCATATCGCTCATGGTTTTCTCCAGGCAAAAAGAAGCCGCCCGTAGGCGGCAATAACATCAAGGGATGTGAGGGGGTGCTTTCGCACCCAATAGCCAGCTCATAACTGGCTATCAGTTGCATCAGCCGTCTTCATCTTCGTCCCAATCCTCGTCGTAATATGGCGAGGCGAGAAGTGGGTTAGTTGCTGAGAGAATCTCTCCGGCGGCACCCTGGCGCTGAAGTCGACGAAGCGCTTCGTATAGCTCGAAAGCTTCGGTTCGCTCATCACCAATATCGAGGGAGCACGCCACTTTGTGCGCCTCGGTGACCAGGGTTGATAGCTGGTTTCGGATGTCATGAATGGTGCTCATAGTTCTCCTCATGCCGCACGCTGGGCGCGCAGCTTCTTCAGGTGTTCTGCTGTTTCGATTTCTTCGGCGATCCGCTCAGCCTGTGCTTTGGTCAGCGGCTCGAAATCCTGGTTAAAGCGGCCCATGCTGGCGATGCAGGTGCGGCCGTTGCGGATGTAGTGGATGACTTCGTGGGTAGCGCGAAGGATTTTGCAGGGCGCGCCGTGGGGATCGGCGTACCAGGTATTAGGCTGGATTATCCTGAACATTGGGCACCACCTTAAATTCGATTACCCAGACCCAGGGGTTGGCCTGCCAGTTTTCTTCCCCGTAGATGGACTTCCACAGATCTTCCCACACCTGAAAGCCATAAGTGGCAGGGCGGAAGTCATAAAGACCACAGCCGATTTCTTTACAGATATCCCCAAGGGTAATGGCCTGCAATCGCTCAACTCGCACACCGGTAATTTCCAGCATTAGGCGACTGGCCCAGCGCGGCATGTGAATTGATGGACGCCATCTTCCTTCTTCCGGCCAGTCTGCAGGTGGCGTAGCTCGGTAAGCCATATCGTGGCTATCTTGGTCAATGTTGTAGCGCGCCCAAGTCTCACGCACCCAGATGCGATCACCTGGTTTACCGTGTGGACTGTTTCTGTAATTTCCCGCCGATAACTCACCAGCCAATTCATTGCCAGATAATTCGCACATTGCATCTCTATCAATGTGTGGGACCTTCACTGGCCGCCGCGTCTGCGTCTTGCCGCCGTCGAGGATGGCGCGCACCATCTCGCCGTTAAAAATCATTCCGCGCTCTTTCACTGGATCCCCCTCTGCTTGCGCATTAGCTCAAACTCCTCAAGAACCTTTTCCTTTGCTTTCTGGTAGGCCTCGGAAGCAGCTTCTTCTGTATCGTAATCACCAAGATAAATGTCTTTGTAATTGACAGTTATCCTTGCTGACCACCTACCTGATGGACGTTGAGTTACACCAACAAATCGAGATTTGCTTCCCTTCAATTTCCTTCTGTTCAACTGCTGTTCGGATGGCGTGGCCCAACGACAATTTTCCGGTGAATACCCCTTGTCATTATCGATGCGATCCAGCGTAAGGCCATCAGGACGAGCGCCCATATCAGCGTAAAACGAGCTGAAGTCATGCCATTGATGACAGACAGTTATTCCTCTCCCGCCATAATCCTTGTATCTCTTATCTTTAGGGTTTTCGCATCTATGTAACATCAACTCCCAAATCCTATATTCTGAAGAACTCGACATTCCGTGAGTTCTTTTTGCTTCAATCTTTAAGCAGCCACATGATTTTGTGTGACCACTTTTAACGAAAGAAAGGCGAATAATTTTAGTGCTACCGCAATCACAAGAAAATTTACCCTTATAAACCCCTTTTTCATCTTTGGGGAAAGGCTCAATTAGCGTGAGCATGCCCACCTTTTCCCCAACATCAAATTTCACGCGCATATCATTTCCCCACCTGTTTCAACCGTAGTTCGTTATCACTGGCGCAACTAACGCAGGTCTGGCAGCCGGGCACGGCAGCGCGCCGCGGCTCGGGGATCGGTTCGTCGCATTCTTCACAACGTTCAGCTGATACAGCGTTGCGGTTGATCCGGTGAGCGGAAAGGGCGGCGTTACGCTGAAGCTCTTCAATCTCTGCTGCTGTGTCGATGATATCGGCCATTGTCAATGCTCCCGGAACTGTCGGTTAATACGGTTGAAGGTGAACGCCAGCAATAAAAAAGGCCGCGATAGCGACCTGGTGATTAGTGCCTTCATGCTGGCTCCTTTACGGCTAACTCGTCCGGTATGTCCACTTCATCGCCGAGCTTTGCAAATACAACAGCGCGGCAAATGGCTGTGCGTGGGTTATCAGCAACCAGACCCCGGCGTCGGCCTGGCGAAACCAGTTCATTAACCCCAACCCAGTGGTACAACTTGCCAGTAGCTGGTTCTGCTGACTGATAGCAGCTGATGGATAAGCTCTCCATCATTGGTCCGCATTGAGCCCATTCCGTTGAGGGGCTCCAGGTGAACCACACATCGCGCTCTTCAAACCAAAGACACCCGGTATCAGCTTCAAAATCCACCTTCTGACCGGTTGCTAGCGCTGCTGCATAATCAAGCTGGATGCCTACTAAATCTTCAGTCTTAACCTTCACGATTCAACTCCAAAGCGGCGATTAAGCCTGCCTGTGTATACGACTAACTCCAGGAGGCTAACTCCCAGAGCTTCAATTTTCTTGTGATGCTTGTTGATGATGGGAGGCACCGTTTCGTTCCAGTTTGGTTTTGGCTTCTTTCGCATGGCCTGCTGGATTTCCTCGGTGCAGCGGCGACAGGCGGTGCGGATGGCGTTGTCTATTTCTGACTTCATGCGGCCTCCGTTTTCACAACATCGATGGCGCAGCCAGGCAGCAGTTCCACCGCGGAGGTGGCACACTGATTTCCCCAGTGATCCCAGCCCGGCGCCGCGCTGCGGCTAAACAGCTCAATGCGCGGCACATCGCCGTAAAGCAGCTCCAGCCGGTGGCGTACTTCCCACGGCTTTTCACTGTGTGCGCCGAGCTGGCTGTAGACCACCTGCTTAATCCCGGCGTGCTTACGTTCCAGCCCGGCGCCGCGGGTGGCAATCAACAGGTCTTCGGTATTGGCCCGGGTGTGGTTGCCGCCGTTCATGCGCGTCTCGGCGTTAAGCAGATCGAGGAAGTCGTAAAAGTCGGTGATTTCACCCTCGGCCAGCGCCTTGTTGATGCGCAATTCCGCGTTCTGATTCAGCTTCACCCAGGTAAAGCCCTTCATGGTGCGAACGGTGAAGCCCCAGGCCTCGGCCAGTTCGATAGCTTCCTGGTTATGCGTGCCGGTGTACCACATCGCCAGCACAGCGTTTTCGGCGGCAAGTTCCCAGACTGGCAGGCGTTTGATGTCGATTAGCTTCATGGTGGAATAGTGGTCGGCAGCAGCGCCGTTGCTGATGGTGTTGCCGTAAGACCAGGGCGGATCGACATACAGAAGTGAGTATTTCGCTGTCATGCCGCCTCCTGCCTTTCCCGATATTCCTCAGCGAGCCGCTGCGCCTTTAATGGATTGCTGACCACTTCACCCCATGGCATTAGCCAGCCGTTACCAATGAAGGGAAGGCACAGTGTGCCAACCATGATGTCGTCGTGAGCGTGAGTCATAGGATGGACTCCATTTCGTCGATGTAGAGGCCCTGAGCAATCAGGCGGCTACGGCGGGCGGCACGTTCAATGCACTCCTGCCGCCTGCCTTCCTGCGATTGTTCGATGGCGCGCCGGGTGAAAAGGCGC
Organism: Enterobacter cloacae complex sp. SHL021; assembly: GCF_049237765.1. Taxonomy (NCBI): domain Bacteria; kingdom Pseudomonadati; phylum Pseudomonadota; class Gammaproteobacteria; order Enterobacterales; family Enterobacteriaceae; genus Enterobacter; species Enterobacter cloacae complex sp. SHL021. The sequence goes on along the minus strand of NZ_JBMKJG010000009.1, from coordinate 7,391 downwards.
GATTTACCTTGCGGTGTTACGACCTTTGGCTTGCTGGCCAGGCTAAATTTCCGGTCACAGATGCCGTCCTCGTTGAGCCATTTTTCCGACTCAACGATCTGAGCTATCTGTCCGGAGCCGCGGGTAATGCCGTTGGCGACCCGGTTAAACTCGATGAGCGTTACGCCAAACTTCTCGGCGATTTCGCTGCCTGTTACCGGGCGGCCGCGCGTCTGAATCATCCAGATAACGCGCTCACGGAGGCCGGAGAATTGCCCGGTTCGCCCGGGCCTGCGGTAGAAGGGTGTGCGTTTCATGGCTGCACCTACTTGATGATGAGTGAAGGTTTGCCGAGTTTTATTTGCGCGCCAGGTACATCCACGCCAGCTTCTATTTGGTGTTTGATAGCCAATTTGTCTGGCTTGATGCTCGTCTCGTATTCGACGAATTCAGGAGGAAGTGCGCTGGCATCTGTAATCTCTACTGACTTGGAAGGCGCGCGAACCGTTACCTGATGAATGCCTGCCTTCAGTGATTTCTTTCCTGCTGTTTCGAGGGAGGTGGCCACATAATCTTTCATGCTCGACACACGGTTTTCTGCGGCTTTTGCGCGCTCTGCAAGACGCTTGCTTTCTTCTCTCAGCGCCTCGGCATAAGCAGATTCGTTTTTGCAGACAGCAAGGATCTGCTCGACCTTTGCTTCCAGCTCCCACTCAATGCCATCAAGGGTGTCGGCTATCATTTCAGGCTCCATGCCTGAATCAGTCAGCTTTGCGAAATCATTGGCGATCTGGTAAAGAGCTGTCATTGCGTAACCTCTTCGAATTTTGCTTTGCACTTGGCATAGACGGCCTGAACCTCTTGTTGAAGCTGCATTCCGACCGTCATTTTGTAAGCTGCCTGGAAGTGAGCTTTGAGAGCATGCATGTTTTTCGCCTGCTTCATGTCCTCACATAGTGACTGGATGGTGTTGATAAGTTCCTGTTTTGCGTTTTCTTCTGACTGGATGATTTCGCTTTCAGGGGTGTAGGGCATAACTGGCTCGGTGTATATGCCTTCGCTTTCGTTGAGCACATCGACGGCATTATCCAGTCGGTCGGCACGCGGCCAGTATTTATAGGCTCTCTTGACGATCGTCTTCCTGGCCATCTCAGACCAGAAGTTGACCCATGGGCCTTTTGGCGATGTTCCCGCTTTGCTCACTTTCCTGATTTCTTCTATCTCAGCGAGACTCATCTCTTCAGTGAGATAGTCGCCATCAGCGGTTTTAACTGTGCAGTAGCCACCGATAACTGCACCGCGAGCGTCAGGCGTGGCAAAAGGGTTGTATTTATGAGCTGGCGCCTTATCGAGACCTAATGTCTCGTAGTCGTCGCTTGCATGAACTAGCTTGCACTGACCCCACTTGATGACGCCAGCCGACTGGGCGATGTGTAGAAGGCCCATATAGCTGATATCGAGGCAGACCATACCGTCGCGCGGAACCAGATAAGCCAGTTTGCTGGCAGGGTTCAGGCTAATGCCGACAGCTGCAACGTTGATAATCGCGTTCTGGGCGCTGGTGGGGTTGGCAATCGCCGTTTCTGCCAGTTTTTGATTGCGCTGGAATAACTGGATGGCGAACTGGCATTCCTTTGCCCAAGTCAGAGACTGGTCGGTAAGGGCTCCGACAAATAGCGGCTCCTGCTCCTTAACGAACTGAATCAGATCGAAACTCATAAACCCTCCTTAGAACGGGCAGCCGGTCCGGTGTTCCCAGTCGTATTCCGCCTGGGCGTAAGCAACTGCAGAAATGAAATCGTTGTAGGCCTCGCCAGCTTTATCGCTGCGAAGTCCTTCGTATGGACTGGCGTCAATCGGTACGGAGAAGTGGAAGAGGCCGGACGGCTCTTTTGGCATCATGTCGATGATTTGTTGCGCCCGGTCGTCGATCCACTTCTCTTTCTCGTCGGTGAGCTGTTGCTCAACCCAGCGCCGATCTTCGATGCGGTCGTAAGTGAGGTATGCGTTCATGGCTGAACTCCTGAAATTTGGATGTGCAGATCCCGCCCGCAGAAAGCCAGGCCGATCGGTCGAACAGGGTGGTTGGTATCAGTGAACCATTGGCTCGCCGCGCTCATTCAGCAGCACAACGACGGAATCACTTTTGATGATGGTTTTTTCGAAGATGTTGAAGGCGTACAGGCCTTTCTCAACGTTCGCAGAGGCGCGATAAGTTTTGCCGTGGTGTTGCAGCATTGTGCCCGGTAAAACCTCGCCACGTGGCACTGATGCGGTGCCGTAGTGCATTCCAATCATACCTTCACCTCAACCTGTTTCAGGAGGCCTGCCAGCTTCATGTGCCAGCGATTCAACGTGAGCTTTTCGCGCGGGTTCGATACCGACGTAAGCTGCCACTCGTTATCGTTGAGCTTTTTGGCGGTGTACTGCTTTCCGTTGTGGGTGACTGTCATGATGCCTCCCTGGCGCGGAGCATTGCGTCGGCAAGCATGTATGAGTGCTTCGCAACTTCATCGGCATTGCCGGCAACAATAGGGTGAGTGCACGACTCCGGATAACTTGCCAGCCAGCCAGACAATGCTTTTGCAGCGAAGTAATCGCGTAACGTCATGCCCTCGATAGGATAATTGTGCTCACTACCTGCGACCGGAAATGCCGGGCCGCCGTTGCTATTGGTCATAAATCCTCTTGGCCTTATCGCGGCGAACGGAACGGTTAATACAAGACTTCAACGCATTTATTCAGTGTTTCAATGGGCGGTGGATGGCCGCCGGTTGTCATAAATGGGCAGACTCGAAAATCTGCCTATGTATGGCCGATAAAAAACCCGCCGGAGCGGGTCATTCATTCTTTGGTATGCCGCAAAGGGCGTTTAGCGTTTCAACGGGAATGGCAAGTGCGGTGCTGGTCGCTTCACGGCGTTCCACCTCAGGCAAATATGGCACTGCCTCAGGCCACATCTCAGCCAGTTTTTTAACAGTTGAGACTTTGGTTAGAGCACCTTTAACCTGCAATTGGAAGGCATCAACTTCATCGTAAAGAACGTTGATGATTACCGTCGATTCAGTAAGTCGGTCGTGTAATTTTCCAACCTTCTTCAGCGTGCTGTAACTTTCAGGAACGAAACCCGAATCAACTACAGGAGCGAAGGAAGTTCCGAAGAACAGGTCACTTTCAAGATCGTGCTTACCAATATGTTTTCCACGGTGGCGATAGCGATGATCCAAACCGTTCCTGGCTAATTCGTGATACTCACCATTGATAATGACCTTCAAAATTGCAGTTTTAGCGGCGACCTGCATCTTGATGAACGAGTTATCTTTGAAATCTTCCCGAGCCTTAGTTATTTGCTCATCGCTAGTGTTTTCCTGCTTGAGCAATGCCTGTCGAATTTCTTCAACAATTTTCGCCCTGTCATTAACCGCCGCTTTCGCTTTCTCAAATAATGGGGATGCGAGAAGCAGGTTATGGCATAGCTGATTCTTAATTTCGTTGTTAAGACGAATCATTTACTTACCCTCTGTCGTTACCCGCTGATGCGGGAGAAATGCTTTGGTGGTGTGGTGGCTGGAGTCGAACCAGCTTCCATCGGTGCGCTGCCGATTGGGTTACGCGCGCCTTGCGGATTTCATCGCGAATTTTTTCCGCAAGCCTATTCCCTAGCTCGCCGTTGAGCTTCACCACACCCCAAAACATTCCAGAAATTGCCCCTGAATCGGCAGGGACGACCGGGCTTAAATTAGGTTTATGTCCCTACAACCCATCACCTGAAATGATGTGCCTCAGCGCCACTTGAGCGCGTTAAGCTGGTTGAGATAGCGATCTGCTTGCTTTCTGAAGGTTCTCGCTGCGTTCTTGCGTTACGGCTAAGCCATACCGTTAGCAATAGGGACAGGATGAGCAGGCTTTGCATGTTCTTCCTGTTTGGAGCTGTAAGTCATTCCTCGATGTTGGTTTTCAGTCGTCACTGTTACCTGTTACATAACTCCTCCGATACGGTGCGCCGCGTCGAAAAGGGTGGCAGCGGCTAGCCATTTGAACGTGATGCCCAGTCGGGCGTGAAAGATTCTGTGATTCAGCACAGCCCACTCAGCTTCGAATGGACTGGAATAAATCTTTTTTTCGCTTTGCCATAATTGCCGCTCCTCCTGAGCCCGCCTATGGTCCGACGCATGGTTTACTGTCGCGCCGTTCGACTTACCGAATCTCCACTTCGCCGCTGGCTAACTTCGCTCAGCTGTCGATGTTTCGTTTCGATGGGTGGATAATCACATATTGTGTTTTATTGGTCAACACGAATTGTGATTAATGATGACAACAAAGCGTGTTGTTGCTGATTTGAAAGGGAATTTATTTTTTTAAATACCAGTGCTACGCTTAAAAAAACAGCAGGAGGGATGTGCATGGTTCTGGATGAAGAGCGTATAAGCATGAAAATTCAGGCGATGGGGCGGGCGGTGATGGAATTGTCACTGGCTGATTTACCCATGACCCAGCAAAACATCATCGACAAGCTGAAGCAGTACCGGAAGGAAACAGGAAACGTGATAGGGAAGGGAGCTAACAGGGATGCTGCGGAGTTGGTGAGGAAGGGGCAATAAAAAAGCCCGCACGGGCGGGCAGGTAGTGTTGCGATAGTTATTGTTATCAGCTTCAGGCTGGATAGTTATCGGCAGAATGGGGGTCGGCTTTATGGGTGGGCAATAAAAAACCCGGCGCGGTGGCCGGGTTTAGTTCTGAGGGGGTTAAGCCTGCTCAGCCTCGTCTCTCCGGATGCTATCAATTGCAGCATCGAGACGTGACAGTGATTTTGCAGTCCAGTTAACAGTCTTCCCACCCGTTGGAGCGCAGGGTGTTATGTCACCATTAGCAATCAACTGGCGAATGTGTGAAACTTCGTTTTCTGTGATCGGCACTGGCTGACTTAACAGGTTATTAGTATCCATGATCATCCCCTTATGTAAAAGCGCTTCAGCAACATCTGAAATCAAGAGCTTGCTTGTTTCGATGTTCATACTGCCGCTATTAAAATCAACATATCTAACTTCGCCGCCAGTCCGAATATCATTCGCCTTTGCAGCATCGATGGAAGTTCTTGCGCAACCAGTTTTTTGCCAAGTTCCGCCAGCATAAGGTGCCCCGGTACCGGCAAAAACAGCATTGGTAATAATCTGACCGTTTTCATCGATATATTGAGCTGCTAACATTTCGCCAATATCAAAGATGATAGTGTTAGTTGAGATCTTGACGATGTGAAGAGTTATTGCTTCGCTGCCATCAATCAAGATAGGTGGCCTTGGCTCGCTTAAGTCTGTGGCCCACCACTCTTTCCAGTGCTGAATTAAAAGTCCATTACCAGCCAGGGTAAGAACATGATCGTCGCGGACTGCCATTTTACCGAACCCGGTATCATCCACATATGCGACGTGCCCTGGATAACCTAGATCATCCAAGCCTCTGGACCAACGCGAGTCCGTTGCAACTAAACGATTCACACGGTCATAAATAGTTGTAGTCATTATAGACGCTCTCAGCATCAAGGTTGTGCGATTCTACAGTAATCAGAGAATTCTTCTAATCGATAATACTTATCGGTAAAGTAACTTTTACTTTAACGATTGATTAAAACTGCATTTAAGAGATTGATAGAAGCATAAGGATTAAATCAGCCGCATCTTCGTCTCTACAGCAACACCGATAATTCGACAGTTACCATTCACCGCTACCAATGGCCACTGTGGATTTAAACCCTTCAGGTACTTCTGCGCACCGTCGATCACTAACTTCTTAAATGTTGCCTCGTTCGAATCGGATAGCTTTGCTATTACCAGACTGCCGTTGATTGCCTCGCGCCCAGTATCGAAGAGGACAAAGGTTCCTTCTGGGATGCTAAGACCCGCCGGTGCTGTCATTGAGTCACCATCAACCTGCAGCCAGAACGCCTCCCCCTGAATGTGAGCATCTGATTCAAGCCAAAGGTCGATATCTTTAAGGGTGTACGGCTCAACAGCTTCACACCAGGCGCCCGCCTGAACTTTGCTAATAACTGGGTATTTATCACCTGGCTTGTAAGAGCCTTTGTAGTCATCGCCAAAAAGCAGCTCGGCAGGCGCAACCCCCAGCGCCTTAGCTATTACAGTTGCATCATCAACGCTAACGCTCCTGGTGCCTGATTCGTAATTCCCTATGCGTGACTGCGAGGCCCACCCGCAAAGCTCTGCGAGAGCCTTTTGTGACAGCCCTTTATCTTCGCGAAGTCGCTTAATGCGGCCCGCTATATCTTCGATTCTATTCATTCTCATTTTGTATCACGCGCCGTGTTAAAAAGCTTTACACGAATTGTGTTGATTAATAATCACGAATTGTGTTTAATGATGCTGAGTGACCATTCTTGAAAGGATCAGCATGAACAATATCGCCAACGAACGTAAGAAGCTTGGCATCACTCAATCAGAGTTAGCAGGTTCGTGCGGCTGGAACCAGTCCCGCCTTGCTAACTATGAAGCTGGCATACGAGCACCAGACCTGGATTCGTGCCGCCGCCTGGTTGACGCGATGAATAAGCTGGGGAGCAATACATCTCTCGATGCGTTGTTCCCACCAAAAAATAATGCCGCCTGATTGGCGGCCCTAACCACGAAAGGGAAAGCAATGCATTCACTTGCGTATCAACACAATACCGGAATACACCCGGGAGCGGTGATAAATCGCGCTCAACCTAAGGCGGCGCCAGACCACGAAAAGATCCGCGATGCGGTCCGGGCATGGTCGTCGGCGCTGGACAATCAGGACGTCGTTTCGGCGCTGATCATCAACGAGTACCGGGAGCAGGGCGGGACCGCCATCAGCTTCCCGGAAGACATCAGCCGGGCACGCCAGAAACTCTTTCGCTTCCTGGATAACCGCTTCGACTCTGAGCAGTACCGCGAGAACGTGCGCCAGCTGACGCCCGCAATCATGGCGGTCCTGCCGGTTGAGTATCGAACTCGCCTGATCGGCGCCGATTGCAAAATGTCTCGCCTTGCTGAAGCCGAGAAAGAACTCGCAGAGGCTAAGCAGGCCGTGCTGCTGGACGCTCCAGAGCATCAGAAGCTGAAAGAGGTAAGCGAGGGAATAGCGTCGCTGTTCCGCCTCATGCCGGAGCAGGTAGGCCCGCTGATGACGATGGTCACGTCGATGCTGGGGGTTATGTGAGAACTACAAAAATGGCGAAAGCCGGTCTGCGCGAACAGAACCGACTTTCAGGTGCAAATGCAGATAACAAGTGCGAGGTCATTATGACAAATGCTAATCCAAAACGCCAGGCGCAGGAGGTTTTGTCAACAACGGGTAAAAAGTGATCCACTTACCGCCACCACCAACGGTTTAATATTGATCCACCTTGTTTACTCAGGATTAGCTTCAGCTATAAC
>NZ_JBMKJG010000008.1:0-224731 GCF_049237765.1 Enterobacter cloacae complex sp. SHL021 | reverse complement strand
TCGCTGTCGTTCTCAAAATCGGTGGAGCTGCATGACAAAGTCATCGGGCATTATCTGAACATAAAACACTATCAATAAGTTGGAGTCATTACCCGGTATCCAGGAACGCATCGTGATAGCTAAGCCCGACTTCCAGCGTCGCCGCTTCGTCGCGCGGATACCCCGTTACAATGCGGTCAACTAACGTGGAGCAGAAGCTGTTATGCGCATTCAGCCACTGAATAAATTCCGCTGGCAGTGCCCATGCCTGTGCATAGCGCAACACCAGTTCGCGCAGCGCTTCGCCGTTATAGTCTATTAGCTCGCACGGAATGATGATCCAGCCTTTGTCCGCTGCGCCGTTAAAATGGCTGAAGCGCTCAAACAGCAGCCGCGTCAGCTTCGCTGGATAGCTCACCGCTGGCGCATCTTCGAAACGATCGCCCGCGTGCCAGCTAATCCCCGCCTCGGTGGTGTTGGAGAAGACAAAACGCATCTCCGGATTGTGCGCCAGTTTCAGAAATTCATCGTACTGGCTGTAGACGCTGATCTCCCGATTCACCGAGCGGATAAGACGCGCTTCGCTGACCGCCTCGCCCTGCTCATTCAGACCACGAATGATCGTGGTATACAGGCCATCCTGAGTGCTTAATGACGGCGGGAAGTCGCTTTGAATTGGGCGTACGACCACGACACCGGCATTGAGATCGGTATGTTCGTTTAACAGGTCGATTTGCCAGTCGACAAACGCACGCAGGAAATTGCCCTCGCCAAACTGAATGATTCGTTCGGGGTAGAGAGCACCGGGGAAATCACGACGGTTAAGTGTGTTCACAATGGGGTCCTTTTATGATTAGTCGTACAACCTGATTAAATTGGTATGATAACTTACCAAAGGTTTTCGACCAGAACCCCGCTTTTGATCAATTCATCACGTCATTGAGGGAAATAATCACAAGAACTTATAGAAGACCGATGTGGCGGTCATCGCGCCATCCGGCATTAGCGCATAACGCGGGATCTCCCCCACTTTTTGCCAGCCAGCGCGCTGGTAGAAGGTCTCCGCTCCGCTGCCGGTTGAGGTATCCAGCAGCAGCACCGAGATGTCTCTTGCTCTGGCCTGCACTTCCAGCTCCTCCATTAGCGCCATCGCGACACCTTTACGACGCGCTTTTTCATGCACCAGCAGCTTTGCCACATCGGCACGATGCGGCTGGTTTTCCGGCTGATCGGTAATGAGCTGCACGGTGCCAATCACGCCATCCTGAGAATCGATGCAGGCCAGCACAACGCGTTCGTCACGCCCTACGCTCCCGGCAATATCCTGCCAGTAAGCACGAGCTTTATCGGTACTGAATGGCAACATAAAACTGACGGAAGCGCCGCCCCTGACACAGTTTTCAAGGATATCGGCCAGCGCATCGAGGTGGGTGAGAATATCGTCCCGGGTGAGGGTTTTGATCTGCAGTGAGGTATTCATGGGTTTTCCTTACGTTGAATACGCTCACTGTGCATTTAACATTTATGTAACGCAATCACATCAGACATAGGCTTTTGTTATGTCATGTTGCGCGCTTGCGCTGCTGCTTCATGGCATACATTTTTTCATCCGCGTCTTTCATCCACTGCTGCAGATCGTTGCCGTTATGATCGAACTCGCTCAGCCCCCAGGAAAAACGGAGTGACCAGGGATGCAGCCTGCGCGCATTGTACTGTTCGACCTGCTCGGCCAGATACTGCATGGCAATCCAGGCCCCCTGCTCGTCGGTATCGGCAAACAGCACGGCAAACTCATCGCCGCCAAAGCGAACCAGCAAATCCGCTTCACGGAAAGAGGTGCGCATCAGTTCCGCCATCACTTTCAGCGCGTTGTCGCCCTCTTCATGTCCGTAGCGATCGTTAATCTCTTTGAAGCGATCCAGATCCAGCCAGCCCAGAGTTAACGGCTCCGCCCGACGTCTGGCTACGGAGAGCGTGAACCGGAGCAGCTGGTTAAAGCCCCGACGGTTAAACAGACCGGTTAATTCATCGGTTGTCGCCGCGCTGACGGCAGCAAACTCGTCTTCCGCCAGCGCGCTCAGGTCGCCCAGCACGGCAAGATCGGCTGCGGAAAATTCACGAGGAGAATAATCAATCAGGCACAGCGATCCCACGCTCGCCCCGTCACGTAAACGCAGTGGAAAACCGGCATAGAACCTTACGCCAGGCTCACCGGCCACCAGCGGGTTATCGGCAAATCGATCGTCCTGACGCATATCGGCAACCACCAGCGGCGCTTCGCTGAGGATCGTATGGCCGCAAAACGAGATATTACGCGGAACGGTGTCAGGCGCCTGACCATCGGCCGACTTCACAATCAGCGAGTGTTCATCAATAAGATTGACCATCGCCAGGGGAACCTGGAAGAAGCGTTTTGCCAGACGTGTCAGTCGGTCAAACGCCGGGGAACTGTCGATCTCAAGCAGGCCTGACTCGCGCAGCGAGTTCAGACGTTCCATTTCATTTTCTGGGGTTGCAGGTGTTTTCATAACGTCTCCTGACGCAAAGCGTTACTCAAAGCGTAGCCTAAACAGAGACATTGTCAGTGCGCGAATATTCTGTTCTTACCGTCCCGCTTGGCGCGGTACAGGGCGTTGTCCGCGGCCTGTAGCCAGTCGGTTACGCTTATCATTTCTCGCGTGGCACAGGCGATACCGATGCTGAGCGTGCAATGCACCGTCTCCTGAGCCACCTCCTTTTTCATTGCAGCCGCATCCATAATGCGTCTGGCGACAACTTGCGCCTCTTCAAGGGTGGTATCCGGCAGCAACACCACAAATTCATCGCCGCCAAGGCGTGCGGGGGTATCGTTCGGGCGTGTCGACAAATGCAGTATTTGCGAGACGGCCGCCAGCAATGCATCCCCAACCTTATGACCAAAACGATCGTTAACGTCTTTAAAATTGTCGATATCGATGAACATCAGGGCCGATTCCCGGCACGTCTGGCGCAGTTTATTCAGTTCGTGGTCAATCCGCTTTTCGAGCAGCCGTCGGTTCGCGATATCCAGTAGCGGATCCATCATCGCGATCCGCTCAAGCTCCCGGCTCTTGATCCGCAGGCGCAGCGCAATGCTGTCCGTTAATATGCTCAGTGCCAGCAGATAAATTGCAATCAGCGGCAGCGTGGCAAACATGGTGCGCTGCGAAACGTACATATCCACCGCCATTCCCTGCGTCAGCCAGGTCACCAGAAAAACGCCCAGCATGGTGATGGCCGCCTTTCTCATCAGCGTAACGCCCCCTGCCGAGAGCCGGTCGGTCAGCATGATGGTGGCAATGACCACCGACGGCAGCGGATTAACTGCCATCATGGCGATCCAGAATCCCCCCGCCCCGGCGTCCAGCACCAGATTCTGATGCTCAGTCACCAGCGGCATGGCCGAATTTCGCGCCCGATACCAGGCAAGCGTAGGCCAGATAAACGCGTTCAACGCCAGCAAACACATCAGCCAGATTGAACGATTCTGTTCAATCAGCACGGAGAGGATGGGAACAAAACAGAGAAACGTGCCGAGAATACGCATCAGATACATACGTTTGACAAACCGGCTTCCTGGTACACGAGGGGTTCTACTGAGTTTGTCAGCTGCATTCATTCTGCGAATTTTCCGATAGCTTTCTTACGGTATCTTATTGACGTTAAAAATACCTAGCAAGCAATTTATCTGCTATTCGTTATGATTCATCCCCGGCAGAATGCAGGCTGCGCTCAGGTTTCACTCTCCGGGGTCGGGGTAATGGGATCGTCTGACACACGCGCACTGGTGCGATTTCTCCCCGCTTTTTTGGAACGATAGAGATGATCGTCTGCTTCGGCCATCAGCCTGTTGAATACTTCGGTCAACTGCCACGACGCCGCCTTCCCGCTCCCGAGACCAATACTCACGGTCAGATAGAGCGTTTGCTGGCGCCAGGTAAACGGATGAGCGGCAATGGTGAGTCTGATACGTTCCGCCAGCGCAAAGCCGTGCTGCGCGTCACCGGTGTTCACCACAACCGCGAACTCTTCTCCGCCCATACGCGCCACCATACCGTCGTCTCCGACAACCTGCTGAACCTCGCGGGCAAACGCGGCCAGCACGCGGTCGCCACACTCATGCCCATAGTTATCATTGATGCTTTTGAAGTAATCGATATCCAGCAGCATCACGGACAGAAAACGTGTCTGCCGCTGCGCCTCTTCCCGCTTTAACGCCTCATAGAGCCCGGAGCGTGAATAAACGTGGGTCAGAAAATCATAATCCGCGCGCAATGACACCTGACGGATGAGCGAATTAATGGCCGCCATACTGACGGAGACCATAACCGGACAGATCGCCATGGTGGCAATCCCCAGCCGTGCGGAGAACATCATCGGGGTAGAGAGCGGCGTGCCCACGGCGATATTGATAATGGAGTTAGCGACCAGAACGATCTCCAGACCGCCGGTCAGAAACGTCAGCAGACAGGTCGCGGGCAAGGAGTAGCGGACCGCACACCAGATCAGCGCCGGCAGCGGAAAGGCAAGGCTTCCCGCCCCGCCAATCACCACCGATGCCATCACCGAGACAATCAGCGCAATGACCGGTAAAAGTTGCTCCAGACGCAGCTTGAATGCCCGCGTCGGCATACTGACCGTGAGCATGCAGGGTAAAATGAGCACGCCGGTTGAGAACTGCTCGCTGAACCAGTCGGCAAACAGCGGCCAGAAGGTATGGCTGTCGATCCCCACCGACCCGGTCGCGCCGAGCAGCGCACATAATAAGGCGGCGATCAGACAATAATTGAACAGCCGCAGCGCATTAATGGGATCGGGGGTTTTCTTCATCAACCGTTTATCACGCACCACCAGCAATGCGACAACGACGATAAAGACCATATTCGACAGGTTGATGACCACCGAGGCCATTCCCCAGTTGGTGGTGACCGCGTCGTACATCAGCATGGCGACATACGACACCGCGTAGTTATGCAGGCGATTGAGATAGGTATAACGGGCAAAGACGCCCGCCATCACGCCATTCAGCGGCCAGAACAGCGACAAGGCTTCGACCAGACGTAATTCCGCACCGATAAAGTAGAATAAGGTGGTGAGAATAAAGATACCCGCCGCATTACGCAGCGGCGATTCAGGGCGAAAAAGCGTGAAGGCAGCGGGGTCTGAACGCATTAAATATCATTCCATATAATAACTTATGGCAACTAACTGTCCCGTCACCACGCGGGGGATCTCATAGCGTGCATCTATAACACAATTACAACAGGATCAGCACCCATCAACATCAGGCGTTCATCTGCAACACCAGCCAGTGGTGGATCACGCCGACGATATAGTGCTGTTGCTGCGCGGTGAGCTGAACACCTTGCGGAATGTTGTGCCATTTCGCCAGACAGCCGCGACAGCAGGTGGCGGTCGCGTGCTGGGCAATAAACACCGGATGGCCGCGCATGGGGGTCTGTTTACCGTCGTTAACGGGGTGCGCGGGGGCAAGACGCTTCGCAATAAAGTCGGCAGCATGCTGGTCAATGGTATCGGCACCTTTGTCCCAGCAGTACTGTCGTTCTTTTGTGCCTAAGCGAAAGCGCGACCGAAAGGTCGATCGCGCCAGACGAGAAAAAAGAGGATCCAGGTCAGACATCAGTAAACGGAACGTCCCAGGCGTTGGGTCAGTTTCTCCAGAACCGCCACACCGGCCAGTGAATTACCCGTCTCATCCAGCTCCGGGCTCCAGACAGCAATAGCCATCTCATGCGGTACAATGGCAACCACCCCACCCCCGACGCCCGACTTGGCCGGAAGACCGACGCGCCAGGCAAATTCGCCCGCGTTCTGATACATCCCGCTTGTCGCCATCAGGGCATTGACCTGACGCGCCTGCATAGGTGAAACCACCTCCTGATCGAGATGCGGTGCGTGCCCCTGGTGAGCAAGGAACAGGAAGGTCTGCGCCAGCTCCACGCAGCTCATTTTCAGCGCGCAGTAGTGGAAATAGTTTTGCAGTACGGTCGCCACATCATTATGGAAATTGCCGAACGATTTCATCAACCAGGCAATGGCGGCGTTACGCGCAGAGTGCTCGAACTCCGAACGGGCGACCACTGAATCATAAGCAATATCGTCAACGCCTGAGAGCTGGCGAACAATTTCAAGCATGCGCTGGCGTGGCGCGCTAAGACGGCTTTGCAGCATATCGCAGACCACCAGCGCCCCCGCGTTGATAAAGGGGTTACGCGGTTTACCCTGTTCAATCTCAAGCTGTAGCAGAGAGTTAAACGGCTGCCCGGAGGGATCTTTACCCACCCGTTGCCAGATCTCCTCTTCCTCGTACTGTCGCATGGCCGCAACCAGACTTAGCACTTTCGAAATAGACTGGATGGAATAACGTTCCGTGGCGTCACCGGCCTGGTAACGCTGACCGTCTATCGTACAAATTGCAATTCCCAGCTTATTCCCGCTGACCGAGGCAAGGGCCGGAATATAGTCGGCAACCTTTCCTTTTCCAAGTAACGGACGAACCTGCGCCAGAATCTCGTCCAGCATCTCATTATGGATGACCGCAGCCACTCTCTTTGCTCCTTGCCCTCAGGCTAAAACGGGCTGCGAGTATAACAGACGCTTATGTGTTGCGTCAGGCACTGAGACGAAAACGCGAAACCGCCTGCAATAAAAGATCCGACTGTTTGTGCAGGCGCTCAGAGGCATCGGACGCGTCAGATACAAGGCTGTCGGTCTGTCGCGACACCTGATTCAGCGCCTGAAGCTGGCGCGTCATCTGATGAATACTCTCCCCCTGACTCAGCGTGGCCGCGGAGATCTCATTCAGCAAACTGCTTAATGTTCCCACCAGGCCCGTGACCTGCTGCAGGTTATCTTCCAGACGGTTAACGGCCCGTGACCCGTCTTCGATCCCCTGAAGGGAACGGTTGATAAGCTCCTGAATGGTCTGCGTAGAATGGCTGCTCTTCCTCGCCAGCAGCCCCACTTCACGAGCGACAACGGCAAACCCGCGCCCCTGGTTTCCCGCGTGAGCCGCTTCAATTGCCGCATTCAGTGCCAGAATGTTGGTCTGAAACGCGACGCTGTCGATCATGGCCACGATCCCCCGCATCTCTGAGGATCGGTCGACGATCGCCTGCATCGACGCATTGACGGTCGACATCATCTGATCCCCTCCCGCCGCGGCCTGGCGCGCCTCATCCGCCCGCGAGCTGGCAAGCTTCGCATAGCCCGTGTTGCCTTCTACGTGGGTTTCCAGGGTCGCGATATGCGCCGTCACGTCTTCCAGCTCTTTGGCCTGACGTGCCGACTGGTGATACAGCTTTTGATTGCCCTGCGCCAGTGCGCCAATGTTTTCCACCATGGCGGTGGTCGCATCGCTGACCTGGGTCACCAGCTGCTGTAGCCCGTTCTGCATGGTGGCAATACTGTCGCTGAGCTGGGCAATTTCACGGTTAAAACGCGTCACGTCAGGAGGGGTACCGGAGAGATCGCCCGCGGCCAGCCGGTTGATATGCGCAATCAAGCGCCGCAACGGGGTAATCACCCACCGGGACATCCCGAACCAGACGGCAACCGCAATAGCGAGCAACAGAACAGGCGCAAGCAGAAACAGCGTTTGCAAACCGGAGAGCTGCGCAATCAACGACTGACGCCCTTTGAGCGCCTGCTTCTCGCTTGCTTGCTGATAGCGGGCATAGTTGTCATTAAAGTCGGTCTGAAACGCCTGCGCTGGCACGGCAAAAAACGCATCGATGGTGTTGGTTTTCACCAGCCCTTCCGCCTGCTCTTTTATCGCGCCGTAAAAAAGCTGATAGCTGTTAACCAGGGCGTCATCTTTTGGCGGATTAAGCGCCAGCCAGGCATTCCACGCCTGCTGCGAAACGGCCAGCGCCTTTTGCGCGTCGTCCATCAGGCTGTGCCAGCTGCCCTCGGAGCCGGTCTCTTTATCCTGCATAAACCAGACGCCGGAGCGGTTAAGCAGATCGCTTGCGGCCAGCAGGGAAACGCGAGCCAGATCCAGCTTGCTCTGCTGCTGGTACGCCAGCAGGTTTTGCTGCTCGTTGCGTTGCGCTTCCTTAAGGGAGGCATTGAGCAGGAACGACGAGGAGAGTTGCAGGGCGGAAAAGAGGCCGATAATACAAAAGATACCGGTCAGCAGGCCAAACTGGCGGGGAATAATGCGCTGCGCAATACGACGATAAATTTGCGTTAGGTTCATAATTTTCTTCAGTAACAAGACGTTAGACGCGTGCGAGTCTACGAAACGAAAATGACAGAACCATTGCAGAGAAATGACAGAGGCCCTCGTCGTCAGGGCCTCTGTAAGGATGGCGGGTTACACTCTGTTCTTCCACACCGTCTGCACGTTACAAAACTCGTGCAAACCAAAGTGGGAAAGCTCGCGACCAAAACCACTTTTTTTCACGCCGCCAAAGGCCACGCGCGCATCGCTGGCGCTAAAGCCATTGATAAACACCCCGCCGCACTCCAGCTCGCGGGCGAATTTTCCGGCCAGCGCTTCGTTGGCGGTAAACACCGTGGCAGAGAGACCAAAGTCGCTGTCGTTGGCAAGCTGCAGGGCATGTTCCGCATCCTTCGCCAGCGTAATCGCCGCAACCGGACCAAACAGCTCCTGACGGAAGGCGGTCATTGTCGGGGTGACATGGCTCAGCACGGTTGGCGCGTAATAGTTGCCCTCCCCGCTGATTTTCTCGCCGCCCAGCAGCAGGGTGGCCCCTTCCGCGAGCGTGGCCTGCACCTGCTGATGCAGTTCGTCACGCAGATCGAAACGCGCCATAGGGCCAATATCATTCTCTTCCCGATCCGGTGCTCCCATCTTCAGCGCCGTAACCGCCGCAACAAAACGCCGGGTAAAGTCATCGGCAATACCCTCTTCGATAATAAAGCGCTTTGCCGCCGCGCAAACCTGCCCGGTGTTCTGATAACGTCCCGTGACGGCCGCACGAACGGCCAGATCCAGATCGGCATCATTCAGCACGATAAACGGATCGGAGCCGCCCAGCTCCAGAACGCATTTTTTCAGCGCCGCTCCCGCCTGAGCCCCTATCGCCGCACCTGCACGCACGCTACCGGTGACGGTGACCGCTGCAATACGACGATCGTTGATCGCCTGGCTCACGCCATCATTGGTCGCATTCACCCAGCCAAAGACGCCTTGCGCAATACCGGCATCAGCAAAGATTTGCCCAATCAGCGCAGCAGAACCCAGGACGTTCGGTGCGTGTTTGAGCAGATAGCTGTTACCTGCCAGCAGGATCGGCACCGCACCGCGCAGTACCTGCCAGAGCGGGAAGTTCCACGGCATCACCGCAAGAATCGGCCCCAGCGGACGGTATTCAATGACCGCGTTTTGGTTTTCCACTAGCGTGGGCTCCGCACGCAGCATCGCCGGGCCATGTTCCGCATACCAGTCGCACAGACCCGCAGATTTGGCCACTTCCGCCCGCGCCTGCACAATCGGCTTGCCCATTTCCCGGGAGATCATTTGCGCCATCTCTTCCCCACGCTGGCGCAGTGCTGCCCCCAGGTCGCGCAGTTTTTGTGCCCGGTGAGAGACGCTTTCCCCTCGCCACTGGCGAAAACCGGCATCAGCCAGAGCGATTGCCTGTTCGAGCTCTTCGGATGTGGCCCAGGGATATGCGGCCAGCGTCTCGCCTGTCGCCGGGTTAACAGAGAGGGCATGCGTAGCAGATGAATAAGTCATGATGTTCTCCACGTAATATCGGTTGATTGATTGTGGCCCACTCTGCTATTTCTTAAAAATGAATAATACTAACCACCTTATTCACGAATCGAGAATGCTATGGATTTAACTCAGCTTGAAATGTTTAACGCCGTTGCCCTGACCGGCAGCATTACCCAGGCGGCGCAGAAGGTGCATCGCGTTCCGTCTAACCTCACCACCCGCATCCGCCAGCTTGAGGCCGATCTCGGCGTTGAGTTGTTTATCCGGGAGAGCCAGCGTTTGCGCTTATCTCCCGCCGGGCACAACTTTCTGCGCTACAGCAAGCAGATCCTGGCGCTGGTTGACGAGGCGCGGATGGTCGTCGCCGGTGATGAGCCGCAGGGGTTATTTGCCCTCGGCGCCCTGGAGAGCACCGCCGCCGTGCGGATCCCGGAAAGTCTGGCGGCGTTTAACCAGCGCTATCCGCGCATTCAGTTCGCGCTCTCTACCGGCCCGTCCGGAACGATGATTGACGGCGTTCTGGAAGGCACCTTAAGCGCGGCGTTTGTCGACGGGCCACTTTCACACCCGGAGCTGGAAGGCATGCCGGTTTACCGGGAAGAGATGATGCTGGTCACCCCCGCCGGACATGCGGAGGTGACGCGCGCCGCGCAGGTAAGCGGCAGCGACGTCTACGCGTTTCGCGCGAACTGTTCGTATCGACGTCATCTGGAAAGCTGGTTTCACGCAGACCGCGCCACGCCCGGGCGGATCCATGAGATGGAGTCGTATCACGGTATGCTCGCCTGCGTGATTGCAGGGGCGGGTATTGCGTTAATGCCCCGCTCCATGCTGGAGAGCATGCCGGGGCATCATCAGGTAGAGGCGTGGCCGCTGGCGGAGAACTGGCGCTGGCTGACCACCTGGCTGGTGTGGCGTCGTGGGGCGATGACCCGCCAGCTCGAAGCGTTTATAGCGCTGCTAAACGAACGTCGACAACCAGAGCCTTCTCCATAAACAGGCTCAGCGGATCGTCGACATACGGCGCAAACGCCGGACGGCGTTCATATCCGCACTGTTCATACAGGCGAATGGCGGCGTGTTGCTTGATCCCTGTCTCCAGGCGCACGGTGTGGCAGTGACGACTCAGGGCTTCATCCTCAAGGGCAGCAAGCAGCTTCTCGCCCAGATGTTGCCCGCGATGGGTCGGATCGATATAGACCCGTTTCATCTCCCCGGTACCGTCGCCATTAAGCACCACGGCGCCACATCCAACGGCCTGCAGTTGCGGGTCGCGAATGATCATCAGGATAAGCGAGGCTTCAGGCAGCGCAGCCAGATCGAGCAGATGATTGCTTTCAGCGGGATAGAGTTCGCTCTGATAACGGTCAAGCGCCGCGATCAGCTTGAGGATGTCCGGATGACGGGCAGATTCAGAGGTAATGGAATACATGGCAGGCTCCTTGCTTTTTTTGTGAGGCCAGGCTTCAACATAGCGTCTGCCATCTGTTCGGGCTTCATAGTTTTAACTTATGTCATGACGCCAGCGTCAGGCGGGTCTCAAGCTGTTCCAGCTGGTTCCGGGCCGCTTCATCCAGCCTGCTGTCGGTGACGATATCCGTCAGGGTGTTCAGGTGCACCACATTAAACAGCGACCAGGCACCGTACTTAGAGCTGTCTGCCAGCAGCACCCGGCGTTTTGCATTGGCTATTAAATCCCGCTTCAGCGCGGCCTTCTCTTCCGTAGGCGACGTGATACCGCGGGTAATATCCCAGCCATTACAGCTGACGAACGCCACATCAGGCCAGACATTCTGCAACAGCCGACGCCCGTGCTCACCAATACAGGACTGGCTCGAATCATCGATACGGCCGCCAATGATCGTCACTTCAATCTGTTTAAACTCAGAGAGAAACAGCGCAATGTGCAGATCGCTGGTGATGACGCGAAGCGGCAGATGCGTGAGCTGACGCGCGAGTTCAATCATTGTGGTACCGGCGTCCAGCACAATGGCATCCCCCGCTTTCACAAAGCTCGCGGCCGCGCTGGCAATGGCATGTTTTTCTGCCAGACTGCGCTGCATTTTTTCGGACGTGGTCGGCTGGGAAGGAATAAACCGGTTAAGAGTAACGCCGCCGTGGGTTCGGCTGATGACGCCCTCCTGGTCAAGCTTAATCAGGTCGCGGCGGATCGTCGCCGGTGAGGCATCGGTGATCGCCACCAGCTGATCCACCGTGACCAGGTTGTGCCCTTTGAGGTAATCCATTATCTGCTCTAACCGGTTATATCCCTTCATATTATTCCCGTGTAATTTGCATAGCCAACTGAATAGACACCGTCATGCTCTCCGACCTGGCTTTACCGGTCCATGCTATATCGAACGCGGTTCCGTGGTCTGCAGAGGTGCGGATAAACGGCAATCCGGCGGTGATATTCACCCCGTCGTAAAAGCCGAGCAATTTTAGCGGAATATGCCCCTGATCGTGATACATCGCAACGACCATGTCATACATTCCTTCGTGGCATTGCATAAATACCGTATCCGGCGGGCACGGTCCGGTGACGTTGACCCCCTGCGCCTTCATCGCCGCAACGGCCGGGCCAACAATCGTGATCTCTTCATCGCCAAACAGGCCATTTTCTCCCGCATGCGGGTTCACGCCCGCAACCGCAATACGAGGTGCGCTAAAGCCCACCCGTTTCAGGAAGGTATCCGCAATGCCGATGACGGTTTTTACCCGATCCTGATTGAGCGTATCAAGGAATTTACGCAGCGCAATATGGGTCGTGATATGAACGACCTTCAGCCGATCGGTGTACAGCACCATAGCGTAGTCTTTGCTGTGCGTCAGATGGGCCAGCAGCTCGGTATGCCCGGGGTAGTGATGTCCGGCAAGATGCAGCGCTTCTTTATTCAGTGGCGCCGTGGCAACCGCTTTTACGTCCCCCGCCATCGCCAGTTCCGTCGCGCGCTTCACGCAGCGAAAGGCTAAATCCCCCGCCTGAGCCTGGACCACGCCGGGCTTCAGGGCATCAGGGTCGGCCAGCGGTTCGTCCAGCACGTTAATCACGTTGGGGGCGAAACGGGCCTCGCTGACCTGCCTGATGATATGGATGTCAGCCTGTCCCACGATCCCATCATCCAGCACCCGCCTGAGCGTGCGGGCACAGCCCACCACGACAACCGGGGCTCCCGTTAATTCGCTCCCGGTGAGGGATTTGATAATGATCTCCGGGCCAATGCCCGCCGGGTCACCCATGGTTACAGCAATAATGTTAGTCACTCAGTCTCTCCTCGATAAAATGCAACACCTCAAGCAGCGTCTCTTCTTTTCCGAAGCCCCCTGCTTTGGTCATTACCGGCTGGTGCCAGGCACAACCCAGAAATTTGCCGTAAGGGACGCATCCTGCGACGCGCCCTGTAATTTCAAATCCTTGCGCATCAAGCGCGCTGGCGACGGCCATTGCCACATCGCCGCCCGAGACATACAACGCATCCGGCGGACATGCCGTCAGTGCCTCTCGGGTAATCTTCCCCAGGAAGGCGCAGATCGTTTCACCCAGTTCGGTCCGGGTCATTTGATACTGCGCGCAAAGCCGTTTAACCTGATGTCGCGCCTCATGGTCCGGGCAGGTATGAACGATGCAGTGACGGCCCGCCTTCAGGGCCTGCGTGATGCGCATGAGCGCGCTCGCCGTCTCCCCCTTCAGCACATCATTAACATCAATAAACACCGACGAAACCGCAGGCTCTGCAGCGGCCAGCGCAATCTGACGCTGAGCGATCTCACTCATTGACCCCACCACCGCCAGCAGTTGCTGACGCTTCACGGGGGCGAGATGGCGTGCCAGCGCATCACATAACCCGGCAGACCCGACCAGCAGCGGCGTCTGCGGGCAGGTCAGCGCGGCGGCAATAATGGCGTCCAGATCCTCGTCACACTGGGCATCGACGATGAGCCACTCCGTTCCCTGCGCCAGTTCGGCTGCCAGCGTGTTTACCGTAACGGATTGACAACTCACGTCGGTAAACAGGTCAGCAATCGTGGCAGACGGGACGGGCGTTTTCGGATCGCTGGCGAATTCGGTTTCATCCACCGGAATGCCGTTCACCAGACACCTGCCGTGGCGTGTGATCCGCCCTGCCGCGGGATACGCCGGCGCCACAATCACCTGCCGTTTGCCGCTTACTGCCTTAAGGACGCCTGTTTCTGCCCCTACATTGCCGCGCAGCGTGGAATCAATCTTTTTGATGAGCCAGTGCGCAGCCGCAATATCCGCCCCCAGTACGGCCACTTTTTCGGCCGCCTCTGCTGCCCGCAGCGCACGGGAATCGGTATTAATAACCAGTGCATCCACCGGCTGGGTAAAGGGGGTGTGGAATGCCACGCTGACCTTCTTACCTCTCAGCGCCAGGCTAACACCCGCATCGTTTGCACCGGTAAAGTCATCTGCAACGACAACGACGTCTTTGAACAGGTTGTTCTCTTTCATTCCCACTCCGGGCTCGTTTTTCCTGCTAATGATTATATTCAATCACAATTGATTATATGTGAGCAAGATCAAGTTAATCAGTTTGCGAATAAATTATAAATTTAGCCACACGATGACCATGAAGCGTCTTAATTGAGCGAATTCAATCAGCTTCACCGCCACGGTCGCCAACCCGGTCAGCGATAACGCGGCGTTGACCGGGCTCGCTAAGCTGCTGAAGAACATTGAAACGGCCTGCGCTGAGCCGGGCAACCTGCTGGCAAAGCTGGAAATGCTGTGGGCCTCTTATTACGGCGGGGTCGCGATTGCGCATGCCGGCACACACCTGGTTCACGCCCTGTCTTATCCGCTTGGCGGGAAATATCACCTGCCGCACGGCGTGGCCAACGCCATTCTTCTGGCGCCCTGCATGAGGGTGGTTCGTCCCCACTGCGTGACAAAATTTGCGCAGGTGTGGGATCTCGTGCCAGGCGCGGACAGCAGCCTGTCCGATAACGAAAAATCTCACGCGCTGGTGGAGTACTTTGCCGCGCTGGTTCGTCGGCTCAACCTGCCGGACAACCTTGAGTCCCTGGGCGTGCCGCGCGAAGACATCGCTTCCCTGAGCGATGCCGCCCTGAACGTTAAACGGTTAATGAACAATGCCCCCTGTCAGGTGAATCACGACGAGGTACAGGCGATTTACCGGACACTGTTTCCTGAACATGCATAGTCAAGGAGTAAGAAATGCGTAACAACATTAAGGGCGTGCTGACGGCCATCGTCACCCCCTTTGACGCCGAAGGTGAACTCAACCTTCCCGGCTTAACGCGGCAGGTCGCCCGGCAACTGGACGCCGGAAACGGCATTTTTTGCGGCGGAACCAACGGCGAGTTCTTTGTCCTGAACGAAGCGGAAAAAATCGCGGTCACCCGGACCTGTGTGGAAACCGTCGCCGGACGCGCGCCCGTCGTGGCGCATATTGGCGAAATCTCCACCCGCGACACCATCCGGCTGGGAAAACAGATCGCCGCGCTGGGTGTGGATGCGGTTTCCGTCATCACCCCTTACTTCGTGCCGCTGAAACAGTCTGAGCTCATCGCACACTACACCGCCGTCGCTGACGCGCTAACCGTACCGGTCTTTCTGTACAACATTCCGGCGCGGACCGGCAACACCCTTGAGCCCGCCACGGTACGGGCGCTGGCCGAACACCCCAACATTTCAGGTATTAAAGACAGTGCCGGGAGCTATGAAAGCCTGCGCGGTTTCCTCAACGCGGTAAGCGACATTGACGGGTTCGACGTGCTGAACGGACCAGATTCACTGATCCATCAGGGCTTCGTCGAGGGATGTTCAGCCTGTATTTCCGGGCTGGCAAACGTGGCGCCAGCGGCGATCAACGCCATCTGGTCACGCTTTAACGCGGGTGATGTTGAAGGTTCCCGGCAGGCGCAGGAGCGCGTCACCCGGCTCCGCACCGAGCTGTACAGCGTGGCGTTTTCCCCTGCCGCTGTTAAAAAGGCCCTGCAAATCATGGGCGAGGATGTCGGAGAGAGTCGCTATGCCGTGGCGTTTAGCGAGCAGCAGTGCCAACAGATTCGCCAGATAGTGACAACGTCACTTAGCTAAACGGCGTTGGTTTCGTCAATAAGAATACCGGGTACCTGAGGTGCCCAGGATTCACTCGCCCTGAAGAGAGGCAAAGATGAATAATTTTACCGCTGAAGATACCCTGATCATTGTGGGCATAGTCATTGCCTACATCCTGTTCACCACCTGGCTGACCTTCCGGATCCGCAGTAAAAACTCCGGGGACTTTATGGAAGGCTCCCGCGCGATGCCGGCGTTTATTGTCGGGATCCTGCTGATGTCTGAGTATATCGGCGCTAAATCCACCATCGGCACCGCGCAGGCGGCGTTTGAGGACGGGTTTGCTGCGTCATGGTCCGTCATCGGGGCCGCGATTGGCTTCCCGCTTTTTGGCCTGTTGCTGGTAAAACGCATATACAACACCGGGAAAATCACCATCTCGGGTGCGATTGCTGAAAAATACGGTAACAGCACCAAAAACATTATCTCCCTCATCATGATCTACGCCCTGCTGCTGGTGAATGTGGGGAATTACGTCAGCGGCGCAGCAGCCATTTCTACCGTACTGAAAGTCAATCTGCCCGTTGCCGCCTTTATTACGGCTATCGTCAGCACCTTCTATTTCGCCTTTGGCGGCATGAAGGGCGTGGCGTGGGTTACCGTGCTGCACAGTGCGCTGAAATACTTCGGCATCCTGGCCATCATGGGTTTTGCGTTATCCAAAACCGGCGGTTTCACGCCGATGATCGAAAACATGCCGGACTTCTACTGGACCTGGGATGGCAACATCGGCGCGTCGACCATTTTCGCGTGGCTTATCGGCACCATTGGCTCCATCTTCTGCACTCAGTTTGTGATCCAGGCCATCTCCTCCACCAAAGATGTTAAATCGGCTAAACGCTCCACCTGGGTCGCGTTCTTCTTCTGCCTGCCGATCGCGCTGGCCATTGCGGTGATTGGCGTGGCGGCAAAATACCTGCATCCGGAGATCGACAGCCTGTATGCGATGCCGATTTTCCTGCAGGATATGAACCCGTGGCTGGCCGGTCTGGTCACCACCTCTCTGGTGGCGTCCATCTTCGTCAGCGTCAGTACCGTGGCGCTCGCCATTGCCTCCCTGGTGGTCAAAGATTTCTACGTGCCGATGCGCAACCCGACACCCGAGCAGGAGTTTAAAGCTACCCGCTGGATCTCCCTGCTGATTGGTTTCCTGCCGCTGATTTTTGTTCTGCTGGTGCCTGAAGTCCTGAAGCTGTCGTTCTTTACCCGTGCCATTCGTCTGTCGATTTCCGTCGTGGCGGTCATCGCATTCTACGCCCCGTTCTTCCGCAGTACCCGCGGAGCCAATGCTGGGCTGATCGGCGCCTGCGTCGTGACCTCTGTCTGGTATCTGCTGGGCGATCCGTTTGGCATTAACAATATGTACATCGCCCTGCTGACCCCTGCGGTCATCATGGTCATCGACCGTCTCATTCCGGGAAAGGCACAGGGTAAAGCGCCAACCCCCGTTGAAAACAATGGAGTCTGATATGTCTGTAACCGTAACCCGCGACGGGATTATTCGCCCACAACAGGATACGCGCGTGGAGGCGGCCATGCTGCCTTCCGCCTGCCCACAAAACCACGCGGCAAATCTGCTGCCACTGCCGGATGGTTCGCTGATGTGCGTCTGGTTTGGCGGTACCCAGGAGGGTATTGCGGATATCTCCGTGTGGGGTTCGCGCCTGTCACCGGGAAGCCAGCAGTGGAGTGAGGCAGAAAAACTGTCGGATGATGCCACGCGCTCCGAACAGAACCCGGTTCTGTTCCTGGCACCCGATAACGTGCTGTGGCTGTTGTGGACCGCGCAAATTTCCGGCAACCAGGACACCGCTATTGTGCGCTATCGCCAGTCCCGGGATCTGGGTAAAACCTGGGGGGACATCGCGACCCTGCTCGATAAACCCGGCACCTTTATTCGTCAGCCGATTGTCGTGCTGGAGAACGGGAACTGGCTGCTGCCGGTGTTTTACTGCCGCACCCGGCCGGATGAGAAATGGGTCGGTAACGATGACATCAGCGCGGTGAAAATCTCCGAAGACGGGGGCAAAACCTGGCGTGATGTCGAGGTGCCGGACAGCCTGGGCTGCGTCCATATGAATATCACCCCGCTGCGCAATGGCACCCTGGTTGCCCTGTTCCGCAGCCGCTGGGCGGATAACATTTATTACAGCCAGTCAACGGACAACGGCGAAAGCTGGTCCGTGCCGGAACCCACGGTATTACCTAACAACAACTCCTCTATCCAGGTGACAACGCTTGCCAGTGGCGAGCTGGCGCTGGTGTTTAACCTCATGAGCGCCGCCGGGGCGCAGGAGCGTCGCACCTCGCTGTACGATGAAATTGACGATGGCGATGGCCGTAAAGAGCCGGTTGTGACCCACGGTCGAACCGCCTTCTGGGGTGCCCCGCGTGCGCCGATGACCGTCGCCATTTCGCCGGACGGAGGCAAAAGCTGGCCGTGGCAACGGCATCTGGACGAGGGAGATGGCTACTGCATGACTAACAACTCTCTGGAGAAACTGAACCGTGAGTTTTCCTATCCGAGCATTAAGCAGAGCCCGGATGGCAGCCTGCATATCGCCTACACCTACTTTCGACAGGCCATAAAATACGTGCGGGTGACGCCAGAGTGGGTCAAGGAGTCAGCATGATTATTGGACATCTCGACGCCCTGCCGCTGGCAGGGTTACCGCCGGTGTTGTATGCCCTGCTGTCCCGCCCGGACTGCACGCTGCAGGCGCTTAGCGAACGCGATGACGGCCGCTGGCAGCCGGACAATGCCCCCTGGTTTTGCCAGATTGGTCCGGCGCAGACGCAGCCGCGCGCGGAGCGGCATACGGAGTACCATCACCAGTGGGCGGATATTCAGGTTGTGCTGGCGGGAGAAGAACTCATCTATGCCGGCGCGCGCCCTGTTGGCATGCCGGATGACGAAGAGCGTAAAGCGGACCTGTTCATTGCCAGCTCATCGGCACACAGCGTCGGGATCCGCCTTGGCGCGGGTGACTTTGCGGTCTTTTCTCCCGGAGAACCACACCAGGCGCTGTGCGCCAGCGGCGCGCCGATGACCGTGCGCAAAGCGGTGTTTAAAGTTCCTCGTTCAATGCTGGAGGTCTGACATGCGTCACGCCGTCGTGACCGGAGCCAGCTCCGGAATTGGTGAGGCCATCGTTAAGCGTTTACTGGCGGAAGGCTGGCAGGTCACCGGACTCAGCCGCCGCGCCGTGATGCCGGATACCCCTGGCTTTACGGGGTTACGCGTGGATATCACCGACCCTGAGGCGCTGAACAGCGCCCTGCACGCCATCGCGACACCGCAGGCGGTGATCCACGCCGCCGGGATGATGGCCGCCGCCCCACTGGGGCAACTGGAAAGCAGGGTTGGCGCGTCACTGTGGCAACTGCACGTTCAGGCCTGCGAAGCCCTGTTTAACCATTTCGCGCCCGCTATGGCCGCCGGTGGACGATTTGTGGCGATTGGCAGCAGAACCTCCCGCGGGGCGGCAGGTCGTTCACAGTATGTTGCCACCAAGGCGGCGATGACTGGGATGGTCAGAAGCTGGGCGGCGGAACTGGCCCCGCGTGGGATCACCGCGAACGTGGTCGCGCCGGGCGCCACCCAAACGCCGATGCTTAGCGCACCGGGGCGAGAAAGTTCACCGCCTACCTGTCCGCCCATCGGCCGTCTTATCACGCCAGAAGAGGTCGCGGGACTGGTGAATTTCTTGCTCAGCGATGAAGCCGCCGCCATCACGGGCCAGGAGATGGTGATATGCGGCGGCGCCTCGCTCAGCTAGCGCAGGAAGATACGCCCTTTCAGATAGAGCGTCGCCTGGCCGCCAATCAGCACACGGTCGCCCTTCAGTTCGCAGCGCAGATCCCCGCCACGGTATGAAACCTGGCGGGCGTTCATCGACGTTTTGCCCAGCTTCTCGCTCCAGTACGGTATCAGCATGCTGTGCGTGGATCCGGTGACCGGATCTTCCGGTACCCCTTCGCCCGGGCAGAAGAAGCGGCTGACGAAGTCATACTCCTCTCCTGGTGCCGTCACGCAGACCATTTTCCCGAGCGGTGCCATCGCTGCAATATCCGGGGTTAAGGCCTCTACCTGTTGCTGGCTCTCCAGTACCACCATGTAATCCCGTCCGACGCGGACCTCTTTAGCCTGGGCTATCCCCAGCGCGCTGAACAGGCCCGGAGGGGGATTGTCGACCACCTCGGTCGACCACGCAGGGAAATTGAGCGTCAGCCAGTCGCCGCTGCGTTTCACCGTCAACTCACCCACGAAGCGCGTGGTGAAGGTGATTTCGGTATGCGGATAATCGAGGTATTCGAAAATCACGTGGGACGCTGCCAGCGTCGCGTGGCCGCAGAGGTTGATTTCATGCAGCGTGGTAAACCAGCGCAGCTCGAACCCGGTGTCGGTGCGTACGAAAAACGCCGTCTCAGACTGGTTATGCTGTTGCGCCATTTTGAGCAGCGTCTCATCCGAAAGCCACTCCTCCAGCGGGCATACCGCCGCTGCATTGCCGCCAAACGCCCTGTCGCTGAAGGCATCCACCAGATAAAAATCAATTTCCTGCATTGTCTTTTCCTCTGTTGTTATAGGTATCTAGCGCAGAAAAACTGTGCCTTTCAAATAGCATGACGCCTGTCCGCTCATCAGCACGCGCGAGCCTTTTAGCTCGCACCGGACGTCGCCGCCCCGCGCGGAAACCTGACGGGCAAACATCGTCGTTTTACCCAATTTTTCGCTCCAGTAAGGAATGAGCATGGTATGTGCAGAGCCGGTCACCGGATCTTCCCAGACGGCAACGCCGGGGGAGAAAAAGCGGCTGACGAAATCGTAATCCCCGTCGCCTCGCGCCGTAACGGCAACCTTATGTTCGCCAGGCGTCATGGCTGAAATTGTCGGTGCGAGTGCTTCAACCTGCTGGCGATCTTCCAGCACCACCACCCATGCGCGGCCTTTGCGGGCTTCAACGTAGCGGCGGATACCGAGCGCCGCGAGCATCTCCGGCGGGGGCGTCTCTTCATGCGTTGGACATGCCGGGAAATCCAGCGTCAGCCACTCCCCCTCCCGGCTCACCGTCAGGCGGCCAGAGGCCGTTTCGAAGTGGATCCGCGAGTCAGGATAGTCCAGCTCATTGAACAGAACGTACGCCGCAGCAAGCGTGGCGTGACCGCAAAGATTAACTTCGGCCAGCGTGGTAAACCAGCGTAGCTCAATGCCCCCTTTCGTACAGACGAAAAATGCGGTTTCCGACTGATTATGCTGTTGCGCCATTTTCAGTAACGTTTCGTCCGGCAGCCACGCCTTGAGCGGGCAAACGGCAGCCGGATTTCCGCCAAATGACACATTGCTAAACGCATCGACCAGATAAAAATCAATCTCCTGCACTGTCTTACCGCCTGTTTTTGTTGGAGTGTTCTTTTATATTCAATGAAAACCCTGCCTCCGGCTACCGCTTTCATAAGGTAAATATTGAGATCTGCATCACATAATGGTTGAGTTTTCGCCGTGCAAGGCTTTAAGATCGTCTCCTCTTCTTTTGCAACGAATCTCCGACATCCCTATGACAACGAACACAGTTTCCCGCAGGGTTGCGTGGCTACGCGTGGTCACGCTGGCTATTGCCGCGTTTATTTTCAACACCACAGAATTTGTTCCGGTTGGGCTGTTGTCTGACATCGCAGAGAGTTTCCAGATGGAAACGGCGCAGGTGGGCATTATGTTGACCATTTACGCCTGGGTGGTGGCGTTGATGTCGCTGCCGTTTATGCTGCTGACCAGCCAGATGGAGCGGCGTAAGCTACTGATCGGGCTGTTTGCGTTGTTTATCGCCAGCCACGTGCTGTCGTTCCTGGCGTGGAATTTTACGGTGCTGGTGTTAAGCCGCGTCGGGATCGCCTTTGCGCATGCCGTTTTCTGGTCGATTACCGCGTCGCTGGCTATCCGACTGGCACCGGCGGGGAAACGCGCCCAGGCGCTGAGCCTGATTGCCACCGGGACCGCGCTGGCGATGGTGCTGGGCCTGCCGATTGGCCGTATTGTGGGGCAATACTTCGGCTGGCGTACCACGTTCTTCGCCATTGGCATGGGAGCGCTGGTTACCCTGGTGTGTCTGGTGAAACTGCTGCCGAAGCTGCCAAGCGAACATTCCGGCTCGCTGAAAAGCCTGCCGCTGTTGATGCGTCGCCCGGCGCTGCTGAGCATTTATCTGCTTACCGTTATTGTAGTCACCGCCCACTATACGGCTTACAGCTATATCGAGCCGTTCGTTCAGGTGGTGGCCGGCTTTAGCGGCAATTTTGCCACCCTTCTCCTGCTGCTCCTGGGCGGGGCGGGCATTATTGGCAGTATTCTTTTCGGCAAGCTTGGCAATCAGCACGCTTCAGCGCTGGTGAGCAGCGCCATCGGTTTGCTGCTGGCGTGTCTGCTGCTGCTGATGCCCGCCGCGGGCAGTGAAAGCCAGCTGGCAATCCTCAGCCTGTTCTGGGGTGTGGCGATCATGATTATCGGTCTCGGGATGCAGGTGAAAGTGCTGGCCCTCGCGCCGGATGCCACAGACGTGGCGATGTCGCTGTTCTCGGGCATTTTTAACCTGGGCATTGGCGCGGGTGCGCTGGTGGGCAATCAGGTGATTCTGCACGTGTCCATGTCGGCGATTGGCTATCTGGGGGCCATTCCGGCACTGGTGGCGCTTATCTGGTCGGTGCTGATCTTCCGTAAATGGCCGGTGGCGCTGGAGGAACAGGGGCAGCACGGGTGACGTCTGTTTGTGCCGGGTGGCGGCTACGCCTTACCCGGCCTACGAGACCAATTGGACTGTGAAATTAAATTGCGTTCTGCATTAATATTCCGCTTCTTCACTGCCACCCAAATAATAGTATCTGTCGTCGGTCATTTTGGTCTGGCAAGTATAGATGTCGGTTCTGACAGAGAGCGGCGTTTGTTCTGATGATGCGTCGCTAATTTTCCCGCATTTTTTTGCTTTTTCGTTAATCCAGGCATTTTGTTCTTTTTTCATAGAGGTTTTAACAGAAGCAGGAAGTTGCTTCCAGAGGTCGTTCAGACGTTGATCGCTATCAGCAAAAATATATTTGGCATTATTTAATTTACTGATGAGTTCGTCCTTCTCGAGGTCGTTTTTATTCATAATAAGAATTGTTACCCCAGCCAATGATTCAGAAACATAATCCCTGTTTCCGTATTCATATGAAACAGAAATATCTTTACCGTTATCGGCCAGGGACATTGAATAGACAAATTTGTCCCACTGAACGCTGTTGTTAAGAATTTTACCATCGCCGTTAGTTATCCCTCCCAGTTGGTTCGGATGGGATCCAATGTAGCTCATGATATCTGCTGGCACGGTGAGTGAAACTTTAGCATTACAGCTAAGTATCGCTTTATTATCTTGATTGGTTTTTGTGGTGACGTTTTCTAAAACAAGCCCGATCTCATTCACTTTAGCAATGTAATCCTTAAGCGGTTTGCCATAGAATTTCGAAGGTGAAGAGATATATGTTTTCTGTAGTTTACTAACCGCATCATTTCTGATTTTCGACTGCGTAGCAGAAATCGCGTCTTCACGACCGCATTTAAAATCAGGTGTTGAATCGAACAGACCAGCGTTGGCATTTAATGCAAGAAACAAAGGACTTAAAGCAATAAGAGACGTTTTAGCACGCATATCCATATATCCTGAAAAGAAATGAGTGCAGTACGTTACTTTAAGTGGTAACACGCGGCAAGCAAGGCAGCGTTTTTTTAACTCAGAAATAAGTAAAAGAAATAATTTTCAGAATTGATTTATATTCACATGAATTATCGATATAGGCGTAGACCGGGTAAGCGCAGCGCCACCCGGCAATGACCTCAGTGGTAAGTCTTAATAATCTCCAGCACGCCGTTAATAATAAACTGCACGCCCATACATACCAGCAAGAACCCCATCAGACGGGAAATCGCCTCGATACCGCCTTTGCCGACCCAGCGCATAATTGCCCCGGAACTGCGCAATGATGCCCACACAATAATGCCGATCAGTGCAAATATCAGCGGTGGCGCAACGGTCACAACCCAATCCGGAAACGTAGTGCCGTCACGTACCGTTGAGGCAGAACTGATGATCATCGCAATGGTCCCTGGCCCTGCCGTGCTCGGCATGGCTAGCGGTACAAAGGCGATATTCGCACTCGGTTCGGTCTCCAGCTCTTCGGATTTGCTCTTCGCTTCAGGCGATTCATGCGCTTTTTGCGCCGGAAACAGCATGCGGAAACCGATAAAGGCCACAATCAGCCCCCCGGCGATACGCAGACCCGGGATGGAGATCCCGAAGGTATTCATCACCAGCTGACCGGCGTAGTAAGCCACCATCATGATGGCGAACACATACACTGAGGCCATCATCGACTGATGATTGCGCTCTGCGCTGTTCATATTCCCTGCCAGCCCGAGGAAAAGCGCTACCGTCGTTAACGGGTTGGCCAACGGCAGTAATACCACCAGCCCAAGACCAATTGCTTTTATCAAATCCAACATAGTGCGTCGTTGTCCTTATCCTTTTTCAACTCCAGAATTATAGGGTGAAACGACGCGTTTCAGCCATCAGCACATCGTAAGGATTATTGTCGCTTCAGATGGCGCATTAGCTCTGAGGGTGAGCGTTGCTGTTGGATCAAATTGCGCATCGCCTGCATATAAGGGGCTGAATAACGGAAAAAATCCTGATAACCGCTGCATAGCACGCTTTTCCCCTCCTCGCGATGCCGTGGGCAGTCACCGTGACAAAAAGCACGCACCGAACAACGATGACATTCTTCTGCCAGGGTGGTTAACTTTTGTCTGCCAAAAGCGACAGCATCCTTATCGCTATTGAGCGCAGACAGCGGCTTACGATGAATATTGCCCAACAAATGGGCAGGTTCAACAAAGTGATCGCACTGGTAAACATCGCCATTCGCTTCCAGAGCAAAAGCATGTCCACACGTTTGTGAAAGTGCACACAGCTGGGATGGATACCCTCTCCAGACTCCCAGTGTTGAATCAAAGAGTTGTACAAAAACCTGGCCAATATCTTCCTGAACCCAGATATCAAAAACCCGCTTCAAAAAATGCCCCCATTCAGGGCCGAAAATGGCCTGCGGGTTCTCTTTATCAACCAGTGGAATAAACTGGAGAAACGGCGTCCCCAGACTGCGCAAGAATCTATACACCCGCTCCGGGTGTCGACAGTTACATCGATTGACCACGGTCAGAATATTGAATGAAACACGGTGGCAACGCAGCCTTTTGATTGCCGCCATCACCTTATGATACGTCCCTCTACCCTGACGGTTTACCCGCAACGCATTATGTAAATCCTCAGGTCCATCCAGCGAGATTCCCACCAGCCAGTGATGCTGCTGAAAGAAACGACACCAGTTATCGGTAAGCAACATCCCATTGGTTTGAAAGGCATTTGTAATACGTTTGCCGTCGCCATGACGTCGCTGTAATTCCACCACCAAGCGAAAGAAATCCAGACCACACAGGGTTGGCTCCCCTCCCTGCCAGGCAAAATGAACATCTGGCCCGGTCTGTGCATTGATGTACTGTTTAATAAAGCATTCTAACGTCGCTTCACTCATTACTGGACGCGGTGGTTTAGCAATATAAAAGCAATACTGACAATCAAGATTACAACGTGAGCTGGCTGGTTTGGTCATAACCTGACATCCCAACATTTAACGACTCCCTGTAAAATGTTATGCATTTTAAAAGGCTTACCCCATGCACAGGCATGGGTAAGCCTGCGACACTCAGATAAGCGAGCATAATTCTTCGTGGCTAAATATCCTGCCACGATAGCCTAAACCTGTATCAATGTTATAAATCGAAACGCCGGTATTGTTATCCGTATCAAAAACAAAAAATGACTGCTCAGCACCAAAATAAACGTTGTAGTAATCATTACCGGTATCGAAAACAGAAGATGTTAATTCGCTGCGTTGCCCCTCAAATGAGAATTGGTCTAATCTTTGAACGCTAAATTCGTTTAGATCAACTGCAAAAACAGTAGGCAGAGAATCGAGTGCCGCAGAGGTGTAGGTAACGGGCTCTGATTCAATGATTCTGACCAGTTCATTGCCTTGCTCATCAGCACATGAGTTATTGTTGAACATGGAAATTACGAACTTATTTTCTCCTCGAAAAGCCTCATATTTCTTATTAGCTGTCAAAAACACAGCGTGTTCTCCATTTGTGTATTTAAACTGTTCTTCATTAATGACCTTGAGGTTAATTTCGCTATCGAGGACCGGAAAGGCGGGGTTATCGATAATCCATTCGGGATCGCCCGACTCAATATTAAGTCCCAGTATCGTACAACTTGAACGAGAATTAACAATCAACTGATTAGTTTCAGGAACATATTCAAGGCTATTAAAATGAACATCGTTGGTGTCTGTATTATCGAGCACCGTCGCTCCGGCAAACACCTTAGAATAATCTCGTTGCCAGAGTAATGTACCACTGGCAAGGTCATATTTAAATATTATAGACTCTAGCTTATGCTCATCATCCCAGTTATCCAGAATTGACCCAAGGATAAAGAGATTACCCTTGTTATCCGTCGTGATATCATGATGGAAGCCATAACCTTCAGGGGCAACAAGCGTCTGAGTTATTTTTCCCGCAAGATTAATGCGATACAGATTAGGCGCAAATGCATGCTTATCAGGATCATATGTTTCACTGGCGCGCGCAGACCAGAGCGAACCATCAATGATTTTTAAATTTCCATACATCCAGGGAAACAATCCTGTAATACGCAAATCGCCATTAATATCATAGCCATTCCAGGAACTTGTAACAAACCAGCCCGAACCCAGAGTATTTTTCGCCATTACCTCATCAAAAATATTTACCGTCAGTTTCAGCGGAACATTACCATAATCCATTTCGCTTGTATCAATCGTTAACGAGACCGTTTCGCTCTCTCCCGTTTCGGTAGTGACCGTTAATTTCACATTGTTAATATAGTCTGCATATAAACCGACAATGATAATTTCAGGTGAAACGTGATATTCTTCATTGCTGTAGCTAAAATCTGCATTAGCCGTTTTTCCAAAAACAGTATAGTTATAGCGAACAGCAGTTGAAATATCGGTCCTCAGTAATGCACTCAGCATATTTTGCCCATAAGGGTTTACTATTATCTCATATTCCATGACTGTTAACTCCTTATCACATTAAATAATAAAAAATGAATATGTACCCTATACCGCTACATTAGGAGATGTTGTGAGCAAACACGCAAAAAAGAACACATTTAAATGCACAATAACCAAGCCATTAAACATACAACAACCATATGTTTCAGCCGCTTTTATGATCGTTATCAATTGATTTTTGATATGTGAAAACCACTATAAATTCGCGCGTACAATAAAATTTAAACAACAAATCTCATGCGCTGATTAATAATCACAAAAAATATACTCATTATTTTTGCAAATTAAATCACATAAAATCAAAAACGATCTTCAAATGAGTTTTTATGATTACTAGAGTGATTATGTTTTCATCGGATGAGTGTCGCGGGTTTCAAAAGTGGCTGCTCTGCAAAATAATATTTTTAACGTGTATCGCCTTGCGCAGATTGAGCAGACGATATAATGGAGGCTAACCCGACTATGTTTTCAGACGTGATTAACGTAATACAATCTTTTCTCACTGAACCTGCTATTTTGATCGGGCTCCTTGTGGGTCTCGGCTATATTTTAGATAAAAAACCGCCGATCAAAATCATTACCGGCATGATCAGTGCCATGGTGGGGTTGATGATGGTGCTTTTTGGCGGGTTTCAGTTTTCAGCAACGTTTAAACCCGTCGCAGAAGCCGTGAGTCAATCGTATGGCATTCATGGCTATTTAATGGATTCCTATGCCATGAAAGCGGCAACCCAAATTGCCCTTGGGGATAATTTTGGCTTTGTGGGGTATGTTTTCGTACTGGCTTTTTTTACAAACCTTCTTCTCGTTTTATTTGGCCGTTACACCCATGTTAAGGGGATATTCTTAACCGGAAATACCGGGGTTTCACACTCTCAGGCGGTACTCTGGCTTATCGTATTTTGGCTCGGTCTGGGCTGGGTCCCCTCCATCATTATCGCTGGTGTGTTGACGGGTTTGTTCTGGGCTTTTGCGACGACCCTGATTGTGAAACCGGTGGCAAAAATAACTAACAATGCCGGTTTTACCATTGCCCACAACCAGATGCTTGGTATTTGGTTTTTCTCGTTATTTGCGCATAAGTTTGGCGATCCAGAAAAACATGACGCCGAGAATCTCAAACTTCCGGGCTGGCTGGCTATTTTTAACCATAACGTGACTGCAATTGCGATTGTCATGACCCTTTTTGTTGGCGGTTTCCTGCTGTCAACGGGTATTGAAAACGTACAGATCATGGCGAAAGGTAAACCCTGGTATATTTATATTATCAACCTTGGCCTTCAGTTCTCTATGTATATGGTGATCCTGCTGCAAGGCGTGAGAATGATGGTCGGTGAGATCAATGCCTCCTTTAAAGGTTGGCAGGATCGTTTTATACCGAATGCAATCCCCGCCGTGGATGTTGCTGCATTGCTTCCTTTCTCTCCGAATGCTGCAACATTGGGTTTTATATTTTGTACCTTTGGCACAATTTTCGCGATGGGCGTTTTGCTGTTCACGCAGAGTCCCATCATGGTACTACCGGGTTTTGTTCCGCTATTTTTCTCAGGCGGCCCTATTGGTGTATTAGCAAACCGCATGGGGGGATACCGCTCCGTAATAATCAGCACCTTCCTGCTTGGCATAATTCAGACATTTGGCACCGTATGGGCTATTCCGCTGACGGGTTTAGCAGCGGAAGGCGTTGGCTGGACAGGTATTTTCGACTGGGCAACCTTATGGCCAGCTATCTGTGAAATTCTGAAATATATCGCACTCACATTCAACCTTGGCCCCTATGCGGCCTAACCCCCTCCTGAAAGGACGTGTATATGAAAAGTAAAATCAACATTCTGTTCGTGTGTGGCTATGGCGTTGGCAGTAGTGTCATGTTGCAAATCGTCGTTAAAAAAGCTCTGGCTAACTGTCATTTTGAATACGAAATGAAACATACAGCGGCGGGTGAGGTCGGCGGCTATGCAGAATGGGCAGATATTTATGCTATTTCTAAAAAACTGGTGGATGTTGTAAGTCTTGATCCATCAGAAGGCCAATATCTTATTCCGATTGAAAATATTATGGATGGTGAAACCATAGGTAAACAAATTACCGAAGTCATTGAAAAGCACTTTCCCCATCTCATCAAGGCCAGTTAAAGGATCAACATGAAAGCGATCATTCTGCTTTTCGATAGTCTTAACAAACATTATCTTCCCCCTTATGGCGATCCGGTAACCCAGGCACCTAATTTTCAGCGTCTGGCTGAGCACTGCGCAATGTTCAACAACAGCTACGTTGGCAGTATGCCCTGTATGCCTGCTCGCCGTGAGTTGCATACCGGACGTTATAATTTTCTCCACCGGGAGTGGGGACCGCTGGAGCCCTTTGACGATTCTCTGCCTGAACTGCTTAAAGAAGCGGGAATTTATACACACTTAATCAGCGATCATCTTCATTACTGGGAAGACGGTGGCGGTAACTATCACAATCGTTACAGCTCATGGGAGATTGTTCGCGGTCAGGAAGGCGATCACTGGAAAGGCTGTGTCGGCGACCCCGCCATACCTGACGTTTTGCGCGTTCCTCAGAAACAGACCGGCGGTGGTGTTTCAGGCCTGTGGCGTCACGACTGGGCTAATCGGGAGTATATTCAGCAGGAAGCAGATTTCCCGCAAACACGGGTCTTTGATGCGGGCTGCGATTTCATCGAGAAAAACCAACATCAGGATAACTGGTTACTTCAAATCGAAACCTTCGATCCTCACGAACCGTTTCATAGCCCCGATGAGTACCTGGCACTTTATCAGGATGAATGGACTGGTCCGCATTACGACTGGCCGCGGGGTAAAGTTGAGGAGAGTCCAGAAGCCGTTCAGCATATCAGATGCCAGTACCGTGCCCTGCTTTCTATGTGCGACCGCAACCTGGGGCGCCTGCTTGATATGATGGATAAATGCGATCTCTGGCATGACACACTGTTGATTGTGGGTACCGATCACGGTTTCCTGCTGGGAGAACACGGCTGGTGGGCGAAGAATCAGATGCCGTATTATAACGAAGTGGCAAACAATCCTCTGTTTATCTGGGATCCACGCATCCGGCAACAGGCCGTTGAACGCGATGCGCTGGTACAAATGATCGACTGGGCACCCACTGTGCTGGATTATTTCAATCTCCCCATCCCTGAAGATATGCAGGGTTTACCTCTTGCAGAGACAGTCGATACTGATAAACCAGTACGAGAAGCCGCGTTGTTTGGCGTCTTTAGCGGTCATGTGAACGTAACTGATGGCCGCTATGTGTATATGCGAGCGGCCGTGCCTGGCCTGGAAGATCGAATTGCCAACTACACCCTGATGCCAGCTAAGATGAACACCCGTTACAATATAGAAGAACTCAGGCACCTTTCTCTTGCCGCCCCCTTCAGCTTCACGAAGGGATTGCAAACGCTGCGGATCCCGGCAAAAGAAAAATACAAAGGTGTTAACCAAAGCGGAAATTTGTTGTTCGATCTACAGACCGACCCGCAGCAAGAGTCACCCCTGGACGATCCCACGACGGAAGCGCGAATGATAGCCTTGCTCATTCGTCTGCTTATTGAAAACGACGCGCCTGCTGAGCAGTTTGAGCGGCTTGGTCTACCCTATCCTGCAGATGTATAACCTCCCTCGTTGACTGGCATCCAGGGGTGTCAGTCAACTCCTCCGCAACATGAATGAAACGTTTTAGCAATTCGTGGCATCCGCAGATCCATTCAGTTGACTTATACTTGCCTGAGCAATAATATCTGCCGTGATTAAACTACTTGCCAGGGCAACCATTGTGAAAAGCACCAATGATATCTTCAACGACGTTGTTCCGCTGGGTCGTCTTATTCATCTGGTTAATCAGAAAAAAGACCGCCTGCTGAATGACTATCTGTCGCCGCTGGATATCACCGCAACGCAGTTTAAAGTGCTGTGCTCCATTCGCTGCCAGGTGTGTATCACCCCGGTTGAGTTAAAAAAGGTGCTCTCTGTCGATCTGGGCGCGCTGACCCGCATGCTGGATCGTCTCGTCTGTAAAGGATGGATAGAACGAAGCCCTAACCCGAATGACAAGCGCGGCGTCCTGGTGACACTCACCAGCGACGGTGCGGATATGTGTGAACAATGTCATCAATTAGTAGGACAAACACTGCATCAGGAACTAACAAAAAACTTAACGGCAGAGGAAGTGGCAACGCTTGAGCTTTTGCTTAAGAAAATACTGCCGTAAACAGAAAAAGAGGTATGACGATGTCCAGACGCAATACTGACGCTATCACTATTCATAGCATTTTGGACTGGATCGAAGATAACCTGGAATCGCCGCTCTCCCTTGAAAAAGTGTCAGAGCGTTCAGGTTACTCCAAATGGCACCTGCAACGGATGTTTAAAAAAGAGACCGGTCATTCATTAGGTCAATATATTCGCAGCCGCAAGCTGACGGAAATTGCCCAAAAACTGAAAGAAAGTAATGAACCGATCCTTTATCTGGCGGAGCGATACGGGTTTGAATCGCAACAGACCCTGACGCGTACGTTTAAGAACTACTTCGACGTGCCGCCTCATAAGTATCGTATCACCAGCGTGCCGGGTGAATCCCGATACCTTTATCCGCTAAAACATTGTAGTTAATCATCGCCTGTAAAGACGTAACCGAGGAAATCATGAACGTTACCGCCTCCGCCGCCCTCGCCTTGCTGGTGCTCTTTTCCAGCCAGACCTTCGCGGAGCAACCCCCTCGTGCAACGCAGCAAAATAATCATGACACGATGATTTTGCCGTCAGCACATAGCCAGTCCCCTTATGATTTCAACCACATGGGGTCTGGTAGCGACAAATCCGACGAATTAGGCGTGCCTTATTATAATCAGCACGGCTTCTGATTCGTTTTGCCCCGCCGATGCGGGGCTTTTTTCTGCCCTAATTCCGCACTCGCGCCGCCCGACGCACGCGTAAGCCAAACACGTTGATATACAGCCCGGCCATGATCAGCACCGCGCCGAGCAGCTGTAATGCACTAAGCTTTTCGTCCAGCAAAATTGCAGCGCTCGCCAGCCCGACAACCGGCACCAGCAGCGATAACGGCGCCACGCGCCAGGTTTCGTAGCGCCCCAGCAGAGAACCCCAGATCCCGTACCCGATAATGGTGGCGACAAACGCCAGGTAGACCAGTGAAAGAATAGTGGTGAGATCGATCTCAACCAGACTCGTCAGCATCACCGCCGGGCCATCAAAAATCAGCGAGGCCACCATAAACGGCACAATCGGGATCAGCGCGCTCCAGACCACCAGCGACATGACCTGCGGGCGTGTTTCATGCTGCATGATCAGCTTGTTGAAAATATTGCCGCAGGCCCAGCTCAACCCCGCTGCCAGCGTCAGCATAAAGCCCAGCAACGCCACGTGCTGGCCGTTCAGGCTGGCCTCAATCAGCACCAGCACGCCAAACACGGCCAGAGTGATCCCCGCCAGCTGTTTGCCCTGTAAACGCTCGCCAAAAACAAACGCACCAAGAATGATGGTGAAGAACGCCTGCGCCTGCAGCACCAGCGAGGCAAGACCGGCAGGCATACCAAACTTAATGGCGCAGAACAGAAACGCAAACTGGCCAAAGCTGATGGTCAGGCCATAACCCAGCAGCAGCGTTAGCGGGATTTTCGGGCGGGCAACAAAAAACAGTGCCGGGAAGGCGACCAGCATAAAGCGCAAACCGGCCAACATCAGCGGGGGCATGTTATGCAATCCCACTTTGATGACCACAAAATTAAGTCCCCATACGATGACCACCAGCAGTGCCAGCAATCCGTCTTTACGCGTCATACCCTGCCCCTGAATTATTAATAATTTGTTAACACTTCAAGGTAACAGAAAAAAGTGCGTCGCGAGAAGATCATTAATTCTGGCAGGCAGTTGAAGCACTTACGGATAAATTGGGCGCTATACAAGCCTCTTATGTCGTGATACTCCTTTTAGGACACACTATAAAAAAGCATAAGCATTTGTCGGGCAGGAATATGAAACCATCTCTCAGGCGCTCAACCGCAGCGCTGCTGGCATCGTCATTGTTATTAACCATCGGTCGTGGCGCTACGCTGCCGTTTATGACTATTTATCTCACGCGCGTGTTTAACATGAGCGTCGAGAATATTGGTTATGCCCTGACCATTGCCTTGACCATCGGCGTGGTATTCAGCCTGGGATTTGGCATTCTGGCCGATAAGTTCGATAAAAAGCGCTACATGCTGATCGCGATTGTGGCGTTTATCGCCGGTTTTGTGGCGATCCCGCTGGTCAATAACGTCACCCTGGTGGTGCTGTTCTTTTCGTTAATCAACTGTGCCTATTCTGTGTTCTCGACGGTGCTGAAAGCCTGGTTCTCCGACGTGCTGACCTCCAGTGAAAAAGCCCGCGTTTTTTCGCTGAACTACAGTTTTTTGAACATCGGCTGGACGATCGGGCCGCCTCTTGGCACGTTTCTGGTGATGTACAGCCTGCAGCTGCCGTTCTGGCTGGCCGCGTTCTGTGCCGCTCTGCCGCTGGGGTTTATCCACTTCTTTGTGCAAAAAAGCATTGCGTTAGATGCCGCGGAGCAGAAGACAACGTGGCAGCCGTCTGTTTTGCTGAAAGACCGCGCGCTGTTCTGGTATACGCTCTCTGGCCTGCTCGCGTCATACGTCGGCGGGTCGTTCGCGAGCTGTATTTCGCAGTATGTTCTGGCTGCACATGCAGACAGTGATTTCGCCGAAAAGGTGGTCGCCGTGGTTCTGCCCGTCAATGCCGCAGTGGTGGTGACGCTGCAGTACGCACTCGGACGCAAAATCTCTGCCAGTAATATTCGCCCGTTGATGACAGCCGCCACCCTGTTTTTTATCGTGGGGTTGGGTGGCTTTATGATCTCCGGAGAAAACCTGATTTACTGGGGCATCGCCGCCGCCATCTTTACGCTGGGTGAGATTATTTATGCACCGGGTGAATATATGCTGATCGACAACATCGCCCCGCCGGGTATGAAAGCAAGCTACTTCTCCGCTCAGGCGCTGGGCTGGCTCGGCGCGGCGGCCAACCCGATGATCACCGGCATCATCCTGACCCATTTGCCGCACTGGTCGCTGTTTATGATTATGATGGCGGCTATCGTCATTGCCTGGCTGATGATCCTGCGTGGAATGAGCGTGAAGCGTGAAGATTGCGTGTCGGGTAGCGCTGCGCTTACCCGACCTACAAAACCCTGATCGCAGGCCGGGTAAGGCGTAGCCGCCACCCGGCAACAGCAACAGCCTAGTGGTGCAGCATCTCCTCCACCACCTGCTCTTTGTACATCTCGTTTGGATAATAGGTCGGCCAGTTATCCATCTCTTTCAGCAGTGCCTCGTGGGAGGTATTGCCCATAAAGATGTGGAAGTGGGATGAGGCTTTTGGCGCAATGGTGTGGTCGCTGAACTGAACAAACTTCGGTGCCTTGCTGCCCGCGTCCTTACACTCAAACAGATAGCGAACACCTTTTTTGCCTGACGCGTAGGTCAGAATTTTGTACCCGCTGTAATCATACTGACAGCGGCTGACCTCTTTACCTTTATGGAATTCCATGACGTTATTTTCGATGCCGATAGCCTCCACATCGGTGGCGTACCCCGTGCGGTAATAGGCTTTGATCTCGTCGAACGTTTTATTGTCCTTCTGCGCCTTCTTTCTGAAGACCGGATCCAGCGAGCCATCCAGCAGGAAGGGATAAACGGACTGCCAGGTGCCGTCCCAGTCCGACAGTTTCCGATCCTTAACGTCTTTGTCCGCAAACACGCCGTTTGCCGCCTTTTGCTCCGCTTCGGCCATCTGGTGACCGTGTGAGTGGGCAAACAGCTGGCCGCTGACCAGCAGCGCCCCCAGAGTCATCGCAAATTTTCCAATATGTGCAGCCACAACAGTATCCTCACTCCGTTTTTATAAGAATGAAGATGTTATATTATAACATTTCAGATCGCAACCTGTCCGCGAACGCCCTCCTGCTCCATGTTTTCTCCCCGTCCTCGCTGGATAATGGTGCCGCGAGACATGAGCAGATAGCTGTCTGCCAGCGCTGCCGCAAAGTCATAAAACTGCTCCACAA
Source organism: Enterobacter cloacae complex sp. SHL021 (assembly GCF_049237765.1). Taxonomy (NCBI): domain Bacteria; kingdom Pseudomonadati; phylum Pseudomonadota; class Gammaproteobacteria; order Enterobacterales; family Enterobacteriaceae; genus Enterobacter; species Enterobacter cloacae complex sp. SHL021. The sequence goes on along the minus strand of NZ_JBMKJG010000008.1, from coordinate 189,608 downwards.
GCAGGATCGCCATGTCCCCCCGGTCTGCAAGCTGGCGGATCACGTGGCCAATCTCTTTAATCACCGAGGGCTGAATGCCTTCGGTGGGTTCATCGAGGATCAGCAACTGCGGACGGCTCGCCAGGGCGCGACCTATCGCCAGCTGCTGCTGTTGTCCGCCAGAGAGATCGCCTCCGCGTCGATGCTTCATCTCTTTTAATACCGGGAAAAGCTGCCAGATTTCCTCCGGGACATGTTTTGCTTCGCGGGCTGAGAAGCGCGAGAGCCCCATGAGCAGATTCTCTTCCACGGTTAAGCGCGGGAAAATCTCACGTCCCTGCGGTACATACGCCACGCCAGACTGCACCCGCTGGTGCGGCTTGCTGTGGGTGATCTTTTTCCCCAGCCAGATAACCTCACCCGTTTTCGCCGGGATCAGCCCCATCAGACACTTCAGCAGCGTGGTTTTACCCACGCCATTGCGCCCCAGCAGGCAGGTCACTTCGCCGGTGATGGCCTCAAAGCTCACGCCGCGCAGAATATGGCTTCCACCGTAGTATTGATTCAGTTCGTTAACCTGTAACATCAAGGCTCCTTAGCGTCCCAGATAGACTTCAATTACCTGCTCGTTGGCCTGTACCTCGCGCAGCGAGCCTTCTGCCAGCACCTGTCCCTGATGCAGTACGGTCACGCGATCGGCAATGGTTTCAACAAACCCCATGTCATGTTCAACCACCATCAACGAGTGCTTGCCTGCCAGGGTCCGGAAAAGCTCGGCGGTGTACTCGGTCTCCGCGTCCGTCATCCCGGCGGCGGGTTCGTCCAGCAACAGCAGATGCGGATCCTGGACCAGCAGCATTCCGATCTCGAGGAACTGTTTCTGCCCGTGCGAAAGCAGTCCGGCGCGGCGGTCGCGTTCACCGGCGAGCCGCAGCAGGACCAGCATCTCATCAATACGATCGCGCTGTTCGCCGTTGAGTTTGGCCCGCAGGCTTGCCCAGACGGACTTGTCGGTTTTCATGGCGATCTCAAGGTTTTCCCATACCGTCAAAGCCTCAAATACCGTCGGTTTCTGAAACTTGCGGCCAATCCCCTGGCGCGCAATGGCGGCGGGCTCAAGCTGGGTCAGATCTACCGACTGGTCATAAACGGCTTTGCCGCTTTTTGGCCGCGTTTTGCCGGTGATGACGTCCATCAGCGTGGTTTTTCCCGCGCCGTTTGGGCCAATCACGCAGCGCAACTCCCCCACGCCGATGTTCAGCGTGAGATCCGTCAGCGCCTGAAACCCATCGAAGTTAACGTTGATCTTATCCAGTTGCAGCACCGGGTCCGTCTGCTCGCGATAGCGATCCCCGGGCAACTGGCGAGTGAATAATCCTTCGGCTGGCTGCATTATTTCTCTCCCTTGCGAAACAGGCCGTAGACGCCGCGCGGTAAAAACAGCGTAACCGCGATAAAAATCAGCCCGAGAAACAGCTGCCAGTATTCCGGCATTGCGACGGTGAAGAAACTCTTCGCGCCGTTCACCAGCGCCGCGCCAATGACCGGGCCAACCAGCGTGCCGCGGCCGCCCAGCGCCACCCAGATGGCGGCCTCAATGGAGTTGGTCGGCGACATTTCACCGGGGTTAATAATCCCGACCTGCGGCACATAGAGCGCTCCCGCCAGGCCACACAGCATGGCGGAAAGCGTCCATACCAGCAGCTTAAATCCCTTCGGATCGTAGCCGCAAAACGTCAGGCGGTTTTCAGCGTCGCGCACGGCGGTGAGAATACGGCCAAACTTGCTTCTGGCGAGGGCAATGCCGATGCCAAGCGTGAGGAGCAGCAACATGACGGTCGCCAGAAACAGCGCGATACGGGTCGTGGTCGCGGTGATGGAGAACCCCAGCAACGTGGTAAAACCGGTAAAACCGTTATTGCCACCAAACCCGGTTTCGTTGCGAAAGAACAGCAACATTCCCGCGTAAGTCAGGGCCTGCGTCATGATCGAGAAATAAACCCCTTTGATTTTTGAGCGAAAGGCAAACCAGCCAAACACCAGCGCCAGCAGCCCCGGCACCATCACAATCAGTACCAGCGTCCAGGCAAAGTGCTGGGTTCCCCACCAGAACCACGGCAGTTCACTCCAGGAGAGAAACGACATAAATGCGGGCAGCCCATCGCCCGCGGCCTCGCGCATCAGGTACATCCCCATGGCGTATCCGCCCAAGGCGAAGAAGATCCCGTGGCCCAGCGAGAGCATACCGGCATATCCCCATACCAGATCGAGCGCCACCGCAACGATGGCGTAGCACAGGATTTTGCCGAGCAGCGTCAGCATCCAGGTCGACAGCGCCAGCGGATGGGTGGCGGGCAACATCGCAAAGAACGGCAATATCAGCAAACACGCCACCAGCAGGCTGCCTGCAATCTGCGTTGTGCGTGGCGCTTTTCGCGCCAGTTTTAAGGTAAGTGGCTGGCTCATCAGTCAGTGACCCTCCCTTTCAGCGCAAACAATCCCTGCGGACGTTTCTGAATAAACAGAATAATGGCCACCAGAATGACGATTTTGCCCAGCACGGCCCCCATCTGCGGCTCAAGAATTTTGTTGAAGATCCCAAGGCCAAACGCCGCCGCCACGCTCCCCGCCAGCTGTCCGACGCCACCAAGAACCACCACCAGGAAGGAGTCGATAATGTAACCCTGGCCCAGTTCCGGCCCGACGTTGCCCAGCTGGGAGAGCGCCACGCCGCCTAAACCGGCAATGCCGGAGCCCAGACCAAACGCCAGCATATCGACACGTCCGGTCGGCACCCCGCAACAGGCCGCCATGCTGCGGTTTTGCGTTACCGCACGCACGTTCAGGCCGAGACGGGTTTTATTCAGGACCAGCCAGGTGAAGAACAGCACCATTAGCACAAAGCCCAATACCACAATGCGGTTCCACGGTAGCGTCAGGTTGGCAAACACCTGCACCCCGCCGGACAGCCAGGCCGGGTTTGCCACCTCCAGGTTTTGTGCGCCAAACGTCATGCGTACCAGCTGAATCAGCATCAGGCTGATACCCCAGGTGGCGAGTAATGTCTCCAGCGGACGACCGTAGAGATGGCGGATCACGGTGCGTTCAAGGATCATCCCGATGCCTGCGGTCAGGCAGAAGGCGACAGGCAGCGCGACGACCGGATACAGCGCCAGCCACTGAGGCGTGACGCTGGCCATGATCTGCTGAACCATCCACGTGGCGTACGCCCCAAGCATCAGCATCTCGCCGTGCGCCATGTTGATGACACCCAGCAGCCCATAGGTAATTGCCAGTCCCAGCGCCGCCAGCAGCAGGACCGAGCCCAGCGACAGCCCCATAAACGCCTGCCCGAGGAGATCGCCCCACATCAGACGGTGCTGGATTTGGCTCAGGCTCTCCCCGGCGGCGGCACGTACGCGGGGATCCGGTTCGGTTTGCGTCTGGGTATATGGCGTGAGTCGGGATGGCACGTCCGGGTCGTCAGATTGCCCGAGTCGTTCAATAGCCTGAAGACGCACGTCAGCCTGTGGGCTGGCGAGCTGGAGATTAGCCAGCGCCAGCAGCAGCGACTGGCGCGCCACATCGTCCGTTTCACTGCTTACCCGCGTTTGCAGGAGGCCGATCATTTCCGGCTGCGCATCCCGCTGTAACTGGCGCGCGGCGGCACGCCGCTGCGTGACGTTGTCACTGATAAGTTGATGCGTAGCGTTGGCCGTGGCGGCCAGTACCCGCAGACGGTTGGTCAGGCGTACGGCTTTGGTTTGCCCTTCTGCAGCAGGGGAATCTCCCAGCGCCACCATCTCGCCATTGCGTCGCGCAAAGGCATGTTTCTGGCTATCGGCAAACAGATTTTCGTTTTGCAGCGCCTGCAGTAACGGCAGTCTTGCGGCATCCGGCGCGAGAGCCCAGCGGGTCAGCATATCCGCCTGCTGGCTGCGGCTGGCGGCAACAAATTGATCGGCATCCGATGCCTGCGCCATCCCTGGCAGCAGTCCGGTAAGCCATACAATAGCGATCATCATGCGCATGGCGTTCATGACTTTTCTCCCTGCAGTAATGGCTTAGTTGCTGGCGGTCTTCATCGGCTGATCGGGCTTTTTATCATTCCCGGCGATGAACGGGCTCCACGGCTGGGCGCGTAACGGCTCTTCCGTCTGCCAGACCACGTTAAACTGACCGTTACCTTCGATTTCACCGATCATGACCGGCTTATGCAGGTGATGGTTGGTGGCATCCATGGTGAGCGTAAAGCCGGAGGGTGCCTTAAAGGACTGTCCGGCCATGGCCGCGCGCACTTTATCCACGTCGGTGGTGCCTGCTTTCTCTACCGCCTGCGCCCACATGTGGATCCCAACATAGGTGGCTTCCATCGGGTCGTTGGTGACTACGGTATCGGCGTTAGGCAGCTTATGGGCTTTGGCATAGGCTTTATAGTCCGCCACGAAGGCCTTGTTGGTCGGGTTATCGACGGACTCGAAGTAGTTCCACGCGGCCAGGTTGCCGACCAGCGGTTTGGTGTCAATCCCGCGCAGCTCCTCTTCGCCAACGGAGAACGCCACCACCGGGACATCGGTTGCTTTCAGCCCCTGGTTAGCCAGTTCTTTATAGAACGGGACGTTAGAATCACCGTTGATGGTGGAGACCACCGCGGTTTTACCACCTGCGGAGAATTTCTTGATGTTGGCGACGATGGTCTGGTAGTCACTATGCCCGAACGGGGTGTAGACCTCTTCGATATCTTTGTCTTCCACGCCTTTGGAGTGCAGGAAGGCGCGCAGGATCTTGTTGGTGGTTCGCGGGTAGACATAATCCGTGCCCAACAGGAAGAAGCGTTTAGCGCTACCGCCGTCTTCGCTCATCAGGTACTCCACCGCCGGAATGGCCTGCTGGTTTGGCGCCGCACCGGTATAGAAGACGTTCGGCGACATCTCTTCGCCTTCGTATTGCACCGGATAGAACAGCAGACCGTTCAGCTCCTCAAATACCGGCAGTACGGATTTACGAGACACCGAGGTCCAGCAGCCAAACACCACGGCCACTTTATCCTGGCTCAGCAGCTGACGCGCTTTTTCGGCAAACAGCGGCCAGTTAGAGGCCGGGTCAACCACCACTGGCTCCAGTTTTTTACCCAGCACCCCGCCTTTGGCGTTGATCTCGTCAATCGTCATCAGGGCGACATCTTTCAGCGGCGTTTCTGAGATCGCCATCGTGCCGGAGAGCGAATGCATAATCCCCACTTTGATGGTATCGGCCGCCTGTGCGCCAAAACTCATCCCCATAGCAACGACTGACGCAGACAACGCGAAGGCTTTTAATAATGTACGACGGTGCATATTTTCACTCCTGAAAAAGAACGCTGTGCGAAGACGTCCGTTACGGCATGGACGCGGAAAAATGTCTCAGCGAAACAGGAGCAAAAAGGATGCCAGGATGAATAACGTGCTATTGCAGGATGTGTAACGCGGGATGTAAAGAGAACGACTCAGAATGGTACAGCGCTGCACTTTTATAATGCAGCGCTGTGACGACGGGATTACCAGACTTCGCTGGCGATCTGCGTGACCAGACGCACTTTGTCCCACTGCTGGGCTTCACTCAGGGTGTTGCCCTCTTCGGTGGAGGCAAAACCGCACTGCGGGCTGAGGCAGATCTGCTCTTTCGCCACGTATCTGGCCGCCTCCTCCAGGCGCGCCTTCACCCCTTCAGGGTTTTCCAGCTCGCCATTTTTGGTGGTGATCAGCCCAAGTACCACCTGCTGCTTGCCCGGGCGGACAAAGCGCAGCGGCGCGAAATCACCGCTACGGTCATTGTCGTACTCCAGGAAGAAGGCATCGACGTTCACCGTGCCGAACAGCACCTGGGCCACCGGCTCATAGCCGCCTTCGGAAATCCAGGTGGAGCGGAAGTTACCGCGACAGACATGCAGACCGATGGTCAAATCGTCTGGTTTTCCTTCCAGCGCCTTGTTCAGCACGCGGGCATAGGTACGCGCCAGCTCATCGGCATCTTCCCCGCGCTCGCGGATCTGACGACGCTGGTCATCCGAACAGAGGTAGGCCCAGACGGTATCATCCAGCTGCAGGTAGCGACAGCCTGCATCATAAAAGGCCCGGATGGCGTCGCGCCAGGTGGTGGCCAGATCGTCAAAATAGTCATTCAGATCAGGATAGACAGTCGCATCGATGTCTTTGCGACCGCCACGGAAGTGCAGCACGCTCGGGCTGGGAATGGTCATTTTTGGCTGCGCGTTGCCGCTGATGCTTTTCAGATAGCGGAAGTCTTCCAGCATCGGATGATCGCCAAAGCCCAGCTTGCCGGTGACGCGCACGCCGTGCGCTTTGGTCTGCACGCCGTTGAACTGAATGCCCTGCTGTGAATCGTAACGCTCAACCCCCTGCAGACCATCGAAGAAATCGAAGTGCCACCAGGCGCGACGGAACTCACCGTCGGTGACCACGTGCAGGCCGCAGGCACACTGCTGTTCGACCACCTGGCGGATCGCGTCATCTTCCACCGCGCGAAGCTGCCCGGCATCAATCTCACCGCGGGCAAACTGCTGGCGAGCCTGTTTGATGGCATCCGGGCGTAAAAAACTGCCGACTACATCGGCGCGGTATGGTGCGTGCTGTCGCTGCATGGAAATCTCCTCTGTCTGCCGGCGATAATTGCCAGCAGTGATAATTCATCTCTTGAAGTTTTAGACTTCTGGATGTCTAAATGTCCAAAAAAGATGACATACCTGCTGTATCCCGGCAAACGAGAAAATTTCACGACAGTTGAAATTTATTCATGTTCACAACGCGGCAGCGGTTTCGCTACTGGCAAACGCGTACTGTTCGTCCTCCCAGCCGGTGATGCCGCCAATCATGATTTTCACGGGCAGTCCGAGACGCGCCAGCTTCAGTGCGGCTCTGTCCGCGCCGTTACAGTGCGGCCCCGCGCAGTACACCACAAACAGCGTATTGGCCGGCCACTGCGCCATGCGCGCCTCAGTGATCTGGCTCCAGGGCATATGTATCGCGCCGGGCACATGACGACGGGCAAACTGCTCAGGTTTCCCGACAACATGCAGCAACACAAAGTCCTGCTCGTTATTCGTCAGCGCATGGTGCACATCGGCACAGTCTGTTTCGACGCTCAGGCGACGCAGAAAATGGGTAACGGCTTCCTGCGGCTCGGCAGCCGGAAATTCAGTAACATAACTCATGATCCTTCCTCATCTTTGGCGTTTGTGTTAACACTACTCTATCCAGAAATTGATCACGTGAATGCGTCCGCTTATGCCAGAAAACAGCAAAAAGATGACAAACTTAAGACAGGTTTCCCGCCCGCAGGTGGTGGTACTGGCCTATGACGGTTTGTGTACCTTTGAATTTGGCGTGGCGGTGGAAATCTTCGGTTTGCCACGTCCCGAGCTGGGCGACGAATGGTATCGTTTTGCGGTGGCGGGCATTGATGACGGTGAGCTTCGGGCAACCGGTGGGATCCGCATCCTGACCGACGGGGGGCTTGATTTGCTGGAATCGGCAGACCTGATCGTTGTGCCGGGCTGGCGAGGGATGGATGCGCCTGTTCCCGCGGCGCTCTCCGAGGCCTTACGCCGGGCCAATGCGCGCGGTTGCCAGCTGCTTTCTATCTGTTCCGGGGTGTTTGTTCTGGCCGCGTCGGGTCTGCTGAACGGGCGTAAAGCCACCACCCACTGGCGCTATATTGAGGCGCTGAAAGCCCGTTATCCGGCGATCGGCGTGGTCGAGGATGTGTTGTATCAGGATGAAGGCGATATTCTGACCTCTGCAGGAAGCGCGGCAGGCATCGATCTCTGTTTGCACGTGGTGCGACGGGATTACGGTATGGAAACCGCCAACAGCGTCGCGCGCCGTCTGGTGATCCCTCCCCACCGGGATGGCTCCCAGCCGCAGCAGTTGAGTCGCCCGGTGGCACAGCTGCGGGAGAGCCAGCGTCTGGGACAGTTGTTCGACTTCCTGCACAATCACCTGAGCGTTTCTCACAGCGTGGATTCGCTGGCGCGTCGCGTCGGCATGAGCCAGCGCACCTTTCTGCGCCGCTTTCAGGCTGCCACAGGCACCACGCCTGCGCGCTGGCTGCTTAATGAACGACTGTTACGGGCAAAAGATTATCTTGAGAGCAGCCGTCTCAGCATCGACAGCATTGCTGAACAAACCGGATTTGGACAGGCAGCGACCCTGCGTCACCATTTCCGCCAGCAGTTCGCGCTTTCCCCTGCCCAGTACCGTAAACAGTTTGCCCGCCCGCCACGCTGATGGCCGGTTCGCAGGCAAAAAAAAACCGCCATAATCTGGCGGTAAATGCTTGCATGGATAGATTTGTATTTTCATGTCTACGTCCCGACACTCCATGCCGGGCAGCGGATCAATAACAACCTAACATGCCTGAACTCAACGAAAGCTAAACAGAGCCATTAACCCGCTTTGGTATTAATTTGCAGGTAGCGCATCAGGCCCTGTTCCGCGCTCTGTTTTGCATCATCGTTAATCGCTTCCAGATAGAATGGACGCGAGACGCCATACGGTGCTTTATCTGCTGAGAAAACAGCAAACTGAAATGTTTTACTTTTCGACGGATTGGTACACCCTAATTCCCAACGCTCGTCATCAATTTGCTTGCTATTACACGCCACACGTCCGTAGTCGCTGGTTAAATAAGAACCGACCCGAGCTTCCGCTGACTGAATATAATCCGGTTCGCCACTCCAGTTAACGTTCATACCTACAACAGCCCCAACGGCAACCACCAGAAGCGCTATTGACATGACTTTTTTCATTGAATCAGATCCATTCCTTTGTCAGAGAAATCTTATTATATAAGATTAATCCTTAAACCTCTGCCATATTTTGATACCAAATTTTAGGGTATGACAAAGATAATTCTTTTTTAGGAAAAATCTCACTACGCGCAAAATATATCCTGTTCGCGCAACATGACATATTCTTTGCGCTAATTTGAAAATGCCAATAATAACCCTACGAAACTACGTTCATGCTAGCGTGGCATTTTTATTGAAGGGGAAGTCCATGTTCAAAAAGGGGTTAACGCTTATGATACTGGTCTGCGCCCTGTTTTCCGGCGAGCTGATGGCGGGACACAATGGCCATGAATATTTGTGGGTTAAGAATGTTGATCATCAACTTCGGCACGAGGCAGACAGTGATGAATTACGCAGCGCAGCGGAGGAATCAGCAGAGGGTTTGCGCGAACATCACCTGTGGCAAAAATCGCGCAAACCGGGTACTCACTTTCGTTAATTAATTACCCTTACGTTTCGGCAGGGTTTTCATCAGTTCGTCGGGGCTCACGGAGGCAACAATACTGCCCGGTGGCGGCATTTTGAAAATATGGTTTTTCATTTTGCCAATAACGTGCATTTCACACGGACGACAATCAAATTTGAGGGTCAGCACCTCGTCGCCATTCACCAGCTGCATTGGCGTAGCTTTCCAGCTCTTAATATTGCCTTTCGCCTGTTTCGGGCAAAGATTAAAGGCAAAACGCAGACAATGTTTGGTGATCATCACCGGCACATCACCCTTCTCTTCGTGCGCCTCATAGGCAGCATCAATTAACTGCACGCCGTGGCGATGATAAAACTCGCGCGCTTTATGGTTATACACGTTCGCCAGGAACGATAAATGCGACTCGGGGTAAACGGGCGCTGGCACGGTTTCCGCCTTGCGGCTGCCGCGCGGATAATTCGCCAGTCGCGCCTCATCCAGCATCTCTGCCGTTTCCCGGCGGAACTGGTTCAGCAGACTATTTGGCACGAACAGCGCATCCGGCAGATTTACCGCAATGTTGCGCGCATAGTAAATGGTCTGTCCCAGCTTCGCCACGCCATCCTTCAGGCTATTGAGGGCTTTTTCTGCATTGTTCGCCACCTCAAACAGACCGTCGAGAGTATGCGTGACGCTGATGCCGTCTTCACAGGTCATGGTCAGGATCAGCTGCTCTTCCCAGCCACCTAACTCGATATCCACCGCAATGCGACGCTCGCTGGAGGTTTTCAGCAGCGCCTTCTGCCAGTTGTGGTCAAGGTTACGGTTCAGCGCGGCGTTAGGACGTGCTTTATAGAGATCGGCAGGCATCTCGTTTGGCCAGACGCGATAGCGGCTTTCACCGGTCTTTTCCACCGTATTAGCACGGAAGCCCACGACTTCACGTTTGATCATCACGTTCAGACCATCCCCGTTCGCCAGCGGTTCGGTCACCGACACGTCGAGATAATCTTTGGCGACCTTCAGCACCTCACCCACCGGTAAACCGATAAACTTCGGTGAATCAAACGCGCCAATATCGCCTTTACGGGCATTGACGAAGTAGTCCGTGCTGCCGCGGTGGAAGGTTTTATCCGTCGACGGAATAAAGAAATGCTCGGTGCGACCGGCAGACGCGCGCGCCAGGTCACCGCGATCTTCAATAATGGCGTCCAGCATCTGACGATAATGGGCGGTAATGTTCTTCACGTAGCTCATGTCTTTGTAGCGACCTTCAATCTTGAAGGAACGTACACCGGCATCAATCAGCGCGCCCAGGTTGGCGGTTTGATCGTTGTCCTTCATGGACAGCAGGTGTTTTTCGAACGCGACCACGCGGCCCTGATCGTCTTTCAGGGTATACGGCAGACGGCAGGCCTGAGAGCAGTCACCGCGGTTGGCGCTGCGGCCAGTCTGCGCGTGGGAGATATTGCACTGCCCGGAATACGCCACGCACAGCGCACCGTGGATAAAGAACTCAATGGTGGCATCCGTCGCCTGGTGAATATCGCGGATTTGATTCAGGTTCAGCTCGCGCGCCAGCACGATCTGGGAAAAGCCCGCATCGGAGAGAAACTTCGCCTTCTCCACGGTGCGAATATCGCACTGGGTACTGGCGTGCAGTTCAATTGGCGGAATATCCAGTTCCAGCACGCCCATGTCCTGAACAATCAGGGCATCCACGCCGGTCTGGTAGAGATCGGTGATCAGACGTTGCGCAGGCTCCAGTTCATCATCATGCAGAATGGTGTTCAGGGTCACGAACACTTTCGCCCCAAAACGGTGGGCGAACGGCACCAGCTCGGCAATATCGCTCAGGCTGTTGCTGGCGTTATGGCGGGCACCGAAGCCAGGACCGCCAATGTAGACGGCATCAGCCCCATGAAGGATCGCTTCACGGGCGATGGCGGCATCGCGGGCCGGGCTTAATAGTTCAAGATGATGGGATTGCAGGCGCATACTTCGTCGTTATCCGTTATGGTCAAAATGGCGGCTATTGTAGTCAGAAGTATGCATCAGCGAAACAGTTTTGCGAGCCTTTAGCGGGGATAATGAATCAGGGAGTGAAAATGCACCGGTCGGCTGCTGCTGTTGCGGTAGGCATGCGGTTTATCCCCGGCAAAACGCACGCCCTGATCGGGGTAAAGGGTTCGCCATTCGCCGTCAATTTTCATCTCCAGTTCACCGCTTATCACCACCACGTGTTCAATCACCCCCGCCTCGTGCGGCGTGGATTCACTCAGTGCGCCGGGCGCCAGGGTGATGGAGAAATGATCGAACTTCAGCGTCTCATCCCACGGGAACAGCGGTTTCACCACCATCGCCTGCTGCTGCGGGTCGAACACCGCCTGCCGATCTGCCTCCGGCGTGATAAACGCCGAGAACGGGACGTTTAGCCCCGTGGCAATTTTCCACAGCGTCGACACCGTTGGGCTGGATTCATTACGCTCGATCTGTCCCAGCATGGCTTTTGACACCCCCGTCTCTTCTGCCAGCTTTGACAGGCTCCAGCCGCGCGCCTGGCGCTGCGTCTTGAGTGTTGTAGCAAGATGTTGTGTGATTTCCATGTTTCCTCCCGAGGGGGTAAGCATACCACTTGTACGCTATAACGCACAGTGCTACCTTATTGCGGACGTTATAACGCACAACGGAGATATTATGCGCCAGTCAGCCCCTCTTTTTCCCGCCATTCTTGCCGGATTTGTTGCCGTTCTGGTCGGTTATGCCAGCTCGGCCGCCATCATCTGGCAGGCTGCTGCCGCGGCAGGTGCCAGCGCACAGCAGATCGCCGGCTGGATGACCGCGCTGGGGTTCGGCATGGGGATCAGTACGCTCGCCCTGTCATGGTGGTATAAAGCCCCGGTGCTCACCGCCTGGTCAACCCCCGGCGCGGCGCTGCTGGCTACCAGTCTGCACGGGATAACGCTTGCAGAAACCATCGGCATTTTCATTTTCGCCAATGGGCTGATCTTACTGTGCGGCCTGACCGGACTCTTCGCCCGCCTGATGAAACTCATTCCCCATTCGCTTGCCGCCGCGATGCTGGCAGGCGTATTGCTGCGCTTTGGCCTGCAGACGTTCAGTCACCTTGACGGCCATTTTCTGCTGTGCGGCAGCATGATTGCGGCATGGCTGGTCGCCAAAGCGCTGGCACCACGCTACGCCATTGTGGCGACTCTGATAACAGGGAGCGTGGTGGCCTGGGCGGGCGGTGACGTTGTCACAAACCGACTCACCCTTTCCCTCGTCATGCCACAGTTTATTGCACCGGCGTTTAACCTCACCAGCCTGGTCAGTATCGGCTTGCCCTTTTTCCTCGTGACCATGGCGTCGCAAAATGCGCCCGGTGTCGCCACGATGAAAGCGTCGGGCTATCCACTGGCGGTATCTCCGCTGATGATCGCGACCGGCGGGCTGGCGCTGCTGCTTTCGCCCTTCGGCGTCTACTCCATCTGCATTGCAGCCATTACCGCAGCCATTTGCCAGAGCCCGGATGCGCATCCGGATGCCAGTAAACGCTGGCTGGCAGCGATGGCGGCAGGCGGTTTTTATCTGCTGGCGGGCGTATTCGGGGGATCCCTTACCGGGCTGATGGCGGCCCTGCCGCCGAGCTGGATCCAGACGCTGGCAGGCCTGGCGCTGCTGGGCACCATCAGCGGGAATTTGTATCAGGCATTGCATAACGAAACGGAGCGTGACGCGGCGATTGTCACGTTTCTAATGACCGCCAGCGGCGTGACGCTGCTCGGGATTGGCTCTGCATTCTGGGGGCTGGTGCTGGGAGGCGTGTGCTTCGCCGTTTTATCACGTCTTCGCCGCGCGTAGCTGTGAAGGCGTCATCCCCATCACGCTGCGAAAGCGGTTGCTGAAGTGGCTGGCGGAGTTAAATCCACAGGCGAGTGCAATATCCGTCAGCGGCGTCGCCGTATGCTGCACCAGCGTTTTGGCTTTCTCCATGCGGCGCTGCATCACGTACTGGTGCGGTGCCAGCCCCGTCGACTGGCGGAACATGCGGGCAAAATGGTACTCACTGAGCGCGGCCTGCGCCGCCAGTTCAGCCAGCGTGAGCGGTTGAGCAAGGTTCTCTTCGATAAAGGCCAGCACATTGCGCAGTACAAACGGCGATAGCCCGCCGGTGACCACCGGCAGTTTCCACTGCACATTCGAATAGTTCTGCAGCAGATGGGTCAGCAGCAGCGTCGAGGCCGTGCTGAGCGTCAGCTGGTTGGCTTTTTGCTGCCAGTCACAGCCGAGCAAAAACTGACGATAGAGCGCAGTGATTTTTGCATCGCTGCCAAAGATTTTTTCATCCAGCGTCAACGACAGCGGGCGTTTGTCCCAGATTTTTTCACCCACATCGCGCAGATGGTCATCGGTGCAGTAGAGGTGGACAAACGACAGGTCATCGCGAATATCCCACGTCGATTCACTCTCTTTCGGCATCAGACAAAAACGATCCGGCCCGCCGCCGTTTTTCCAGCCGCCCGGCGTTTTTTGATAGCTCTCATAACCGTCCGCCACGTACAGGCTCAGGGTGTGATGATTGCTTTTTACGGTGATCGTGTCGCGCTTGTTGTACCACGCCGCCAGCTGGATACCGGAATTGAGCGCAACGGTTTCCCGCAGCACGGCGTTCTGTTGGCGTAGCGTTTCAAAGGTATCGTAAGCGTGTGACATAACCGTTAGCGCGTCTGTGAATCAGAATGTCAGTCTAAGAATTGTTGCTTCACGTTGCCAGACCCCGGAACAGAAAAAAGCGCAAGATTTTGCAAGTCCGTCGCAGGACGGTGAAAGCCTGTCAACGCCCTCGTCGCCATACTGTGGGTTTCCGTGGTTTGAGAAGAGAGACAACATGAACGCATTTTTATACGGACTGGTGGTGGTTATCTGGGGAACCACCTGGATTGCAATTTTCCTGCAGCAGGGTCCTGTGGCGGCCCCGGTGTCCATTTTCTGGCGTTTTGCGCTGGCCAGCGCCACGATGATGGTGGTGCTAATGGCGCTTGGTCGCCTGCGTAAACTGGCGCTGCGGGATCATCTGTTCTGCGTACTGCAAGGATGCTGCGTGTTTTGCTTCAACTTCTGGTGCTTTTACACGGCAGCGGCGCATATTAACACTGGCCTGGAGTCGGTGATATTTTCCATGGCGGTGCTCTATAACGCCATCAACAGTTTTATTTTCTTCGGGCAACGCCCACCCGCGCGTTTCTGGACAGCGGCCGCCCTGGGTCTGGTGGGGATCATCACCCTCTTCTGGGACGATCTGCTGGCCAGCGGCTGGAGCGTATCGCTGCTGACGGGCATTGGCCTTTCCGCACTCGGGACCTACGGCTTCTCGCTGGGCAACATGATCAGCATGCGGCATCAGCGCAGAGGGCTAGAGACGATGACCACCAACGCGTGGGCGATGCTCTACGGCACGCTGGTGATGGGCTGCATCGCGCTGTTCAGAGGCGACAGCTTCGCGCCGCAATGGACGATGAGCTACATGGGGGCGCTGGTCTATCTGGCCCTGTTTGGTTCGGTGATTGCCTTTGGTGCCTACTTCACCCTGGTCGGACGCATTGGTCCGGGCAAAGCGGCCTACAGTACCCTGCTCTTCCCGCTGGTGGCGCTGTCCATCTCCACCGTGTATGAAGGCTACGTCTGGCACATTAACGGCATTATCGGGTTACTGCTGATTCTGGGCGGGAATATGGTGATGTTTACCAGACCGGAAACTTGGTTCAGACGCCTGCGTACGGCATAAAAAAACGGCCTGCGCTTGCAGGCCGTATATGATTATTTCGCTGTTTTATGCACATCAAACATGGTGGCGTCCGTCGCCATGTCATCAACAACCTGCTTCAGCGTCGCGAAGGTCATTGGTGAATTTTCGTTGTTCAGCTCTTTACCTTCACCTTTACGAACAACCTTGATTACCGGTTTGTTCGTCGCCGCATCAATCAACTCACCCTCGAAATAGAGATGGGTATCCATGGTGCGATGGCCGGTTGCCATCTGCGTACCTGCCACCACCAGCGCAACAGGCACCACTTCATAGAACTGCAGACCTTCTTTCTGCGAGCTCACCCCAGTGATCGCCCCGCGGAAAATCAGGCTGTGTTTGCCCGGCGTCGTCACAATTGGCTTGCGTTGGCCAATCGCGGTTTTCATTTTGTTATTGGTGTAATTTAACAGCTCATCAAGCGTACGTTGACCAATCTGGGTGGTCGGTTTAGGTGCCGGATAATAGGTAATCGGCGTCCAGATGATACTGTCGTAATTTGCTTCGTTATAAGAAGGATCGACCCAACGCAGGGTTGGTTTACCCGTTGCGGATGTCGTTTGCTGCAAGCCTGAGTAATCTTTCAAAAAGCCGGAGTATTGTTCAGGCGCGGCGACCTTGGATGAACACCCCGCCAGCGCCAACAGACCAGAAAGCACTGCAACTTTAAAAAAAGTGTGAGTACGCATGATGATTTTCCATGTTATCTGCAAGTATGCATTTGAAGTTATAGCAAAAGTCAGGCGGGTTTGTTGTGACAAAAAATGATGCCGGGAGCACAATTTGCGAAAAGTCTGCCCGCCATGCGACGGGCAGTGGAAAATCATGGTTTGATATCAACCTGCCAGAAGATATGTTTGCCAAACGGGTCGATTTCGTATCCCGTAACTTCCTTACGAACCGGTTCAAAAATCGTGGAATGGGCGATCATCACCGCGGGCATCTGATCGTGCATCAACTGCTGAGCCTGCTTATACAGCGCCACGCGTTTGTCATGATCGGTTATCGATTTTGCCTCGGCGATGATGTCATCAAACGGCTTGTAGCACCATTTGGCCGAGTTTGAACCGCCGTTCGCCGAGGTGCAGGTAAAGAGTGGACCAAAGAAGTTGTCCGGATCGCCGGTCGCCGTGGTCCAGCCCATCAGCGCGGCCTGATGTTCGCCGCCCTTCACTCGCTTCAGGTACTCGCCCCATTCGTAGGTAACGATTTTGGTCTGTACGCCCACCTTCGCCCAGTCCGCCTGAATCATCTCCGCCATGCGTTTCGCATTCGGGTTATAGGGGCGCTGCACCGGCATCGCCCATAAATCGATGCTGATACCGTTGGCAAAACCGGCCTCTTTTAACAGCGCTTTGGCTTTTTCGGGATCGTATTCGTAATCCTTCAGCTCGCTGTCGGCCCCCCATACCCCCGGCGGCAGCAGGTTCTTCGCCGCCGTGCCAGTGCCGTGGAACACGGCGTCAATAATGGCCGGTTTGTTGATGGCCATCGCCAGCGCCTGGCGCACTTTCACATTATCCAGCGGAGGCTTCTGGGTATTGAACGCCAGGAAGCCGGTATTCAGCCCCGCCTTGCTCATGAGATTGATATCCTTGTTCGCCTTCATCCGCGGCAGATCGGCCGGGTTCGGGAACGGCATCACCTGACATTCGTTTTTCTCGATTTTGGCAAAACGGACCGACGCATCCGGCGTAATGGTAAACACCAGCCGATCCAGCTTCGATTTCCCCTGCCAGTAGTCCGGGAAGGCGGTGAACAGGATGCGGGAGTCTTTCTGGTATTGCGCCAGCTTAAAGGGGCCGGTACCGATGGGCTCCATGTCCACCTTCTCCGGCGTGCCCGCCTTGAGCATCGCGTCGGCATATTCCGCCGAAAGAATGGAGGCAAAATACCACGCCAGATCGGCGACAAATGGCGCTTCCGGGTGCGCCAGGGTAAAGCGCACGGTATGGTCATCCACTTTATCAATCGCGGTGATTAAACTGCCAAACTCCAGACTTTCAAAGTTGGAATAGCTGCCGTTAGAGACGTTATGGTAAGGGTGATTCGCATCCTTCTGGCGCATAAACGAGAAAATCACATCATCGGCATTAAAGTCGCGCGTTGGCGTAAAGGACTTATTGCTCTGGAATTTCACCCCTTTGCGCAGATGGAAGGTATAGACCTTGCCATCATCGCTCACCTCCCAGCGCTCTGCGAGGCTCGGCACCAGCTCCGTGGTGCCAGGTTTGAAATCGACCAGCCGGTTATAGACCGGCACCGCGCTGGCGTCCACGCTGGTACCCGAGGTATATAACTGAGGATTAAAATTTTCCGGAGACCCTTCGGAGCAATACACCAGCGTTTTCGCGGCTACGGTGGAACTGATCGTGAGCGCAGCGAGTGCCAGGGTTAACGTTGTGAGTTTGCTTTTCATCATTTATTCCTGTCTTTTAATTCGACGGCTAATTAATTCTTTTGCCATTTCATAAATAACATTAAAGTGAGGGAGCAAACACCCGAAAAATAAATAAGGAAGAAAACACTATGGGCTCGCCGCTTTCCAGACAATTAACGCAACGCTTTTTCCGTTATCTCGCCATCACCAGCCAGAGCGATGCAAAAGTCAGCACTCTCCCTTCCACTCCGGGCCAGCATGAGATGGCGCGGGAACTGGCGAAAGAGCTGACACAGCTGGGCTTAGACGACATTGTCATCGATGAATTTGCCACGGTCACCGCGGTAAAAAAAGGCAATGTGCCCGGCGCGCCGCGGATTGGATTTATTACCCATATTGATACCGTTGACGTGGGATTATCACCGGATATTCATCCACAAATATTAACCTTCACTGGTGAAGACCTCTGTCTGAATAAAGAGAAAGAGATCTGGCTTCGCGTCAATGAGCACCCGGAAATTCTGGCCTATCCCGGCGAAGAGATTATTTTCAGCGATGGAACCAGCGTATTAGGCGCAGATAATAAAGCCGCCGTGACCGTGGTGATGACCCTGCTGGAAAACCTGACGTCGGCGCATCAGCATGGGGATATCGTGGTTGCGTTTGTGCCGGATGAGGAGATTGGCCTGAAGGGGGCAAAAGCGCTGGATCTGAAGCGCTTCGACGTTGATTTTGCCTGGACGATTGACTGCTGCGAGCTGGGTGAAATTGTCTATGAAAACTTTAACGCGGCGGCGGCAGAAATCCGTTTTACCGGCGTCACCGCGCACCCCATGTCTGCCAAAGGCGTGCTGGTGAACCCGCTGCTGATGGCGACGGATTTTATTAACCATTTTGACCGCCAGCAAACCCCAGAGTGCACCGAGGGGCGTGAGGGCTATATCTGGTTCAACGGCATTCAGGCCGGGCAAAACGAGGCCGTACTGAGAGCGAATATCCGCGACTTCGATCAGGCAAGCTTTGCCGCCCGTAAGCAGCAGATTGCCGACGTCGCGGCGCTGATTGCCGCCCGACACCCCACCGCAAAGGTGGAGTACCAGATTGAGGATACCTACAGCAATATCAGCAATGCGATTGGGGAAGATCGCCGGGCCATTGACCTGATGTTTGCGGCAATGGAATCCCTTGGCATCACCCCCAAACCTACCCCGATGCGCGGCGGAACAGACGGCGCGGCGCTTTCAGCCAAAGGGTTGTTGACCCCGAACTTCTTCACCGGCGCGCACAATTTCCACTCACGGTTTGAGTTTCTGCCGCTGTCGTCGTTCGAGGCCTCTTACCACACAGCCCTGCAACTCTGTCTGCTGGCCGCCCGTTAAGCGGGTTTACGCGCTAGCAGGGTCGCGAAGCGCAGCTTGATGCGGTTGCCGTTCTCGTCGGTGCGATGCAGTTCGCCGGGATCTTCGTTGTACTTAAGCAGATCCCAGCCTTCGTAATAGTGGCTCAGTTCGCCGGTTTTGAATGCAAACGGGAAGCCGACGGTACAAGGGTAATCCGCGGTATCCATGGCGGCCACAATCAGGTTGTAACCGCCCGGTTTCGTGCAGCGCTGCATATTGGCGATCAAACCAGGGATGGTTTTCGCTTCAAGGAACATCAGCACCACGGTGGAGAGAATGAAATCGTATTCCCCGTCAAAGCTCAGGCTGTTCAGATCTTTGATCGCCGTCTGCAGATTCGCTATGCCTTCCGCCGCTTTAATGCGTTCGATGTTATCGATGCTCATGGGGTTTTTATCCCACGCCGTCACATCGTAACCGTTAGCGGCCAGGTAGAGGCTGTTGCGGCCATTGCCGCAGCCGAGATCGAGCGTTTTACCGGGCTTAACGATCTCTGCGCTGTACAGCACCTCTGAATGGGTACGGGTGAGTCCATATTTCTCGGTAAAGTAATTTTCGTCAACAGCCATTATTGTTCCTCAGATTGCATAAGCCGTGCTTTCTCAGTGCGCACCAGAAGTTTGCCCTGTATCAGCAGGATGAATGTACGAACCAACAGCATCCCAATGATGAAGTTAGTGAAGATAAAGAGCGGCACAGCAATGGCGTGGAAAAAGCCTGACGCGCTGCTGTGCCCCAGATGCAGACCGGTGGTTGCCAGTGCCGACACGCCAAACGAGAAGCTCCAGAACGATGCGTTAAACGGCTGAGACATATACCACGGCAACAGACGCAACATAAACAGCAGTTGCAACAGGCCATAACCGAACAGCATTTTGGCAAAGGTATCGGCTTCCCCGCCGTTGACGCTAATCCAGGCGCTACAGGCAACCAGCGCCGGGGCCAGTTGTATACCCAGCGACGTACGCAGTGCGGTGGGCAGTTCACCCGCGCTGCGAAGGCGCTGGAGAATAACCGGTTCCAGGCTGAGCCAGGAAAAGACGCCTGCGCCGAGGAAGACTAACCCTGCATCGTGAAACCCCAGCGCACCACACGCCATCGCGCTGATAAAATTGTTTGCCACCGTAGGCAGATATAACCCCGGCGTTGTCGCCTCCTGAGGATGGTTACCGCGCCATAGCCCGGCGCTTTGCCAGGCGGCATAGGCAAGCTGCACCACCACGCCCACGGCAAATAACACCAGCGAAACCGGGCGGTACCAGGGGACAAACCCAATGGCAACCAGCATCGTGGTGGCCGGAAAAAGGCTGACAAAGCTGCTCATCACCGGGTGTCGCATTTCCGCCAGCACGCTACGCGGGAAACGCACCGCGCGCGTAATAAACGCCACCGTCAGTAAAAACCAACATACCACCGCAAGGGCAACCAACCCCTCACCCGGCCAGCGCGTAACCGGCCAGAGGGTGCTGGCATATCGCCAGGCGAACCCCATGCCGATAATGCCAAGGACCATGCCAAAATAACCTACGGGCAGGTTAAGTACCTGCCGGGTTTCGTCATTTTTATTCATTAATTTTAAAATTTAAAATGTATTTGAAATGCCATTTTAAGGTGTTTCCGCCTCGGATGCCAGCACAACGCAAAGCTGAAAGTTTGCTACGTTTAGTGAAGACGCTTACCAGGGATAACACGATGAAAAAGTATCGGCTCAGCGATGAAACCCGGCTCTGGCACTGGAAAAACGGCGAAACGCCCCACTCGGCTACGTTAAAGCAGATTATCGCCACGACAGATTTTAATGACGTTGTCGCCGGGACGAAAGGCGGCTGGATTGAGGATGAACGCGCCTTGTCTCAGGAGGGGAACTGCTGGATCTACGACGAAAACAGCGTGGTCTTCGCCGGTGCGACCGTCTCCGGTAATGCCCGTCTGACCCTGCCGTGCGTCGTCAGCGACCATGCCCATATTAGCGGCAACAGCTGGCTGGACGGGGCAAACGTGAGCCATGGGGCGCGAATAAGTGACAACGTCACCATTCAGAACTCCACCGTACGGGGGGAATGCCATATTTTTGGTGATGCCCGGGTGCTGCATAACAGCATGATTATCGCCGCCAAAGGTTTAACCCCAGACCAGGAACAGATCCTTAAAATCTACGACAACGCGACCGTCAGCCAGTCGCGCGTGGTGCATCAGGCGCAAATCTACGGCGAGGCCATCGTCAATTATGCGTTTATCGAGCACCGTGCCGAGGTGTTCGACAAGGCCATTCTTGAAGGGAACGATATCAATAACGTCTGGGTCTGCGACTGCGCAAAAGTGTACGGCAACGCGCGCCTGATTGCCGGATTCGACGACGATGCCATTCCTACCGTGCGCTACAGCTCTCAGGTGGCTGAGAATGCTGTGGTGGAAGGCAACTGCGTAATTAAGCACCACGTGCTGATTGGCGGTCAGGCGTGGCTACGCGGGGGGCCGATCATGATTGATGATAAGGTCGTGATTCAGGGGCGGGCGCGGATCAGCGGCGACGTACTGATTGAGCACCACGTTGAAATCACCGACAATGCAGTCATTGAGGCTTTCGACGGCGACAGCATTCATCTGCGCGGCGAAAAAGTGGTTAACGGCGAGAGTCGAATCACCCGCACGCCCCTGCTGGGCGCGCTATAGCGGGAAGATACCGGGATAATTTCGGATTTTGCTGCGGTTATTGCCCCTCACCCCAGCCCTCTCCCAAAGGGAGAGGGGGCCGTCTGTGCAGGCATTATTTATGGGGATCCCTCAGCCCGAAGGGAGAGGGAATCGATCGTTAACGCATTACCCGGTCGTCAACGTAATTACGTTTGTCCGGCGCTGGCGGGAAATACTGATACAGCCAGGTTTCACTGATGGCATCGCCCTGACAGCGCAGGAACAGGCGCATATCCACCGGCTCCGTCGAATCCGACGTCGGGTACCAGTCAAACAGAATGCGGTATCCGTCAAACGGCTCAACGTAGAGGATTTCCACCTGCTTCGCTTCACCGCTGGAGAGCGTGATCACCGGCTCAATCCCCTTCGGCGCGGCCGCTTTCAGATCGCCGCCGACAAAGTCGATGGCGAAGCGGCGGGCCCACACTTTCGGGTAGTGTTCACCTGGCGCCCAGCCTTCCGGGAAGCCGCCCATACCGGTACGCGTCGCGAAGACGTTGGCCAGCGGGGAACGTACCGGCGGCATGGCGCTCCAGTACAGGCGATATTTGAAGTCCAGCTCATCGCCCGCTTTGACCGCTTTTTCCGGCTGCCAGAAGCAAACCACGTTATCCAGCGTTTCACCCGTGGTCGGGATCTCCATCAGGCCAACCGCACCTTTACCCCAGTCGTTACGCGGCTCCACCCACAGGCTTGGGCGTTTGTTATACCAGCCCATCACGTCCTGATAGTGGGAGAAATCCCGGTCAAGCTGCAGCAAACCAAACCCTTTCGGGTTTTTATCGACAAAGGCATTGAACTGCAATTTCTGCGGGTTGTTCAGCGGACGGCAGATCCACTCGCCGTTACCGCGCCACATGGCCAGACGGTCCGAGTCATGGATCTGCGGATGAATGGTGTCGCACATACGGCGCTCGTTATTGCCGCAGCTGAACATACTGGTCATCGGCGCGATACCGAGCTGTTTGATGTCTTTACGCGCATAGAGATGGTTTTCTACTTCCATGATCACCTGGCTCTTCTCGCAGTGGATCACGAACTTATAGGCACCGGTAATGCTTGGGCTGTCCAGCAGCGTATAGACGGTAAAGGTGGTGTCGCCCGGTTTGACGGTTTCAAACCAGAAGGCCGTGAAATCAGGAAACTCTTCCGGCGTGTCGGTAAAGGTGTCCACCGCCAGACCACGCGCCGACAGGCCGTACTGGTAAGTGTCATCCACCGCACGGAAATAGCTCGCGCCGAGGAAAGAGACAATATCGCGACGCGCCAGCTCAGGCGCTTTGAAGGCGCGGAAGCCGGCAAAACCGAGGTCGCTCTGCCCTTCCAGCTGTTTGGTATCTACCCCGGTATCCCCGTAGCTGAAGAGCTCCGGGCGGAAGTGGATCTCACGCGCCTGGGAGGTCGACTGGTCCAGGGAGAACATCCGCACGCGGCGGCGGAAGCCCATCCCCATGTGGAAGAACTGCACGTCAAGCTGACGGCCTTCAATGTTGTTCCACAGGGACTGCTTTTCATCGTACCGGATGGCGTTATAGGCCTGCGGCGTCATGGTTGCCAGCGTTTCCGGCAGCGGACGCGGCGCACCACCCCACGGGGTTTTCGCCAGGTCATGGGCCATGGATTGCAGTACGGAGAAGTCAAAACGACGGCTCTGGCCATCGGCGATGTCAGAGTCAGCGGCATAGGCCGCTCTGGAGAACAGTGAAGCAAGGCCAGAAGTGCCGCTCAGGGCTGCCATTGCCAGCGAACCTTGTAAAAAACGTCTGCGATTCATGCCTGGAAAAACGTCCTTATGGTCGTGTGAATGTGTTTCGCGCTCGGCGAAATGACGGCAAGAAAGAACGCACAGCCTAAACAAAAACGGTTAAGAATCCAATTGTTGGCCGGTGAATATATGAGCAAAGTGAGAAATATTTTCTGTCGACCAGAACGGCCCGAAAGTGGTGTAAAGAAAGCCTGGAAAGTGTGAAGAAAAATGCCCCGGTGCGACATCGACAACCGGGGCGAAATGAGGTGGTTATTTTACGCTGACATCGATACCCGGGAAGTACTTATCAGCGAGTTTTGCGATCGTGCCGTCGGCACGAACTTTATCAATCGCGGCATCAAGCTGCTTTTTGGTGGCCTCATCCCCTTTGCGCAGCCCAAAGCCGATCCCGCTGCCGAGGATGGTGTCGTCAGACACCGGTTTGCCGATAAAGCCAAACCCTTTCCCCTGCGGCTTGCTCAGGAACCCTGCCTGCCCGGCCGCGGACATCACCAGCGAGGCGTCGATGCGGCCATTCAGCAAATCGCCCCACGCCATATTCTGATCTTTATACGACACTACCGTGACACCCTGCTTTTCCCAGTGCTCTTTGGCATAGGTTTCCTGAATGGAACCCTGCAACACGCCAATGGTTTTGCCCTTAAGCCCTTCAGGTGTCGCCTCTACTGCGGTTCCGGCCTTGCCGACTAACTGCGAGGGGATGCGGTAGATAGGTTGGGTAAAATCGATACTTTTGCGCCGCTGTTCGGTGATGTTCATCGCCGAGTTGATGGCATCAAATTTTTTCGCCACCAGCCCCGGAATCAACGCATCAAAGGATGTTTCCACCCAGGTGCATTTCAGCGCTGCGGCTTTGCAAATGGCATTCCCCAATTCAACGTCAAACCCTTCCAGCTCGCCGGAGGCATTGCGGCTCTCAAACGGTGGATATTCCGCTTCCAGTCCGTACCGCAGTTCGGTGGCCGCGAATGACGAAAACGTACACAGCAGTCCCATGCCGACAACTAACGCGCGTAATTTCATCTCAAACTCCTTAGCGTGGTTTAACCCGACACAGGGCCTGGGCACCTGCCCGTAACGTCGCCTCATCTTTGGCAAAAGAGAGACGAATCAATTTATTGTCCGTACCATCCGTATAGAAAGCGGACAGCGGAATGGTCGCGACACCGCACTCAACGATCAGCCGTTTCACCATCCCGCTGTCGGGCTCGTCGCTGAACGGGCTGTAATCTGCCAGCAGGAAGAACGAGCCCGCGCTCGGCAGCAGTTTAAACGGCGACTCAGCCAGCAGAGTTTGCAGCAGATCGCGCTTGCGCTGATAAAACACCGCCAGCGACAGCCAGGTTTGCGGATCGGTCATATGTTCGGCAAACGCATGCTGCATTGGCGTATCGGCAGAAAACATCAAAAATTGATGCACTTTACAAATCTCTTCCATCAGTGCCGCCGGCGCAACACAGTACCCCACGCGCCATCCGGTAACGTGATAGGTTTTTCCGAAGGAAGAGATAATGACGCTACGCTCCGCCAGCTGCGGATGTGTAGCCATACCGTGGTGCGGTTCACCGTCAAAAACGACGTGCTCGTACACTTCGTCAGACAAAATAATGATATCGGTATTGCGCGTCACGGCCACCAGCTGCTGCAGGTCATTCGCGGAGAACACCTGCCCGCTTGGATTATGTGGCGTGTTGATGATGATCATGCGCGTTTTGGGGGTGATGGCCGCGCGGACCTCATCCCAGTTCACGGCAAAATCCGGCACCGTGAGTTTGATGGCGACCGGGGTGGCGCCCTGAAGGCGAACAATCGGCGCGTAGCTATCAAATGACGGTTCGAAGTAGATCACCTCATCGCCCGGATGCACCAGCCCGCTGATGGCGGAATAGAGCCCCTGGCTGGCACTGGCGGTAACCAGCACCTCGCGCCCCGGGTCATACGTGGTGCCGTAAAGGGTGGCAATTTTCTCCGCGATACGCTCTTTCAAAGGCTGCAGGCCGGTCATCGCGGCATACTGGTTATGCCCTGCCTCCATTGCGCGGGTTACGCCCGCAATCAGTTTCGGGTCGCAGGAAAAATTCGGTGCGCCCTGAGAAAGATTGATGGCGTTGTGCTGAGCAGAAAGCTGGCCGATTACGGTAAAAATGGTGGTACCCACATCCGGTAATTTGGAACGGGTTTGTACCGCGGTCTTCAGGGTCATCATTTATCCTTCTCATGGGGATTGCATAACTATTCAAACAACAACGCCGTTGCCGGGACAATCGAATTGTTGTCATAATAGCCATGAGAAAAATGCATAGCTGAGGTGTTTTTATGTCGCGCCGTTCGCTCCCGCTCAATGCCATCGACGCCTTCCTGGTGACCGCGCGTCACCTGAATCTCACCCATGCCGCCAGAGAGCTTTGTCTGACTCAGGGGGCCGTGAGCCGTAAAATCGCCGCTCTGGAAGCGTGGTTTGGCTTTCCGCTGTTTGAGCGCCACGCGCGCGGGTTGCGCCTCTCTTCCCAGGGTAGCGCCCTGCTGCCGGAGCTACAATCCGCTTTCGAACAGATGCTGAACGTGGCCGATCGGGCCCGCACCCAGCATACGGTGATCCGGCTGAAAGCGCCCACCTGCGCCATGCGCTGGCTGGTGCCGCGCCTGCTGGAGGTAGAGCGCGAACAGCCCGATCTGCAAATCGCGTTGACCACCACCACCGATCATAACGTCAACTTTAAAACCGAATCCTACGACGCCGCCATCGTGTTTGGCACGCACATGAGCGCGGGCGATCTGCTGTTCGAAGAGGCGTTAACTCCGGTGCTCAGCCCGCTGCGGGCGGGGACCGGACTGGGTTCATTAACCTTTCTTCACCCGACACGGGATAAAACCGACTGGTCACTGTGGCTGGCGAAACAGGATGAGCCGGGCGTTGTTATGCACAAAAATCAACACTTCGACACGATGGATCTCGCCATTACGGCGGCCATTCAGGGACTGGGCATCGCCATCGCCGATGAAACGCTGGTGGAAGAGGACATCCGTGCAGGAAGGCTGGTGCGGCCTTTTGCGACCAGCATCAAAACCGGTGCGAGCTACCGGCTGGTGCTGCGCGAAGCGCCAGGCACAGAAAACGGCCTGGCCGCGTTTCGCGCCTGTTTGCTTAATCGAGGTTAACGTGGTGCTTCATCACCCGTTTAAAGAGGCTCATGCGGGCGCGCATAAAGCGGTTTTCAAGCTTAAAACCTGCATGCTTATTCACACCAATGCGTAACAGGACGTCACGCCCTTTACGGCAGGCTGGCCAGTGCGTCGGCCCAGGCAGGCTGTCACGATGCCCCGCATCGCGGGCAAAACTCACCCAGTAGTCGGCCACGTGGGCGGCGAACTGTAAATCATGCGCGTTCACATACTGCCGTGAAGGTTCCACCTCTCCGAGCGTATCAAACACATACGGCACCTCGTTGCCGTGCCAGGCACCGTTGATATAGGTGGCGTGCTCGGCTTCGGCCACATAGTCAAACCAGTAGCGCCAGCACGGCGCGCCGACGCGCTGCTGGGCCTGCATCACCACATAGCCCATGGTGGTGAACGCCATATCCCGGCACACCTGCCTTCCCAGCTCTTCATCGCCTTTCACGCCTGGATAGAGCAGCTTGATCAGCCCCAGACCAAAGCGCCGCTCCCGGCGGAGCTTCTGAATTTGTCCGGCGAGATCGATGCCAAACACCGCCATTACGCTCGCCTCGTCGCTGTTGGAGCCAATCATGATGGGGACAGGCTGCTGACGGGCGGCGAAGAAAACATCCAGCATTGCCTCCGGCAGCACACAATCTCCGGCGACAGGCGCCGGGGCGATATTCAGCGGTGCCGTTAACGGCCAGAACGACTCAGGTGGAATAGCGCGCAGCTGCTCCGCTGTCGCGTTCTCCAGCCCAAAATGCGCGGCCAGCGCTTCCCCTTTTCGCAGGGCCTGCTCGCGCGGGGTATCCGGCAAGGTATAGCCACTTTGCACAATCGCTTTATGAAATAACCCTTTCGCCAGCGGCGAGGCCAGCAGCGACAACACGCTGCGTGCGCCAGCTGATTCACCAAACAGCGTGACGTTTTCGGGATTGCCGCCAAAGGCGGCGATATTGTCCCGCACCCATTCGAGAGCGGCGATCTGATCCAGCAGGGCAAAATTGTGCACCACGCGATCTTCTTCCCCCTCCAGCGCAGGATGGGCGAAAAAGCCGAGATGACCAAGACGGTAATTGAGGGTGACCACCACCACGCCGCGTTCCGCCAGCGCCCTGCCGTTATAGGGCGGTAACCCACCCGCGCCGAGCGTGAACCCACCACCGTGCAGCCAGACCATCACCGGCAGCGGCTCAACGCGGTCAACGGGCGACCACACGTTAAGATAAAGACAATCCTCTGAAAACTGTCCGGGATCCCCGCC
This sequence comes from Enterobacter cloacae complex sp. SHL021, assembly GCF_049237765.1. NCBI lineage: Bacteria > Pseudomonadati > Pseudomonadota > Gammaproteobacteria > Enterobacterales > Enterobacteriaceae > Enterobacter > Enterobacter cloacae complex sp. SHL021. Next base: position 161,901 of record NZ_JBMKJG010000008.1, on the reverse strand, counting down.
GCCCAGCTCCTGGCAATATTCGCTGCTTTGCCAGCTTGAGGCGGAAAACGCCGTTGCCGCGCGAACCCCATCCCAGCGTTCGGGCGGTCGCGGTGAGCGCCAGCGCCAGTTGCCAACGGGCGGTGCGGCGTAGGGAATGCCGTACCACGCCTGAACAGTATTATCCGTAAAACCAGCCAGTGCGCCGTAGCGCGTTTCAACCACAGGGGCGGAGGGATATTGCATAACTACCTTCTTTTTCCATCACACCCCTGAAGAGTAACGATTTCAGAGCAAACCGCAACGCTGTTTGCTGCGGGTTTCCGCCTCCTCGTACAGTGCGAACTCGTCATAGACCGGGCAGCCCAGCGCCGCTTCGAAGGCATCCCGGCTGGCGTTACCGTGGCTGCGCGCCTGGGTTTCATTCCCGAGATTGGACTGGAAAATCCCTGCGGCGCTGACCGGCAGGAAATCTTCATAGGTGATCGGCTGGGCAACCACCCACCCGCGTTCAATTAACGGCTGCGGATCGTCGCCCGGACGAAACGCATGACGATGCGCTTCACCCGCTGGCGTCAGGCGATAGCGGAAATACGCCAGCTCCTGTCGGCGCATCATCAGCTCGCTGTCCGGGAAGGCGCTGAACACTTCACGCAGATGAAGCTGATGGGTCAGGTTGTCTTTGCCGGTGCCGGACTCGGCGAGCAAACTGTCATAAAGCTCGCGACCTTTCGGCGTCAACGCCACCCCGCGCTGTTCAATTTCACCAAAGCGCGCGGTATGGGTGCCTTTATGTTCCCCGGCAAACAGCACCGGCTCTTCCAGCGCCTTGAAGCTGGTCTGACGCAATAACACCGGCACCTCGCGGCGCGGCGGCCCTTCAATCAGAATTTTGGGTTCAATGCCGTACTTCGGCATCAGCTCCTGCACCCGGTCAATATCCAGCGTGCGTGGCGTAAGGTGGTTGATGTGGCATCCCGGGAAACAGACCACATCCGCAATCAGGCGATGCTCATTATGCAGCGCCAGATAGGTCTCCTGATCGACCGTCGCATGACGGTGCCAGCGGAAGGTTTCTAACGCTTCCTGAACAAACTCCCGCGCCTGCGCCTCGGTGAACGCCCCTTCTTTTTCATGCAGTTCGATGAGCGCCAGGCAGCGCGGCGTAAAGATGTTGCGGTGAGAGAGGATCTCCGCCGCCCGCTCGCGCAGGGCAACGTTCTCAATCAACTCAAGGCGCAGCAGTGAGGTAAAGATACGAAACGGGTTACGGCACAGCGCCGCATCATCCACCGGGCGAAATGCCGTCGAGTGAACCGGAACGCCCGCCTGAGAGAGATCATAGTAGCTGACCGGGTACATGCCCATGATGGCAAACATACGACGTAAGGTAGAAAGCTCTTTTGCGGTGCCCACGCGGATAGCCCCGTGACGCTCCACATTCAGGCGCGCCAGCTCATCTGCATTCGCCAGTTGTTCATGTAAGAGTGGATTGTTTTCCAGAACCGCCAGGTTTACGTCCGCGACCAGCTCAAGCAAGGTGCCGTACTGCGGAACTTCCTGCTGGTACATCGCCGACATAGCCTGCGAAAAATGTTCCCGAATATCATCAGCCGTGATGGTGTTCGCCATGGTGTCATGCCTCCAGTGAATATTACCTGGAGTGTAGAGAAACCCGTTCCTTCCGGGGGGAAGAATTTACGATTTGTGATCTTACGACGACAGTGGTCAAACCGTGTGCTGCCCGAACCTGTCGCGGCCGTACCAGACCCCCTTCCTTTCCCCCCAGCCCGTCGTCCAGGAGTTTCCTTATAATTAATGATTATTCTGTTTTCTAGCTATAAAGGAGTAATTTCGGAGGCCATCCCGGCTAAAAATTGAACGAAATTGTGGCGCTACAATTTTTATCCTCACCTTTCAGGTTTTTAGCGGCAACTTAGGATTAATCCGAGCATTTTTTTACAAGTCCTTCCCACTCATCCATATTTTTTCGCCAAACGAAGCGTAAACCCACCAATATTTTTAAATAACGCAACCGTGAATGGCGAAACGCATTTGACGCATGCCGCACAGCGTCTAAAGTTATTACTCGAACGACGAGTGATACGGAATATTTCTGTATCGTACTGACATAACCAATATATGACTATGAGGTTTAATATGGCAGAGCATCGTGGTGGTTCCGGTAATTTCGCTGAAGACCGTGAAAAAGCATCAGAAGCTGGACGTAAAGGCGGCCAGCACAGCGGCGGTAATTTCAAAAACGATCCGCAACGCGCATCTGAAGCAGGTAAGAAAGGGGGTCAGAATAGTCACGGCGGAGGCCGTAAATCTGATAACTCCTGATTTTATTAAACTGTCTCAGTAATACCAGAGAGCATGCTGCGGGCCGAAAGGCTCGCAGTTCCCTTAACGTTTTAACCGGAGCAAAATATATGAATATGAAAAGTATCGAGGATGTTTTTATTCATCTACTGTCCGATACCTACAGCGCGGAAAAACAGCTCACCCGAGCCCTGAGCAAACTTGCCCGTGCCGCCTCCAGTGAAAAGCTCAGCGCGGCTTTCACCGCCCACCTTGAGGAGACGCAGGGTCAGATTGAGCGTATCGATCAGATTATCGAACAGGAAGACGGTATTAAGCTTAAGCGAATGAAATGTGTGGCAATGGAAGGCTTAATTGAAGAGGCCAATGAGGTCATCGAAAGCACAGAAAAAAATGAAGTCCGTGATGCAGCATTAATTGCCGCTGCGCAAAAAGTGGAACATTACGAAATTGCCAGTTACGGTACCCTTGCCACATTAGCAGAACAACTTGGCTATAAAAAAGCCGTTAAACTTCTTGCCGAAACACTGGAAGAAGAAAAAGAAACCGATCTTAAACTCACCGACCTGGCCGTAGGAAATATTAACCAAAAAGCGCAAAAATGACGCTATAACACAGGTTAAATATAATTAGCATCAGTCCCAGGACAATTAAACGGTGCCATTTAACGGCAGCTATAATATGGTTCATTCTTGCTATCCCTTCCGTAATATGGTGGAAAAATAGCGTACTATGGGTCATTATCATCAGTATTTACGCCAATATTGTCGGCCATTTATCTGGCTACAGTGCCGCACGTGCCGATCAGGCTGCTGAAAGTGAGACCAAATAAGCGAACCTATAATGAGGAACGAAATATGAATCACGTAGAACACTACCATGACTGGCTACGCGATGCCCATGCAATGGAAAAGCAAGCCGAATCAATGCTGGAATCGATGGCCAGCCGTATTGAAAATTATCCTGATGTTCGCGCCCGTATTGAGCAGCACCTTAATGAGACAAAACGGCAAATCACATTGCTGGAGGAAATCCTCGATCGTAATGATATTTCTCGTTCGGTTTTAAAAGACTCAATGAGCAAAATGGCTGCGCTCGGCCAGTCCATCGGCGGCATGTTCCCGTCCGATGAGATTGTTAAAGGCTCCATCAGCGGCTATGTTTTCGAACAGTTCGAAATTGCCTGCTACACCTCCCTGCTGGCCGCGGCCAAAAAAGCGGGCGACACCGCCTCTGTACCCGCCATTGAAACCATTCTCGCCGAAGAGCGCGAGATGGCCGACTGGCTGATTCGTCATATTCCGCAAACGACGGAACAGTTCCTGCTGCGTTCTGATGCATCAGGTGTCGAAGCGAAAAAATAAACCACAGGAGAGTGTATGTTTCGACACGTCAAACAGCTGCAATACACGGTTCGCGTTGCTGATCCGAATCCCGGCCTCGCCAATCTTCTGCTGGAACAATTTGGCGGGCCGCAGGGTGAACTGGCGGCCGCCTGCCGCTACTTCACCCAGGGCCTGAGTGATGACGATCCTGGCCGTAAAGATATGCTGATGGATATCGCGACCGAAGAGTTGAGCCACCTTGAAATCATCGGGACGCTGGTCGGCATGCTGAATAAAGGGGCCAAAGGCGCGCTGGCGGAAGGGGTAGAGAACGAAGCCGAGCTGTACCGGTCCATGACCGAAAACGGCAACGACAGCCATATCACCTCCCTGCTCTACGGCGGCGGTACCCCGCTCACTAACTCCGCGGGTGTGCCCTGGACGGCGGCCTATGTTGATACCATTGGTGAACCCACGGCGGATCTGCGCTCGAACGTGGCCGCAGAGGCGCGGGCAAAAATCATCTATGAGCGTCTGATCAACGTGACAGACGATCCCGGGGTGAAAGATGCACTGGCGTTTCTGATGACGCGAGAGGCGGCGCACCAGCTCTCCTTCGAGAAGGCGCTTCAGTCTATTCGCAATAATTTCCCGCCGGGGAAATTGCCGCCAATCGAGGAATTCACCAACAAGTACTACAATATGTCTGAAGGTGGCGAGGTCCGCGGAAGCTGGAACAGCGATAAGCATTTCGACTACGTTGAGGCCCCCCAACCTGCGGTTGACGGTGGAGACGGGAGTGCAAGCGTGACGCTCTCGACCGAACAGGCTACGCTCGTCAAGGCGATGTCTGCTCGCACAAAATCCGATCCGAACGCCGACCCGTTAACAGGTGCCGAGCTAGGCGCCGGTAAGAAAAAACCGTAACCGGTTTTGCCAGGCAGCTCCCGCTGCCTGGTAATTCTCGTGCCCCATCGTTCCAGAGGTACGGACCATGTTCGAACTCGACGCGTTTCATCTGGCGAGAATTCAGTTCGCTTTTACCGTCTCGTTTCATATTCTCTTCCCGGCGATCACCATCGGGCTTGCCAGCTATCTGGTGGTGCTCGAAGGGATGTGGCTGCGTACCAAAAACGACGTCTGGCGCTCCCTGTACCATTTCTGGCTCAAAATATTTGCCGTCAACTTTGGTATGGGCGTTGTGTCCGGGCTGGTCATGGCCTATCAGTTCGGCACCAACTGGAGCGGGTTCTCTCAGTTTGCAGGCAGCATCACCGGGCCATTGCTGACCTACGAGGTATTAACCGCTTTCTTCCTGGAGGCCGGTTTTCTCGGCGTAATGCTGTTCGGCTGGAACAAGGTTGGACCGGGACTGCACTTCTTCGCAACCTGCATGGTGGCGCTGGGTACGCTAATGTCCACCTTCTGGATCCTCGCCTCTAACAGCTGGATGCACACCCCGCAGGGCTTCACCATTGAGAACGGCCAGGTGATCCCTGAAGACTGGCTGGCCGTCATCTTCAACCCCTCTTTCCCGTACCGGCTGATCCATATGTCCATTGCCGCATTCCTGTGCAGTGCGCTGTTTGTGGGCGCGTCGGGGGCCTGGCACCTGCTGCGCGGCAACGACACGCCCGCCATTCGCAAAATGTTCTCGATGGCCATGTGGATGGCCCTGCTGGTCGCCCCCATTCAGGCCGTAGTCGGGGATATGCATGGCCTGAACACGCTTGAACATCAGCCTGCCAAAATCGCCGCCATCGAGGGGCACTGGGAAAATCCGCCAGGGGAAGCCACCCCGCTGCTGCTGTTTGGTCTGCCGGATATGGAAGAGGAGCGCACCAAATACGGGCTTGAGATCCCGGCCCTCGGCAGCCTGATCCTCACCCACAGTCTGGATAAACAGGTCCCCGCGCTGAAAGATTTCCCGAAAGAAGATCGCCCGAACTCCACCATCGTCTTCTGGTCGTTCCGCATCATGGTTGGCATGGGGCTGTTGATGATCGCCCTCGGCGTCCTGAGCCTGTGGCTACGCTATCGCCACCGGCTGTATCACTCGCGCCCGTTCCACTGGTTTGCCCTCTGTATGGGGCCTGCCGGTCTGCTGGCGCTGCTCGCCGGGTGGGTGACCACCGAAGTGGGTCGCCAGCCGTGGGTGGTCTACGGCTATCTGCGCACCATCGACGCGGTCTCTCTGCATAGCACGCTGCAGATGAGCATCAGCCTGCTGGCCTTCATCGTCGTTTATTGCTCGGTGTTTGGCGTGGGCTATGTCTACCTTGTGCGTCTGATTAAGAAAGGACCACAGCCGGTGGACACGCTAACCTCAAACACCTCGGGCACTCCCGCCCGTCCGCTGTCTGCCGCTGAGTCTGTTCCGGAAGAGGAGAGAATCTGATGGGCGTCGATATCTCGGTTATCTGGTTTGCCATCATCGTCTTCGCCACCCTGATGTACATCATCATGGATGGCTTTGATTTGGGGATCGGTCTGCTGTTTAACTTCGTGGGCGATGCTAAAGAGCGCGACGTGATGGTGAACAGCGTGGCCCCCGTCTGGGACGGCAACGAAACCTGGCTGGTGCTGGGCGGCGCAGGGCTGTTTGGCGCCTTTCCGCTGGCCTATGCGGTGATCATCGATGCGCTCACCATTCCGCTTACCGCCATGCTGATCGGTCTTATCTTTCGCGGTGTCGCCTTTGAGTTCCGCTTCAAAGCGACGCCCTCTCACCGCCAGTTCTGGGACTATGCCTTTGCGGGAGGCTCGCTACTCGCCACCTTCAGCCAGGGCGTGGTGGTCGGCGCGGTGATCAACGGTTTTGAAGTAGAAGGCCGACGCTACGTGGGGTCTGCCCTCGACTGGCTGACCCCCTTCAACCTGTTCTGCGGTATCGGGCTGGTGGTGGCCTACACGCTGCTGGGCACCACGTGGCTTATCATGAAAAGCGAAGGTGCACTGCAAAACCGCATGCGCGAACTGACCCGCCACGTGCTGCTGGCGCTGATTGTCGTCATCGCGGTGGTGAGCATCTGGACGCCACTCGGCTGGCAGTACGTGGCCGAGCGCTGGTTTACCCTGCCTAACTTCTTCTGGTTCCTGCCGGTGCCTCTGCTGGTAGGCGTATTTAGCCTGTGGATCTGGCGCTTGACCCGCAACCCGGCCAGCCACGCGCGTCCGTTCCTGTTGACGCTTGGGCTTATCTTCCTCGGTTTTAGCGGACTGGGCATCAGCCTGTGGCCGAACATTATTCCGCCGCGCATTAGCCTGTGGGATGCCGCGGCCCCGCCCGCCAGCCAGCTCTTTATGCTGGTGGGGACGTTACTGATTATTCCGGTGATCCTGGTGTACACCGCCTGGAGTTACTACGTCTTCCGGGGAAAAGTTTCTGATACAGAAGGTTACCACTGAGGTGCAGGATGGCAGGATGGCATACACGGGCCATTATTTATCAAATTGATACGGCACTGTTTTACGATTTAAACGGCGATGGCTGCGGAGACATCGCCGGAATAACGGCCAAGTTGCGATATATACGCCGCATGGGGGCGACAGTAATCTGGATCACCCCATTTTACCTTACCCCTTTTCTGGACGAAGGGTATGACGTCAGCGACCACCTGCAGGTCGATCCCCGGTTCGGCAAACTGGCGGATATTATCGCTTTTATTGAGCAGGCACGTGAGCTGGGGATGCAGGTCATTATCGAGCTGTTGATCCAGCATACGTCGGACGCCCACCCCTGGTTTCAGGAGGCCCGGCGCAACCCGAAATCCCCCTTTCGCGACTATTATCTGTGGTCAGATAATGACGATGACGATACGCCTCCGATGTTCCCCGGCGTGGAAAAGAGCATCTGGACATGGGATGACGAGGCGGGCCAATACTACCGGCATATGTTTTATCGCCACGAGCCGGATCTCAACCTCACCTCACCTGCGGTAATTAAAGAGATAGAGAACATTATCCTCTTCTGGCTCAAGCTTGGCGTATCGGGATTCCGTCTGGATGCCGCGTCGCATCTCACCACCCAGGCCGGAGGCGGTGACGAGAAAAAGGGGCTGTGGATCCTGGAGCACCTGCGCCGCCTGATTACCCAACATAACCCGCAGGCGATCCTGCTCGGGGAAGTTGACGTAGAGGTGGAAGCCTACAAGGACTATTTTGGCAATAACGACCGCCTGCATCTGGTGCTTAACTTCTGGCTTAACAAATATTTCTACGTGAGCCTGGCCAGGAAAAGCGCCCGCCCGCTGCGCAACGCGGTGAAGAAAATGATCGTCCCGCCGGACTCCTGCTGCTTTGCCAACTGGCTGCGTAACCACGACGAGCTGGATCTGGAGGGGATCGGTAAAAAGGATAAACAGTTCGTCCTCGACACGTTCGCCCCGGATGAAGAGATGAACGTGTACCAGCGTGGGATCCGCCGTCGCCTGGCGCCGATGCTGAATGGCGACCAGAAGCGGCTGGCGCTCTGCCACGCCGTGCTGTTCTCCCTGCCCGGGGTGCCCGTTATGCGCTACGGGGATGAAATCGGCATGGGTGATGATCTGGATTTAGAAGAGCGTTACGCCGTGCGTACGCCCATGCAGTGGGCGCCCTCTCAGGGCGGTGGCTTCTCTGACGCAGACCCGCAGAGCTTTATCGCGCCCATCATTGACCACGGGCCCTATCGTTATCAGAAAATTAACGTGGCGGATTCGCTGTTGCACCGCAACTCACTGCTGCACCGGATTATCGATATCGCCAACACCCGGTCTGAATTCCCGGAGATTGCCGTGGCGCCGTTTCATCTTATCGCCATCGATAATGATGCAGTGCTGGGGATTTACTACGAGGCTGAAGATCGCAGCATTCTTACCTTTGTTAATTTCAGCGATAAACCGGTGACCTTCACCGCCAGAGGGATCCGCCACGCCACCTGGACCGCCTGCCTGGCAGACAAACGCTACGAGGATGCGCTGGTCTGCGGCAAAACCGTTGAGCTGGATATAGGCGGCTACGGCTATCGCTGGTTCTGGACAAACCGTAGCGCGCTGCGCTGACTACTTTTTGCGGCCGCGCATCAGGCGTGTGAGCACAATCCCTGCGACGGCCAGGGAGCCCAGCAGCACTTTCCCGGGCGCGCCGGAGGAGACGGCGCTGGCGCGCGTTTTCGCCTCAGCGGAGAAATGGCCGTGGATTTTATGCAGGTCGTTGACCGGCTGGTCGAGATAATCCCGCCGGTCTTCTGCGTTCAGGGTGTCGGTCATCTGCCCTTCCCAGGCCTTTTTCACCATCAGACGATCAAGAAAGCCGGGGAAGAGGAACTGGCCGACAATCGACTGGATGGTACTGCTGCCCACCCACAGCTCGCGCACCGGTTTTTGCGCCACCCTGAAAATGGCACTCGCGGCCACTTCCGGCTCAAACACCGGCGGAACCGGGCGCATCGCCCAGGCAAACTTATTCCGTGCCCATTCAAACTGCGGGGTATTCAGCCCCGGCATCTGGACCATGGCGAGCTGCACCCGGCTGTTCTCATGCATCAGCTCGGTACGCACCGCATCGGTAAAGCCCCGGATCGCGGCTTTGGCGCCGCAGTAGGCGGACTGCAGAGGAATGGAGCGGTAGGCCAGCGCGGAGCCAACCTGAATAATCACGCCCCGATCGCGCGGCACCATCAGTTCCAGCGCGGCACGGGTACCGTTCACGTAGCCAAGGTAGGTGACTTCTGTGACGCGGCGAAATTCATCCGGCGTCATGGTCCGAAACGGCGCCAGCACCGCCCCCATGGCATTATTGACCCACACATCTATCGCCCCAAGGCGATACTCAATTTCGTTGGCGGCATCCACCACCGCCTGACTGTCGGCCACATCCGCCTGCACGGCCAACGCATTGACGCCAAAACGGCGTAGCTCTTCCTGGGTCGAGTGAAGGCTTGTCTCCTCGCGCGCAATAATGCCCACATCGTAGCCCGCTTTTGCAAAGTGCAGCGCCGTGGCTTTCCCCACGCCCGCCGTCCCGCCAGTAATGACCATCACAGCCATAAAACCTCCGCGTTATTTCAGCCCGACAATTTCGTCACTAATTCAGCCAGCGAGTAATGCACCGCTTTTTCCACCACGTCCTGACAGTCGCCGGAAAAGAGCACCCTGCTCGTTTCCGTCTTTCCGCCGATATTCCAGGCGAAGCACACGGTCCCCGCCGCCGTGCCGTCTTCTCCCCCTTCCGGCCCGGCATACCCGCTGATTGCAATACTGACATCGGCCTGGGCAATGTCGCGGATGCTGGCCGCCATCTCGGTGACGGTCTGTTCACTGACGGCGGTAAACCGCGCGAGGGTTTCCGGGCTTACGCCCAGGATCCTCTCCTTCGCGCTATCGCTGAAGACGACCAGCCCCACATCATAAAAATCGGCAGTGTTCTCTTCCGCGCAGAGCGCCACCGAAAGCTTCCCGCCGGTGCAGGATTCTGCGGTTGTTAAGCGAAGCCCTGCATCGATTAACCTGCTCGCCAGTTTTTTGGTCAGTTCAGCCACGGTAATGGTGTTGTCGTGGTATAGATTGCTCATCATCAGGCCTCTCATTTTTTCTCAGGAATAATGGAAATATGGCCATTGCGTTCCAGAATGGCATATTTAATTTCACTTAACTTTGTAATGCCATTATTCTGCCGGGCCGAAACCAGAATATCATCACATGAAACATCGACCTTTTTGAGTTTATCTGCTAAGGGCACGCCGTTCTCAACCAGAATTACCGGCGTGCCATCCAGGATATTCTCCACCGGCGAAAAATACTTTTTCATCAGTCCAAAAATAATATCCACAACCACCAGCGTGGTGATGGTTATCATTGCGCCCGTGACCGAAAAATCCTCCCCCAGCAGGGCCTGCTGGGTTGCTTCGCTGATAATTAACAGGAGAATAAGGTCAAAGCTGGTCATCTGCAGCAACGCACGTCGTCCGGCCACTTTGAAGACCACCACCAGAAACAGGTAAATCGCCAACGCCCTAAAAACCATATCCATGGCAGCCTCCTAAGGGTAAATAAATTGCCAGAAAGGAATATCCGGCAGGTTGTTTACACGAATGACGTTGTGCCATTTACCGCCTCTGGTCGGGGTAATGAACAGCCAGACCGCAAAATGTGGCGATTTTTCAAGATGATTATAGACAAAATAGAGCGTGTTCCCGCGGCTGTACATGCTGTCTGGCTGCGGCCAGACGCTGCCCGGCTCGTAGGCGTCGCTGCTCTCGCTGGTCATGCTCACGGTGTATTTGCCCTCGCTGTTGACCGGAAAGGTCAGCTGAAGTCGCGACTCCGTTTGCCGTCGCGCAAAGCGCTCATAGTTGAGGGTCAGGTTTTTTGCAGAATTGGTTTTCTCCGTGTCACTCACTATCCCACTTGAAAACAGACCGGCAATCGCCGCGATGATAATACTCAGTAACACAATAAATCCGACCTGGCGAAATGCATATTCAAACCTCAGCAAGCGATAACTCTCATTTATCCCGGGTAACTTTTCATTTTTATCATTCATGGTAGCTATCACCGTTTCGCTTATTTACCAAACGTTCTGTTTTGTATGGCGAATGTTTTTAAGACTTATCACATTTGCCACATAAAGGAATAGCAACAATACTTAATAAGTCAAGACACCTTAAATGAAGGATATCAGATGAAATTATCACTTATTTCCGCTTTTTTAATATTTATGGTGCCAACCGCATGGGCTGATAATAACGGCGGGTTACAAAAGGGTGAAGCGCCGCCCCCTCCGCATGCGCTGGATAGCGGTTATCGCGGCACCGATGATGCCCGTATTATGACCATCGACCAGGCGAAACAAATGCATGATGGCGCGACCATTTCACTGCGCGGCAACCTTATTGACGGTAGCGGCGATAAGTATGTATTTCAGGATAAATCCGGAAAAATCGACGTTATTATCCCAAAAGCAGTTTTTGACGGCAGAACAGTCAAACCAGACCAGATGATCAGCATTAACGGTTCGCTTGATAAAAAGTCATCGCCTTCCGTTGTACGTGTCGATCATCTGCAGAAATAACTCAGCGAAGCGTTAACGCTGTATTTTCATCCTAACTCACCTATTGGCTTAAGGAGTCAGCTATGAGTGATACTCAACAACGTACGAACGCTTATCCGCAACCCCCTTTCCCGGAACAGCCGCAGACGCCACCAGGACTGGCTTCTGAGATGCAACCTGTTCCCGATCACGGGGAAACGAGCTATAAAGGCCACGGCCGTCTGGCGGGCAAAAAAGCGCTGATTACCGGCGGTGACTCCGGTATCGGCCGCGCGGTGGCCATTGCCTACGCCCGTGAAGGCGCCGATGTCGCCATTAACTATCTGCCTGAAGAAGAGAAAGACGCCGCAGAGGTTATCGACCTGATCAAGGCCGAAGGCCGCAACGCCGTCGCGCTGCCGGGGGATGTCCGGGATGAAACCTTCTGCCAGAACCTGGTGGAAGAAGCGGTGGCTAAACTTGGCGGACTGGACATTCTGGTGAACAACGCCGGTCGCCAGCAGTATCGGGAATCGCTGGAAGAACTCACTACCGAAGATTTCGATGCCACGTTTAAAACCAACGTTTATGCCCCGTTCTGGATCACCAAAGCAGCGCTTCGCCATCTGAAAGCCCCTGCGGCAATTATTAACACCTCCTCGGTGCAGGCGGTAAAACCCAGCCCTGTTCTGCTCGACTATGCCCAGACCAAAGCCTGTCTGGCGGTGTTTACCAAATCCCTTGCCAAACAGCTTGGGCCGAAGGGCATTCGCGTTAATGCCGTGGCTCCCGGGCCTTACTGGACGGTGCTGCAATCCAGCGGCGGCCAGCCGATGGAGAAAGTGAAGCAGTTTGGGGGTGACACACCGCTGGGCCGTCCGGGCCAGCCGGTGGAGATTGCACCTTTATACGTCACTCTGGCGTCAGATGAGTGTTCCTTTACGACCGGCCAGGTATGGTGTTCCGACGGCGGTGATGGCGTGATTTAACGTTTCCCTCCCCGAATGTGCAATAAATGAACAAGGACGTTCAGCCCCCCGCCAAAAACATGTTGTAACTCAAACAGATCAAATGTTAAAAATATTTTGCTATCAAGTTATCAAAATTAAACAACTTAGCTTGTCACCCGCATCGCTCTGTTTTTAACATCGCCTATGGAAAAAAATGGTCTGTTCAGTCAGCGCATACGCTTGCGCCATTTGCATACATTTGTGGCCGTCGCTCAACAGGGAACGCTGGGGCGTGCGGCTGAAACCCTTAACCTGAGCCAGCCTGCTCTCTCAAAAACGCTTAACGAGCTGGAACAACTGACCGGTGCCCGTCTGTTCGATCGCGGCCGTCTGGGCGCACAACTGACCCTGGTCGGCGAGCAGTTTCTGACCCATGCAGTCAAAGTGCTTGATGCGCTCAATACCGCCGGACAGGCGTTAAACCGTAAAGAAGAGCAGACGCACGAGATTGTCCGTGTGGGTGCCCTGCCCACGGCGGCGCTGGGCATTCTGCCGCCGGTGATCGGTCAGTTTCACAAACAGCAAAAACATACGACCCTGCAGGTCGCCACCATGAATAACACCATGCTGCTTGCGGGGCTGAAATCCGGCGAGCTGGATCTGGGTATCGGACGGATGTCAGATCCTGAACTGATGGTGGGTCTGAATTATGAACTGCTGTTCCTGGAATCCCTGAAGCTGGTGGTACGCCCCAACCATCCTCTGTTGCAGGATACGGTAACCCTAAGCCGGGTGATGGAGTGGCCGGTGGTCGTGTCACCAAAAGGTACGGTTCCACGGCAAAATGCCGAAACGTTACTGCAGATGCAGGGCTGTACGCTGCCGACAGGCTGTATTGAAACCCTGTCCGCTTCCCTGTCACGCCAGCTTACCGTGGATTATGACTACGTCTGGTTCGTCCCCTCCGGTGCGGTTAAAGATGATTTACGCCAGGGCACGCTCACCGCACTGCCGGTGACCTCGCCCGGCGCCGGCGAACCGATTGGCATTTTAACCCGCGTTGATACGCCGCTCTCCTCAGGTGCACAGACGCTGCTGAGCGCGATACGTAAATCGATGCCTGCCTGATTCCTTTCCCCTTGCCCTGACCCTCTCCCCCGGGGCGAGGGTCATTCCTGCGTTCTAATCATTTAATGCGAAATCATTTATTAACAATTGCGCAAAACAATTTAACAGTTTTATCATAGCGACGAATTCACCAAATGGTTCGTAAATGTTTTATAAACCCCGAATTCAAGCGTATTAATCATTATTCCCACTGCATTTATTACCCACCTGGTACACTTCCGGCACGTTGTCGTGCTGTGCAGCGGGGGATCTTAAGGAGAAAGAGATGGCATTTGGCAGCGCGCCACGTGGGATACCCCGTATCCTGCAGTGGCTCCTTGCCGGACTGATGGCGATCGTCGGTCTGGCCGTTGGCGGGTTGGGTTTTAAACTCGTCACCGTAGGCGGAAGTGGATACTTCCTGATCATGGGCGTGGTAATGGTGATTGCCGCGATCCTGATTTTCATCAACCGCAGCAGCGGGATTGTGTTGTATGGCATCGCGTTTATCGCGTCGCTGTTCTGGGCGGTAAGCGATGCCGGCTGGGATTTCTGGCCGCTCTTCTCACGCCTCTTCACTTTTGCGTTTCTGGCATTCCTGTGTGCCCTCGTCTGGCCGTTCCTGCGTGCGGCAAACCGTGCGACGCCGGTGAAAAAAGGCCCGGCCTTTAGCGTGGCGGCGTTGCTCGCCGTGGCAATGCTGGTCAGCCTGGGCTGGATGTTTAAACCCCAAACGCTGGTGGCGGCGAATGAGCCGGTGCCGGTGAAACCGGTCGCGGCTGGCGAACAGCAGAAGAACTGGGAACACTGGGGTAACACCACCCACGGGGATCGTTTTGCGGCCCTCGACCAGATCAACAAGCAGAACGTTAACGAGCTGAAAGTCGCGTGGGTTGCCCATACCGGGGATATCCCTCAGAGCAACGGCTCCGGTGCGGAAGACCAGAACACGCCGCTGCAGATTGGCGACACGCTCTACATCTGTACGCCGTACAGCAAAGTGCTGGCGCTGGATGTGGATTCCGGGAAAGAGAGGTGGCGTTACGACGCCAAAGCCACGGCCCCGAACTGGCAGCGCTGCCGTGGGCTGGGCTATTTTGAAGATTCACAAAACGTGACAACGTCACAGACAGATGCGCAGCCCGCCGCCTGCCCGCGCCGTCTGTTCCTGCCCACCACCGATGCCCGCCTGATTGCCATCAACGCCGATAATGGTAAAGCCTGCGAAGACTTTGGTGACAAAGGTACCGTGGATCTGAGCGTGGGTATGGGTGAGATAAAACCGGGCTACTATCAGCAAACCTCCACGCCGCTGGTGGCAGGAAACGTGGTGGTGGTCGGCGGACGCGTGGCGGATAACTTCTCCACCGGCGAACCGCCGGGCGTGGTGCGCGCCTATGACGTTCATACCGGTAAACTGGCCTGGGCGTGGGATCCGGGTAATCCGAACCTGACCGGCCTGCCGCCGGAAGGCCAGACCTACACGCGCGGTACACCGAACGTCTGGTCTGCAATGTCCTATGACGCAAAACTGAACCTGATTTACCTGCCAACCGGTAACGCCACGCCAGATTTCTGGGCCGGAGAACGCACCGCGCTGGATGATAAATACAGCTCCTCCATCGTTGCCGTTGACGCCACCACCGGCCAGGTCCGCTGGCATTTCCAGACCACCCATCACGACCTGTGGGACTTCGATCTGCCTTCTCAACCGCTGCTGTACGATCTGCCAGACGGTAAAGGCGGAACCACGCCGGTACTGGTGCAGACCAGTAAACAGGGCATGATCTTTATGCTCAACCGCGAAACCGGCAAACCGGTGGCGAAAGTGGAAGAACGGCCGGTCCCGGCGGGTAACGTGCAGGGCGAACGCTACTCCCCGACACAGCCGTATTCCGTCGGTATGCCGATGATTGGCAACCAGACCCTGACCGAGTCCGATATGTGGGGCGCGACGCCTGTCGACCTGCTGTTGTGCCGCATTCAGTTTAAAGAGATGCGCCATCAGGGGGTCTTTACCCCGCCGGGTCTCGATCGTTCCCTGCAGTTCCCTGGCTCACTGGGCGGGATGAACTGGGGCAGCGTCTCAGTCGATCCGAACAACGGGCTGATGTTCGTCAACGATATGCGCCTGGGTCTGGCCAACTACATGGTACCGCGTGCCAGCGTGGCGAAAGACGCCAGCGGGATTGAGATGGGTATTGTGCCCATGGACGGCACGCCGTTCGGCGCCATGCGCGAGCGTTTCCTGTCACCGCTGGGTATTCCGTGCCAGAAACCGCCGTTTGGCACGATGTCCGCGGTTGACCTGAAATCCGGCAAGCTGGTGTGGCAGGTGCCGGTGGGCACCGTGGAAGATACCGGCCCGCTGGGTATTCGCATGCATATGCCGATCCCTATCGGGATGCCAACCCTTGGCGCGTCACTCTCCACCCAGTCTGGCCTGCTGTTCTTTGCCGGCACTCAGGATTTCTACCTGCGCGCGTTCGATACCGCCACCGGAAAAGAGATCTGGAAAGACCGTCTGCCGGTCGGCAGCCAGTCCGGGCCGATGACCTACGTTTCACCGAAAACCGGTAAACAGTACATCATTATTAACGCTGGCGGCGCCCGCCAGTCACCGGATCGCGGTGATTACGTTATCGCGTATGCGTTACCCGATAAAAAGTAAGCGATGAAAAAAGGGACCGAAAGGTCCCTTTTTATTTGTAGGTCGGGTAAGGCGAAGCCGCCACCCGACACAACACGCCACTCAGAACGTCTCCCAGTTATCCCCGGAAACCGCTGCCGCCGGACGCAGCGGCGCATTCTTCGCCACTGGCGCAGACGTTGCCGCCCGACCTTGCTTCGCGCCGCTCAGTCGAAACGCACCCACCGCCTCGGTCAGACGCGCGCCCTGTTCTTCCAGCGACGCCGCCGCGGCGGAAGCCTCTTCCACCAGCGAGGCGTTCTGCTGGGTCACTTTATCCATCTCAGAAATCGCCTGGCTCACCTGCTCAATACCACGGCTCTGTTCATCAGACGCGGCAGCGATCTCCAGCATAATGTCCGTGACGCGTTTAACCGCTTCGACGATTTCATTCATGGTATTACCGGCGGCGACGACTTCGCCCGAGCCCTGGTCAATCAGCGAAACGGATTCGTTGATCAGGCTTTCGATCTCTTTGGCGGCATTCGCACTGCGGCTTGCCAGAGTACGAACTTCGCTTGCCACCACGGCAAACCCGCGCCCCTGCTCACCCGCACGCGCCGCTTCTACCGCCGCGTTAAGCGCCAGAATATTGGTCTGGAAGGCGATACTGTTAATCACGGCGGTAATTTCAGAGATCTTCTTCGAACTGGTAGAGATATTGCCCATGGTTTTAACCACCCCGGAGACCATCTGGCCGCCACGGCTGGCTTTACCGGAGGCATCTTCCGCCAGCTTGCTGGCATGGTGCGCGTTATCGGCGTTCTGTTTCACCGTTGCGGTGAGCTGCTCCATGCTGGCTGCCGTCTGCTCAATGGCAGCCGCCTGCTGCTCGGTACGGGAAGAGAGGTCGGTGTTGCCTGCGGAGATTTCGCTGGTGCCACGATAGATCTCTTCCGCCCCCTGACGCACGGTTCCAACGGTGTTCTCCAGCGAGTGCTGCATGGTTTGCAGGTCGCGCGTCAGGCGGCCAATTTCGCTGCGTCCGGCCACATCGTCCGGCATGGTGAGGTCGCCTTTGGCGATATTTTCAATGCGTTTCGCGGCGCGCTGCAGCGGGGTGATCACCGTGCGACGCAGCACGACAAAGGTCATGGCCGTCAGCACCAGCGCCAGGGCAAACGCCCCCACCATAAACATCAGGCCCAGCTGGGTGCGGCTGTGTGCCTTAACCGTCAGGGCGTTCGCGCGCTCGGTGCGGATCTTTATCGCCTTCAGCAGCACGGCGTTGTAGGCGTCATCCAGCGGGCGGGCGCTTTCGTTTTCATGGTTAATGATGGCTTCAAACATGCCGTTTTTAGCATACTTAAGCATCGGCTGCAGGCCTGCGATATAGGCGTCATAGCGTGTTTTCAGATCGGCATCCAGCGCTTCATCCTCAGGCGTACGAACCGCGCGATTGATATAGGCATTAAACCCTTCCTGAGACTGTTTGATCCGTTTTTCCGCCTCAGCGATGTTTTGCTTCATCGCATCCATTTCCGCGATACGGCTCGCCGCCCCGGCGTGGATCATATTGATACGCGCGGTTCGCAGATGGTTTGAGCTATTCGACAGCCCCATACGCACCTGAATTTCAGACGTGACATCCTGCTGATCGGTGTCGGCCTGTAAAAGGAAATACCCCGCCAGACCTGCGCTCAAGGCAAATAGCAGAATAATGCCACCGAGAATGGAGGAAAACAGCGGAACCAGCCTGATGTGATGCAAGAAGCCCAGCTTGCGCTGCGCTGGCATCGAAGTAGTGTTGTCCATGACCGTCGACTCTCTTGTAGGTAAGATGCGTAAAAACACGCCTGTTAAATAGTCATCGGCACGGCTGAGATTTAGATTACGGCTAAAAACGCCGCACTGGTCACACTTTAGAGAAGATTATTAAAGAAACGCCAGCGGCGAAAAACCGCTGGCAGAAGAGTTACTTGTCGCCGAAATGAATGACGGTACGAATGGATTTACCTTCATGCATCAGATCGAACGCCTCGTTGATCTGCTCAAGCGGTAAACGGTGGGTGATGAACGGATCGAGCTGGATTTTCCCGGCCATCGCATCTTCAACCATCCCCGGCAGCTGCGTGCGCCCTTTCACGCCGCCGAACGCTGAGCCACGCCATACGCGCCCGGTTACCAGCTGGAACGGACGGGTTTTGATCTCCTGGCCCGCACCGGCCACGCCGATGATAATGCTCTCGCCCCAGCCTTTGTGGCAGCATTCAAGCGCAGAACGCATCACGTTCACGTTACCGATACATTCGAAGCTAAAGTCCACGCCGCCGTCGGTCATCTCAACAATGACCTCCTGAATCGGTTTTTCGTGATCTTTCGGGTTCACGAAATCGGTCGCGCCCATTTCACCCGCCAGTTTGAATTTCTCCGGGTTGGTATCCACCGCGATGATCCGCCCGGCCTTCGCCTGGACCGCGCCCTGAATCACCGCCAGACCAATCCCGCCAAGACCGAACACCGCCACGGTGTCGCCCTCTTTCACTTTCGCCGTATTGTGTACTGCACCAATCCCGGTGGTGACGCCGCAGCCCAGCAGACAGACTTTATCCAGCGGCGCCTGCGGGTTCACCTTCGCCAGTGAGATCTCCGCGCAAACGGTGTATTCACTGAAGGTGCTGGTGCCCATGTAGTGGTAAACCGGTTCGCCGTTATAGGAGAAACGGGTGGTACCGTCCGGCATCAGGCCCTTGCCCTGAGTGGCGCGAACCGCCTGGCAGAGGTTGGTCTTACCGGATTTACAGAACTTACACTCGCCGCATTCTGCAGTGTAGAGCGGGATCACGTGGTCGCCCGGCTTCAGGCTGGTCACGCCTTCGCCCACTTCCACCACCACACCGCCCCCTTCATGGCCGAGCACCGCCGGGAAAACGCCTTCCGGATCGTCGCCCGACAGCGTAAAGGCATCGGTATGGCACACCCCGGTATGGGTAATTTTGATCAGCACTTCGCCCTTCTTCGGCGGAGCAACGTCAATTTCAACGATTTTGAGCGGCTGGCCAGGGCCAAATGCGACGGCTGCGCGAGATTTCATAGTGTCTTCCCTTATTGTGTGGTGTGTGGGTTTATTTTAGATAAGCGCGCAGCAAATGGCCGACTTCTGCCATGCGCACGGCTCGCTGATCCGGCGTGGTTTCCCCCGTTACCAGCTCATCTTTGAGGTGAATTTCGACCATTTCGCCCATCAGGCCATTGGCAGCGCCGCGCACGGCGGCAATTTGCTGCAGGATGGCCAGACAGGGGTCGCCCGACTCCAGCGCGCGTTCAAGGGCATCAACCTGGCCCCGAATGCGACGAACGCGAGTGAGGATACGTTTTTTATCTTCGGGTGAGTGCGGCATACGGCCTCCTGATACTATAGGGGGGTATGGTACCTTTTAAAGCAACATTATGTAAACAACAGCTTTCATAGGGTTATCAGGCTCTTGAATCGCATTATCATACATAAGTAATTCTGAATAATTTCTCTTTGAAATGCTGGCCTCTACATTCGAATTAAGCCATTTTCTATGGCTAAGCCAAAAAAAAGCGTCACCAGTACCCTTTATTCGCTGGAATCGATAAGCAGCATTGATAATAATTCAAAAAACCTTCTAAACCTTAAACCTGGTAACAGGTTGAAATGAAATGGTTTCCGCCATGATTAAATTTTCCTTAATAATAAAGGCTTCTACGAAATCTTATTTTTTGGCGTTCAGAATCTGTAAACGGTCAAAATCAAACCACTCCTCTTTGATGTAAGATATATAATTCAAAATAATTATCGAAACCATATTGCGCAAGCCATTGTTATATATAGAGAAAAATCAAAACACCTTAAAATAACGATCAATATCAATGAGTTACAAGATTGATCGATGTCTGATCACGTGCTAAACCTAAATCCAGGTAAAAATATCTTATGGAGAAGAGTATGATGTCGTGGCGAGTATTAAGTTCTGTCATTTGCCCTAACACAGGAATCGTTTATTCGCACATTGTTGGTTTGAAATTATTAAGATTAATAATTTGGTACGAGAGTGACATCTATCTTTTGCCCGGAGACAGAATACATACAACAAAAAATGGAATTTTTGTAAATGGCGTGTTCAACCAAATATCCCTTTATAACGTCTCGCCATACAATGAGAACCTGTGGGACGAAATAAAAAACAAAATGGCCTGTCCTTTTAATAAAAACCTGGATTCTGAAGACTGCTCATACGCTGAGCATTGCAATGCGCGCAAATGCCCGCACGGATTTGAGACAACCCCTTTGATAATAAGAGTGCCCCGCGATAGCTAGTCATTTAATAAGTTAACTTTTGGATCCGCTGCCCCCTGTTACAGGGACCGCATGCTTAACATATATTTTACTGAGATACTAACTGAAACCCTATCAGTTACGGCCCCCGCGCGCCTGCCAATGACTTGCGGCAGGTGCGCGTTCATATTTCAGACAATATATTCATTAATCATTTATCACCCTGTTGCGCCAGCGCTTGCAACTCTTCTTTCAGCCAGCGGGTTGCGCCCCGCTGACCGCTGCGTTTATGGGAGTAAATTTTCACGTCAAATTTTTGAATGGAGAACGGTAAGGTAAAAATGTTGATATTCACGGCCGCCTTCAGCTTTTCGGCTGCATACCGGGGAATGGCCATCAGCAGATCGCTTTGCGCAACGATAAACGGTGCGCTGAGCATTGACGGGGTTTTGATTGCAATGTGCCGGGTATAGCCCAACTCCTCCAGCCGTAAATCCAGCACGCCCTGCTTCTCATTCCAGGGGGTGACCACCAGATGGCGGGCCGCGAGATAATCCTCCAGCGTCAGGCGCGTCCGGCTTGCGTTGCTGATGACCACATACTCATCTTCAAACCAGCTTATCTCCTCCAGTTCAGGATGGCGGATCTCCTCCGCCGTGCTGAAACCGAGCGCCAGATCCACTTCGCCCGCCAGCAGCTCCGTCAGCGCGGGGCTGTGTGGCAGATAGCGCAATTCAAAACGCAAACCCGGCGCGGCATCCTGCAACGTGTGCATCAGGGCCGGGAAAATGCAAAGCGCGGTAAAATCCGTAATCGCAATGTGCAGGCTCTCGCTACTTTTGGCCGCTTCAAACTCCGGCTGCGGGGTAAGCTCATGATTAAGAAACGACAAAGCAGAAGCAATGGACGGCGCGAGCTGTGTGGCATACACGCTGGGTGACATGCGATGCCCTTCCCGGAAAAATAGCGGATCATTCAGCGTCGTTCGCAAACGTGACAGCGCATGGCTCAGTGCCGATGTGCTCATCGCTAACTCATCGGCGGCCAGGCGAACCGAACGGTGACGGTAAATGGCGTCGAAAACGGGCAGCAGGTTTAAATCAAGGCGTTTCAGGGCCGGATGCATAATATTCATCATTTGTTGATTTCATTGCACTTAATTCTTCGGACAATACTCCGTATGCTTAGCGCCATCAATCGCAAAACATGCAGGAAATAACATGAGCATTACCATTCGTCAGGCCCGCCCCGAGGATGCGGCGGCTATTTACGCCATGATTTATGAGCTGGCGGTCTATGAAAAAGCGCCGGAAGAAGTGATCACCACGCCGGACGAGATCCGCGAAACCCTCTTTGGCGCAGACAGTAAAACCGAAGCGCTGATCGCGGAGTATGAAGGTAAGATCGCTGGCTATGCCGTGTTCTTCACCAGCTATTCAACCTGGCTTGGCCGCAACGGTATCTATATGGAAGACCTGTATGTATCCCCGGATCATCGCGGTAAAGGCGCGGGAAGAGCCTTGCTGAAACATATCGCGCAGCTCGCCGTAAAACGCCAGTGTGGTCGTCTGGAATGGAGCGTACTGGACTGGAACCAGCCGGCAATCGACTTCTACCTGAGCATTGGCGCGCTCCCGCAGTCCGAGTGGGTGCGCTATCGCCTGGATGGAGAAGCGCTGCTGAAATTTGCCGGGTAAATGGCGCGCACTGTGCAGAGATCCCGGCTGTGCGGGATCTATGCTACAATTCCATAAATTTCATTAACATATTGTCGAATACCATGAGCACAGCCCCCTTCATTCGTCCTCAACTTACCCTGCCAAACGGCGCTGACAAACTGCTGCTGCACTCCTGCTGCGCGCCCTGCTCCGGCGAGGTAATGGAGGCCATTCAGGCCTCGGGCATTGATTACACCATCTTCTTCTATAACCCCAATATCCACCCGCAAAAGGAGTACCTCATCCGTAAGGAAGAGAATATTCGTTTTGCGGAAAAACACGGCGTGCCCTTTGTTGATGCGGATTACGATACGGACAACTGGTTTGAACGCGCAAAAGGGATGGAATGGGAGCCTGAGCGTGGGATCCGCTGCACCATGTGTTTCGATATGCGTTTCGAACGCACGGCGTTATACGCGGCGGAAAATGGTTTCAGTGTGATCAGCAGCTCCCTTGGCATCTCGCGCTGGAAGAATATGCAGCAGATCAACGACTGTGGTCAGCGCGCGGCAGCCCACTATCCGGGCATGGTCTACTGGGATTATAACTGGCGCAAGCAAGGCGGATCGTCGCGGATGATTGAGATCAGCAAGCGCGAACAGTTTTATCAGCAGGAGTACTGCGGATGCGTATATTCCCTGCGTGACAGCAACCTTCACCGCAAGTCTCAGGGGCGTCCTCTCATCAAAATTGGCAAACTGTTTTACGGCAAAGACGAGTCTGACGAGTAAGGCGGCGCGAAGGGAGACATATCCTAAAACGCGCCAGAATCCGCATTACGGCTCTCAGATGTTGAAATAGCGGCTATCCTTTAATTATCCACAAAAGGAGGTAACAATGTCTGATTTCGACGCTGATAAAAATGCACAGTATGCTGGTGATAAAGCCAAAAATAAACTCGACGAACTGACGGGCTCTGCTCAGCAGCAGTTTGGTGAATTCGTTGACTCCCCTAAACATCAGGTGAAAGGGGCAGCACGGAAATATGCTGCGCAGGCCAGTGATGCCGTTTCTGATGTCACTGAGGCAGTCAGAAATAACCCGTTAACCGGCCTGATTGCGGCTGGTGCAGTGGGTATAGTTCTGGGCCTGTTACTCGGCCGTAAATAATCTCAGGCCCCACGGGGCCTTATTTTTATTAACTAAACAATCTTACCATGCGATCTAACTCCTCTTCCTTCACGGCGCGGGAAAGATAATATCCCTGAAAACTTTTTACGCCTAACGCCACCAGCTTTTCAAATTTCTCTTCGCTATCCACCCCCTCTGCAATACATTCGCTGCCGGTCATATCACTGTAAATCTGAATCGCTTTGATAAGTTTGTAATCATTGTCATTAGCGACAAACTTTCCGACAATATCCCGGTCAAGCTTTAAACCATCAAAATGAACCTGCCTCACCGGAAACATGGTTTGATGGCTGGAGAAGCAATCATCCAGGAATAACCGACACCCCGTACTGCGCAGGCGACGCATGGTTTCTGGGATGGTTTTATCTTTGGTCACATCAATATCTTCAGCAAATTCAAAGACCAGGTTCCCGGCCCACTGGGGTTTGAGCAGCATCTTGATGGCTTTTTTGGCCATCTCGGGCAAGGCATTTCCGGCCGCGAGTTCCGGCGGTATATTCACCGAAAAATAATATTTCCCGTTATATTTGTTGATGCCAGAAACAGCGGCATGCAGCACCAGCGCCGTGATATTCAACCATAGCTCACGATTTTTCACCCCGGTAAGAAAATGGGCAGGCTTGATAATTTTACCGTTCTTGTTCCAGCGTAATAAAATCTCAAACCCAACACCTTTTTTATTTTCATCGGTGATGATTTGATACGCAGGAAATATCTCCCTCTTAAGCAGCGCATTAAAGACATCCACCTCAGTACTGGACAGTGATTCTATTTTCCCCTGCCGTTCCCCACTCCCTGGTGCAGAAAAACCCTGAGAATTTTTATACCACAACTGGATTAATTGCAGCTTTCTTAAACCGGCCTTGCGATGTGTATATACCGTTTTATTCGTCAGCCCAAATTTTTTGCACTGTTTATTTACCGACATACCCCGGTAGAAATGTAATAAGACATCGAGTTCTCTGTTTGTGAGCCCTTTTTGACGATCTTTAAAGCTACAGTCCGCATGATGATCCTGCAATGAGCGAGATCTGTCCCTGCATGCGTCGCTTTTTTTCTGGACACGCGCAATAATATCGCCGCTGTTGGCGATGCGGATCAGAGATAATTTTTGATTGTTATTCAATAAACTACGCAAGGTCCCGTACAGCCAACTGTCAGGTATATTGCCATACAGAGTGACCGGGCGGATAACGGGAAGCGTGTTAAGAAGATCGGCAAGGTGCCTGAGGCTCTGCAAAAGATCCACGATCTCTTCCCCGAGAAAGACCGTAATTTTAGCGTCCTGATTTTTGATAATAGTGTAGACATCTTCCCGATTTGCGACGTCATCCTCAAAACGCACCTGTGACGCCACCCCTCCCTGCTCTTTCAGTAACAGACGGTACCCCTGGAACGTAAAACTGCAGGCTGAAATAACAAATTCCTGTGCATGACAATCATGATTATTGTGAGAATTGTTTTGAATCATAATGCGCTCCTGGGTACAAAAACACCGTTGCCCTGGTCAATAATGACCAGCACATCGAGACTAAAAACATGCGGAAATGTCACAAGCCTGAATATAACCTGCGTAACAGGTTAATTTTATCTTACCCCCGTAGGTTAATAAACCGTTATCAGCGTCTCGCCCTGCAACATCTTTGCGTTAATCACCGCCTGGATCCATATGCTGTGCAAATATAACAATCTTTGCAAATAACGACGGAAAATGTTTTCCCCGCAAGGTATAATGAAAATTCCGAAAAAGAAGTCTGGACACTTCATTACGTCGGCTTGCTCAAAAAGAGAAAATGCTATGGATAATCATATCTCATCCAGGGCCTTGCTACATCGAAGGGATGTTATTAAGAACAACCCGCGGTTTAGCGAGGCAATAATAGAACACTACAAAATCAATGACAGCATCTATAAAAAACAACCCTTGTTCTACAAAACAATGCTCCAGGAATCACGATTCAATATTATTCTTGCCATGTGTTGTTTTATATTCGGCAATCAGGCCGAATCTGTTTCAGAGATAAAAGCATTATGTTCGCGATACAAAATCGCCAGTCCCAACAGCGTTATTGCTATCATCACCTTACTGAGAACTACCGGGCGGATTAAGACCTGGCGCTGTACGGAGGATCGCCGAAAGACGCGCATCGCCCCCACGCAAAAAGGACTGGATGAACTAAAACGTTACATGAGCGGCGCATTTATACCCGTCAGTATTCTTTACCCGACATTTAACATCGACCTTAACCTGTTAGATAACGATATTCTGAGAAATAACTTTTTCCGCCGGGCGGCTGAGTATCTGTTTCGCGGATTAACCTTCAAAGCCGTGTTACCGGAAGTGGGGTTATTTATTGATAAAGATGGAGGGCGAATGATTATGCTGTATTTATATTTGCAGGCCATTAAAAACAAAACTGCACATGGCGCGATAATTGATTATTCGCCCGGCACGCTGGCGAAAGCGTTTTTTGTCTCACGTATCCACGTGGCGCGCATAATTAAATCCGCGCAAGAGGCAGGTTATCTTAAAGACAGAGGGGATGGCCGCATGACCATTTATCCTGCATTTATGCAGCTCGTCGAAAATTATGCCGGGTTATATTTTGCCTATGTCACGCATTACATCAACGTGGTTCCGAAGGAGCGACGCCAGGGGGGTGACGTAACCTCCCCGGTATAATCCTGGGGCGTTCGGTTTCCCGAGCGCCCTTTTCTGTTCGTCAGCGTTCCCGCAACGCCTCTTTCGCCTTGTTCAGCGGTTTCAGCAGATAATCCAGAATGGATTTACTGCCCGTTTTAATATCCACCGTCGCAATCATCCCCGGAAACACCGGAAATTCCTTGCCCTGTTTATTGGTCAGGTGGTTACTGTCAGTACGGATATAGACGCGGTAGTAGTACACGTCTCTTTTGACCTCATCCTGAAGGGTATCGGGTGAAATCATGGTCACCTCACCCGTCAGTCCACCATAAATCGAGTAGTCATAGGCGGTGATTTTCACCAGCGCTTTTTGTCCGGGGTGGATAAACGCCACATCACGCGGTGAAATTTTCGCTTCAACCACCATCTGATCGTCAAGAGGCACCAGGCTCATCAGTTTCCCATTGGGCGGGATCACCCCGCCGACGGTGGTGACGTCGATGTCCTTCACAATCCCGCGCACCGGCGCGTTGAAGGTCAAACGGGTCAGGGAATCCTCGCGTCCTTTCATGACCGAGCGCTGGGCTTCGATCTCCGCATTCGCTTTCGCCAGCTCTTCACGGGCGCGCACGTAATACTGGTTTTTCATTTCGGTGATTTTGTTCTCAAGCTCGTTTTTTTGCCGCTCCAGACGTAACACCTCCACCTTGCTCGCCGCCCCCTGAGTGACCAGCGGACGGGTTAACGACAGCTCGCGCTGGACCAGTTCAGCCCCCTGCCGTAAACCGGCCAGCCCTTTTTCCAGGCTTTCGCGACGGGACTGGAAGAGCGCCGTTTCCTGTTTGACCAGTTCAACGTCGTCATCCAGCTCTTGCGGAAACGTCAGTTCCGTGTCGTTCACTTCCGCTTTCAGGCGCGCAGCCGTGGCCAGCGCGGCATTCAGACGAGACTCACTCTCCAGCACGCTGGATTCTGTCTTGGTGCGGTCAAGCTGAGCCAGCCGCTGCCCACGTTCAACGATGTCACCTTCGCGCACCAGCAGGCTATGGATAATGCCCCCCTCCAGCGACTGAATGACCTGCTCGTGAGAAGACGGGATCACTTTGCCGTTGCCGGTGGTGACTTCATCAAGCTGGAACAGACTCGCCCATGCGATAAACGCCGCAAGCAGCGCGAACAGCGACCAGGCCACCCACGTTGAGCGCGGCAGGCGCGGCTCTTTCAGGCGGCTGTTATAGCGGGATAGATCATTCATGCCATTCCCTCCTCGGCCACGGCCGCCGGTTTCATGGTCACGGTACGCTGCGCTGCCTTTTGCGGCGCCATACCGTGCTGACGCAAGATCGCGTCGCGCGGGCCATCCATCACCACTTTGCCGTTTTCCAGCACGATGATGCGGTCAACCAGATCCAGAATCGGCAGCCGGTGTGTTGCCACCACCAGCGTCCGGCGCTTGCCCAGCCATTGCTGTAAGTGCTGAATGAACTGCTTTTCGCTCATCTCATCCAGCCAGGCGGTAGGCTCGTCCAGCAGAAGAATATTGGGCGACGTGATCAGGGCGCGCGCCAGCAACAGCGCCTGTCGCTGGCCGCCGGATAACCCGGCCCCCCCTTCATTGATGAGGTAGTTCAGCCCCATTTTCTGCTTACGCACGAACTCCAGCGCACCGCTGTTAACCAGCGCCTGATGGATCTCCTCGTCGGTAGCAAGCGGGTTGCCCATCAGGATATTGTCGCGCACAGAGCCAAAGAACAGCCGCGCCTGCTGGCTGAGCAGCTGCATATCCCGGCGCACATCGGCGGTGTCGAGATGATTTAAGGCAATATCATCCAGCAGAATGCTTCCCTGCTGCGGTTCCTGCATCCCGGCCAGAAGCTGCAGCAAGGTACTTTTGCCGGAGCCGTTGCGCCCCAGCACCGCCACCCGTTCGCCGGCGCGGATCTGCAATTTGCTGATGTGCAGCACGGTCAGTTTTTCCTCGTCGTCGTACCAGAATCCCACGTCGTCGAGGGTATAGTTCCCGCGCAGATGGGCTTTATGCACCTTTTTACCCTGCTGAGGATCGTCAATCGGGCGCTGCATCAGGTCGTCCAGACCCTTTCTCGCCACCTTCGCCGACTGCCAGCGGGACAGCACGCCCGAAATCTGTGAGAGCGGCGCGATGGTGCGCGAGGCCAGAATCGAGGTCCCCACCAGCGCACCGGTGGTCATGTCACCGCTGATGACCAGATAGCACCCCACCAGCAACACTACCGCGTAAACTATGGACTGTACCTCCTGCGTCCAGGTCAGGAGCAGCCCGGTC
The DNA here is from genome assembly GCF_049237765.1 of Enterobacter cloacae complex sp. SHL021. Classification (NCBI taxonomy): domain Bacteria; kingdom Pseudomonadati; phylum Pseudomonadota; class Gammaproteobacteria; order Enterobacterales; family Enterobacteriaceae; genus Enterobacter; species Enterobacter cloacae complex sp. SHL021. Next base: position 133,475 of record NZ_JBMKJG010000008.1, on the reverse strand, counting down.
AGCCAGCGCTGTTTCATTCCGACGGTGGCCGCCACATCGTTGGTGTTGTTCCACTGATTCTGAAAACGCTGTTCGGCGCGCATCAGCTTGATGTCCTCAATGCCCTGTACCGCCTCCACCAGGGTGGCGTTACGAATGGCGGATTCGCGCATCCCTTCGCTGGAGAGTTTTCCCAACGGGCGCTGTACCAGCAGGCCCGGGATCAGCAGCAGCGGCACGGCAAGCAGAACCACCAGCACCAGCGGACCGCCAATCATCCACAGAATGAACACAAACAGCAGGAAGAACGGCAGATCGGAAATCGCCGCAATGGTGGTGGAGGTAATCAGCTCGCGCACCGACTCCAGCTCGCGGATCTGGGCGATAAACGACCCGGTCGATTTAGAGCGGGCGCCGTTTTTGATCCGCAGCGCGTGAGCAAACACCCGCTCGGAGATCCGCAGATCCGCTCGCTTACCTACCACATCCGAAATATGCACGCGCAGCATGCGCATAATGAATTCGAAGACGATGGCGAGCATGACGCCGCCAAACAGCACCCACAGCGTGGCTTCAGACTGCGAGGGCACCACCCTGTCGTACACCTGCATGGAGAAGACCATGCCGGAGAGCGCCAGCACGTTCGCGACCAGCGCCACCAGCATGATGTCGCTGTAGCGTCGCCAGTCTTTCAGCGCCAGCTGCCAGAACCAGTTTTTCTCATAGGGTTTGATGTAATCATCCACGCGGGCATCCGGCGTGGATTCGAGCGGGCGCAACACCAGCAGTGTTTTCAGCCGTGCGCCGAGCGCTTCCCGCGTTAATGTTGTCTCCAGCCCGCCATCGCCGCTGAACTGCAGGCTGACGTTGCCGTCGTTGTCCATGCGGTTAATAACCGCGATCTGTCCGCCAGTGAACTCCGCCAGCAGCGGTAAACGCCACGGGTCGAGGGAGACGGCGTCTGCTTCCACCTTACGCATCCCAAGCCCAAGCTGGCGCGCCATCTCCTCCAGCACCAGCTGGCGCGGGGACTGGCTTTCATGGTTAATCGTGACCCGAACATGCTCCGCCGAAAAATCCAGCCGATAGTGCTTCGCGATGGTGAGCATGCCCTGCAACCAGGGTTCGTACTGTGGATGTGTCTTCATAATCTCCGGGTTAACGCAAGTCGTCTAAAGAAACGCAAAAGGCCGCGGGGATCGCTCCCCGCGGCAGGGTTTTACGCAATTAACAGTTGATGATTGGCCAGCAGCGTCGCCAGATCCGTCTGGACGCCGTTCAGGGTCACCAGCGTGGTAGGCGAGAACTGACCGCCCGTACCGTCGAGGTCAACCTGGATTTCGGTATTGCTGCCGTTTTGCACCACGCGGATGTAATCGGTGATGTTCCCCGCGCTGCTGTCCAGCGTTGCCACCCCGTTCACATAGCTCGCCGAGCCCGTGCCGGTATAGCCGCTGTCGGAGAGCAGATCGCGCAGGTCGATACGGTCCGTATCCGCCGTGCCTTCCCAGGTGCCGACGGTAAAGCCGTTCACCACATCGTGACCGTTACCACCCGTGGCATCCGACGCGTTGATGAGCTTATAGAGCAACGTGTCGTGGCCGCCGCTGCCGATATTGAAGGTGTCGTTTCCGCCCCGGCCTTCGAACTGGTTATCACCGCTGTTGCCGGTAATGACATCGTCGAAGTCCGAGCCGTTGATCCCTTCAATGTTCAACAACCGCGTGGTGCCAAACCCGGTGTCCTGCGCAGTGGAGAGGCGTAAATCAACGGTAATGCCGGACGTGGCGTTACGGTAATCCACCACGTCCATCCCACCGGTGTTGCTCCAGGTGTCATAGTCGGAATGGGTATTCCAGCCGCCGGAACCGTTATAGGTATAAGTGCCATCCTCTGCGATAAAGGTGTCGTTATACCCGGTGCCGGTAATCGTTCCGCTGTGGCCGCCGGTGGCCGCTTCGGCAGTGAGCACGTAGCCCTCCTTACCGTTGCCCGCCTCCAGGCCGCTCCAGGTGACGTTATCCGACACGCCGTTAGTGATCTTGACAATCTCGGCCGAGTAGGTCTCATTCGGATCCAGCCCGTAGAAACTCACCAGCGCAGAGGTATCGTTCGAGCCGATACCGGACTGGGCGTTGATGATCTGCGAGGCCACCAGCACACCCGCGGCGTTATACAGATTGACCGTGTTGCCGTAGTAAGCGTTGATACCCTCACTGTCGACAATGTGCAGGTGCATCGCGGTGCCGTCGGCAATGGTTTTGCTGTTTTGCACCAGCACCACCTTGCCGTTTTGCTGCGACACCAGCAGATCCTGTGCGCCGTCCCAGTTGTAATCCACCGCAGCCACGCCGGTGACGTTGGCAAGCCCAGACGCCAGCTGGCTCGAGGTCCAGGTGGAACCGTAACCGTTGTTGGTGAACAGGGTCGCGGTTTGTGACGCGCCGTAGGTGCTGAGCTTGATGATGTCCATCTGCCCGTCACCGTTCCAGTCCACCGCCACCGACAGATACCCCGCCGTGGCGTTAGAAGCTTCTACCGCGCTCTTGGTCGTGGACAGCTGCCCTGCACCGTTGTTGTAGTAGATCACCCCGCCGGTGTTGTTGTAGCTGCTGCCCAGGTACAGATCCATGTAGCCATCGCCGTTGAAGTCCGCCCACGTCATGGAGGCTGCCGTGGTGGTATTCGCCGCGTTAACCACAAACACGTTGGTCAGGTTCTGGCCGATGGAGAGCGTGCCGTTGCCGTTGTTGTTCATCACGGTTAACGAGTACGCGCCGCTGCGGTTGGTGTGCTGCACAATGTCTACGGTGCCGTCGTTGTTCAGGTCGACGCCGGAGATTTCACGCATGGTGGTGAATTGTCCCCAGAAGCCTGCCCCGCCGTTGGTACCGTCTGGTGTCAGCACGCCATTGTTGTTGATCAGATAGGTTATGGAGTCCGCACCCGCATCGCCGTATGCCAGATCCAGATAACCATCCCCGTTTTTGTCGTACGCCACCACGCCGCCGTACCAGATGGTGGTCCCCATCGCCAGCTGGCTGGCGTTATAGGTGCTGCCATCGTAGGTCCACATGACCTGCGTGGAGCCTGCGTAGCCGGTTTCAGTACCGAACACATCCTGTGTGCCGTTTCGGTCAAAGTCTGCTGCCGTCTGGCTCACAACGTAGTAAGAACGCGTGTTGGTCAGCGCATTACCCGCATAAGTGGAGCTATCGCTGCTGGAGTAAGACTGGCCGTTAGCAATGATATTCCACAGGCCGCTGCTGTTCGTGCCGACGGTCATGGTCGAGTTATTGCTGTTCCCCGCCGTGGTCGCCCAGTCGGTATTCACGGTGGTGGTATCAATCACCAGGCTGCCGTTGGCAATACCGGTGGTATTACCGTTGCCCGCGCTGCTCTTCACCTGAGCGGTGACGTTATAGCTCGCCACGCCCAGCGCATCGCTGTCCGGGATCTGCAGATACCAGGTGTTGTGATCCGGGTCGACCACTACCGCACCGCCGGTCTGGGAGGTGTAGGTTTTCCCGTTCACCGTCACCACCAGATATTCACCGTTCACCAGGTCTGCGGATACCGTACCGCTGACAATCGGCGTGGTATCGGAGGTGGTCTGGGCGGTAATTGCCGCCGTGGTGGTCGGCACGCTGGTATCGACATTCAGCACAAACCCGTCCGATTCCGTGTAGTTACCGGCTTTATCGGTGACGCGCACAATGTAGGTGTGGTTGCCATCGCTCAGGCCGTTGTCCTGGAAGGACCAGCTGGCGCTGCCGTTCATGGTTACCTGACCAAGCAGAATGCCGTCGCGATAGAGCTGCACAATTTCGCCGTCGTCCGGGGCGCGGTTCAGCGTGCCGTTGATCAGCGGTGAGGTATCATCCGTCGCCACCGACGTACCGTAAGTGCCCTGACGCTCGCCTTCACCGTCGGTGTAGCTCACCACGGTACCGATGGTGGTTGGCGGCGTAGTATCGACCGTCACCACCTGCGACGCGGTGGAGCCAACGTTACCCGCCTGGTCGATAATCCGCACCTGGTAGGTGTAGTCCCCGTCATCCAGATCGCGGGTATCGGTGTAGCTCCAGCGCTGGTTGGTGACCGTGGTGTCAACCCACGTATTTCCGCCGTCGAGGCTGATCTGCACGCGCTCGTCGTCTGCCAGCGCGCTACCGAGCGAACCGTTAATGGTCAGCGTGGTGTCCATGGTGATGAAATCACTGCCGGACTGTCCGGTATCGTCGCTGATGCTGTCGATAGTGACGCCGTACTGCGGCGCCTGCGTATCCACCGTTACCACCTGCGACGTGGTAGCCCCGACGTTCCCCGCCTGGTCGACAACACGTACCTGGTAACTGTAGCTATCGTCGGTCAGCGTGCGCGTGTCGTTATAGCTCCACTGCGTGCCGCTCACGGTGGCGTAGACCCAGGTGGTGCCGCCATCCATGCTCACCTGAACGTACTCACCCGCTCCCAGTTCAGCACCGAGCGTGCCGTGCAGGGTGTAGGATGTCGAGCTGGTCAGGAAGTCGTTATTGTCGAAGCCGGTATCCACGGTGATGTTATCCACGCTCACCGTAATCGCCGCATCCGGGGCCACCGTGTCAACGGTGACCTGCTGATGGGCGCTGGCACCCACGTTACCTGCGGCATCCACCACGCGAACGTAGTAGTCGTAGGTCTGGTTAGCCAGCGTGCGGCCATCCACGTAGTACCAGCTGTTGCCGGTGACAATCACGTTCTGCCAGGTCACGCCGCCGTCAATACTGATCTGGGCATATTCCCCGTCGGCCAGCGTCGCGCCGAGCGAGCCGTGCAGCGTCAGCGAGGTATCGCTGGTGATAAAGTCGCTGCTGCTCAGGCCGGTGTCATCGCTGATGCTGTCGATGGCGATCGTTTTGCTGGCGTCCGGCACAACGGTATCGATGGTCACTACCTGGCTTACGGTAGCGCTGATATTCCCCGCATCATCAATGACGCGCAGCTGGTAGTTGTAATCCCCGTCGGCCAGCGTACGGCCATCCACATAGGTCCAGCTCAAACCGCTGACGCTAACATCGGTCCAGTTCCGTCCGCCGTCGAGGCTGATCTGGACGTGGTCACCGCTGCCCAGCGCCGCGCCCAGCGTCCCTTTCAGGCTGATCTGCGTATCGCTGGTAATAAAGTCGCTGTCGGACAGACCGGTATCCTGGGAGATGGAGTCAACCGTAATGCTCGTTGCCACAGGCGCGGTCAGATCAATCACCACGTCCTGGCTGTCCGTTGCCCCCACGTTGCCCGCGTTATCGATCACCCGCACCTGGTACTGGTACGTATCGTCCGTCAGAGTGCGGCTATCGGTGTAGCGCCAGGTCGTGCCAGTGACGCTCAGATCACTCCACGTGGCCCCGCCGTCCAGGCTGATCTGCGCCTTCTCGTTGTTGCCGAGCTGCGCGGTCAGGGAACCGTTGATGATAATCTGGCTGTCGTTGGTGATGAAATCACTCGCGCTCAGACCGGTGTCGTTTTGCAGGGAATCAATGCTGATCCCCATCGACGGCGCAGTCAGATCCACGGTAACGGTGTGGTTGTCGCTGGCGCTGTTGCCGATGGTGTTGCTCACCTGCGCGTTAATGACATACGCGCCGCCGTCTGCCAGCGCGGAAACATCTGCGCTGCCGAGCGTATAGCTCCAGCTGCCGTCATTCTGCACGGTCGTCGTATAGGACTTGCCGTTCAGGGTCACCGTCACCGTCTGGCCCGCTGGCGCGTCGGTAGTACCGCTGATCACCAGCGGCGTACCGTGTTCGGCGGCGCTGACGATGTCGTCCTGGGCAAAGGTGTTAATAACGATCGTCGGTACCTCGCCGTTCAGCGTCACGTCGTGCGTGGCGCTGCCCGGGTTGCCCGCCTTATCGCTCACCGAGGCGGTAAGGGTGTAATCCCCGTCGCTCAGGCCAAGGAAATCTCGGCCCGGTACGAAGACCGACCACGTACCGTCTGCCGCGACGGTTGCCTGATAGCTGTGGCCGTTAAAGGAGACGGTCACTGTCTGGCCCTGTTCCGCCGTAGTGGTGCCGCGGATGGTCTGGCCGGCCAGCTGCTCGGCGTTGTTGACAATATCGTCATCGGCCACGGTGCTGATGGTGACGGTCGGCGCAACGGTGTCCACCGTTAAGGTGTGCGTGGTCTGGCCGTTATTACCGGCGTTGTCATTGACCGACGCGGTCACCGTCAGCGCGCCCTGGCTGAGTGCAGCCAGGTCAGTGGCCGGAACATCCAGCGTCCAGGTGCCGTCATCTGCCACGGTGGCAGTGTAGGTTTTGCCGCCCAGGGTCACGGTGACGGTCTGGCCCGCCTCTGCACTGGAGGAGCCGTGCACGGTCAGCGGCTGCTGCGCTTCCGCTGCGTTCAGCACGTCATCGCCCGACAGCGTTGCAATGCTCACCACCGGCGCAGTGGTATCCACGCTGATGCTGTGCGTTGCCGAAGCGCTGTTGCCCGCGCTGTCCTGCGCCGAAACCGCTACCTGATAGTTCGCGCCATCGGCCAGCGCACCCACATCGGCTGCCGGTACGGTGGTGCTCCAGCTGCCGTCGCTCTGAATGGTGGCCGTATAGCTCTTGCCGTTCAGGGTCACGGTCACCACCGTGCCGCTGGCAAACTGGGCACTGGAGCCGTTAATCACCAGAGACGTAGCCGCTTCTGCTGCGTTGATTACGTCATCGCCACTGAGGGTATTAACCGTCAGCGCCACGGAGGCGGTGTTAACCACCACGTCGTGGGTCTGGGTGCTGCTGTTGCCCGCGCTGTCGGTGATGGTTGCGCTGAGGGTCACGGTGCCGTCATTGAGCGCAGAAATCACGCTCGCCGGTACGCCCACGCTCCAGTTACCGCTGGCATCAACGGTGGTAGTGTACTGGTTTGAACCCAAGGTGATGACGACCTTATCGCCTACGTTCGCGCCGGTGGACGTGCCGCTGACGATCTGCGCCTGCGCATGTTCCACGCTGTTGATGACATCATCGCCCGCCACCACGTTAAAGCTGACGGTCGGCGGTGTGGTATCCAGCGTAATCGCTTTGTTCGCGCTGCCCGGGTTACCCGCCGTATCGCTGACGCTCACCTGCACCGTATAGCCATTATCAGCCAGTGCGGACAGATCGGCGGAAGGTACGTTGACGCTCCAGGTGCCATCCGGTTGTACCTGGGCGGTATAGCTGTTGCCGCCCAGCGTCACGGTAACCGTCTGCCCGGTTTCTGCCGTGGTCGTGCCGGAGACAGTCACACCAGCGGATGCTTCGCTGCCGTTAATAACGTTATCGCCTGCAACCGTATCAATGGTGACGCCTGGCGCGGTGGCATCCACGCTGTACTCACGCCCTGCGGACGCGCTGTTGCCGTGCGCGTTGGTGACGCTCACCTGCACGCTGGCATCGCCGTCTTTCAGGCCCGCGAGATCCGCGGACGGCACGGTGGCGGTCCAGTTGCCGTCGGCATCGACGGTGGCGGTATAAGACTTGCCGCCAAAGGTGACGGTAACGGTCTGGTTTTCTTCCACGTTGCTGGTGCTACCGGAGAGCACCAGATCCGCACCTTTCTCCGCCGCGTTAATCACGTCGTCAGCGGCGATGGTGTCAATGCTGATGGCGACCGCGGTCAGATCGACCGTGACGTCATGGCTGATGGTCACCGGGTTGCCTGCTGCGCTCTGGCCTGCAACGGTGACGGTGACCGTACCAGCAGCCAGCGCCCCGACGTCTGCGGCCGGGATCGCCGCGCTCCACGTACCATCTGCCAGCACGGAAGCCGCATAGGTTTTGCCATTCAGGGTCACGGTGAGCGTTGTGCCCGCCGCCAGCCCGTCGCTGGAGCCGGTGACAATCAGGTTCTGACCATGTTCGATGCTATTGATCACATCGTCGCCCGCCACGGTGTCCACACGCAGACCCGGCAGGTTGGCGTCGATGGTGATATCGCGTTCGCCCGTACCGGTGTTGCCGTGGCCGTTGGTGACGGTCGCTGATACCGTTAAATCGCCGTTGCCCAGCGCGGTCAGGACCGACTCCGGAACGCTCACGGACCAGCTCAGATCGCTCTGCACCGTCGCGGTGTAGCTGTTGCCGCCAATCGTCACGGTTACGGTGTTGCCCGCTTCGGCATTCGCCACGCTGCCGCTGATGGTCTGGCCTGCCGCCACTTCTGCTGCGTTAATCACGTTGTCGCCCGCCACGGTATTAATGGTGACGGTCGGCAGTGCGGTGTCGACCAGCAGGTTCGCCGTATTGCTCACGCTGTTGCCCACGCCGTTGGTGGCGGTCGCGTTCAGGGTGTAGTTCGCCTGTCCCAGCCCCGCCAGGTCGGCGGCCGGAACCGTCAGGCTCCAGGTACCGTCTGCCGCCGTGGTGGCCGTGTAGTTTTTACCGTTCAGGGTCACGGTCACCACGGTGCCTTCTGCCAGGTTGGCGCTGGTGCCGCTGACGTTCAGATCCTGGCCTTTCTCCACCGCGTTCAGGATGTTGTCATCGCTGATAGTGTTGAAATTAACCGAAGGCAGACCGGTATCGACGGTCACGCTATGGGTGCCGGTGCCGGTATTGCCCGCCGCGTCAGTGACTGACGCAGTCACGGTCACGCTGCCGTCGCTGAGGCCGGAAATGACGCTGGCCGGTACGCCCACGCTCCAGTTGCCCGCCGCGTCCAGCACGGTGGTGTAGCTCTGGCCGCCAATCGTCACGGTGACCTTATCACCCGCCGCCGCGCCGGTGGCAATGCCGCTGATGATTTGTGCCTGGCCGTGTTCTGCGATGTTAATGACGTCATCGCCCGCGATGGTGCTGATGGTCACCTCAGGCACGGTCATGTCCACCGTCAGATTATGATCAACCGATGCCGGGTTACCCGCCTTGTCGCTGACCGATGCGGTGACGGTCACGCTGCCGTCGCTGAGCGCCGCCAGATCCGCTGCCGGGACGTTCAGCGTCCAGTTACCGTCTGAACCGACCGTTGCGGTGTAGTCCTTGCCGTTCAGGCTCACGGTCACCGTCTGGCCCGCTTCCGCGGTGCTGGTGCCGGAGACGGTCAGGTCAGACTGTGCTTCTGCGGCGTTGAGGATGTCGTCCGTCGCGAGGGTGTTGATGGTCACGGATGGCACGGTGGCGTCCACGCTGTACTCGCGTCCTGCGGACGCGCTGTTGCCATTGACGTTGGTAACGCTCACCTGCACGCTGGCGTCGCCGTCTTTCAGACCGGCAAAATCCGCCGCTGGCACGGTGGCGGTCCAGTTGCCATCGGCATCGACCTGCGCAGTATAGATTTTACCGCCCATGCTCAGGGTGACGGTCTGCCCGGCTTCCACGTTGGTGGTGGCGCCAGAGAGCACCAGATCCAGGCCCTTCTCCGCCGCGTTAATCACGTCGTCGGAGGCAATGGCATTGATGCTGATGGCCACCGTTGCCAGATCCACGGTGACATCATGGCTGATGGTAATTGGGTTACCCGCCGTGCTGTCGCCGGTGACGCTGATCTTCACGGTGCCTTCCGGCCACGTGCTCACGTCCGCCGCCGGGACCGCCGCGCTCCAGGTGCCGTCCGCCAGCACCGTTGCGGAATAGTCTTTCCCGTTGACGGTCACGGTCAGTGCGGTGCCTGGGGTCAGCCCGTCGCTGGAGCCGGTGATAATCAGGTTCTGGTTGTGCTCAATGGTGTTGATCACATCGTCGCCCGCCACGGTGTCCACACGCAGGCCCGGCAGGTTGGCGTCGATGGTGATGTCACGTTCGCCCGTACCGGTGTTGCCGTGGCCGTTGGTGACGGTCGCGCTCACGCTCAGACTGCCGTTGCCGAGCGCGGTCAGAACGTCGGACGGCACGCTTACGGACCAGCTCAGATCGCTCTGCACCGTCGCGGTGTAGCTGTTGCCGCCAATCGTTACCGTTACGGTATTGCCCGCTTCGGCATTCGCCACGGTACCGCTGATGGTCTGGCCCGCCGCCACTTCCGCCGCGTTAATCACGTTGTCGCCCGCCACGGTGTTAATGACGACGGTCGGCAGCGCAGTGTCGACCAGCAGATTCGCCGTATTGCTTACGCTGTTGCCCACGCCGTTGGTGGCGGTCGCATTCAGGGTGTAGTTCGCCTGACCCAGACCCGCCAGATCGGCAGCCGGAACCGTCAGGCTCCAGGTACCGTCTGCCGCTGTGGTGGCCGTGTAGTTTTTACCGTTCAGGGAAACGGTCACCACGGTGCCTTCTGCCAGGTTGGCGCTGGTGCCGCTGACGTTCAGATCCTGGCCTTTCTCCACCGCGTTCAGGACGTTGTCATCGCTGATAGTGTTGAAATTAACCGAAGGCAGACCGGTGTCGACGGTCACACTATGGGTGCCGGTGCCGGTATTGCCCGCCGCGTCAGTGACTGACGCAGTCACGGTCACGCTGCCGTCGCTGAGGCCGGAAATGACGCTGGCCGGTACGCCCACGCTCCAGTTACCCGCCGCGTCCAGCACGGTGGTGTAGCTCTGGCCGCCAATCGTCACGGTGACCTTATCGCCCGCCGCCGCGCCGGTGGCTATGCCGCTGATGATTTGCGCCTGAGCGTGTTCTGCGATGTTAATGACGTCATCGCCCGCGATGGTGCTGATGGTCACCTCAGGCACGGTCATGTCCACCGTCAGATTATGATCAACCGACGCCGGGTTACCCGCCTTGTCGCTGACCGATGCGGTGACGGTCACGCTGCCGTCGGCTAAACCTGCCAAATCCGCCGCCGGGACGTTCAGCGTCCAGTTACCGTCTGAACCGACCGTTGCGGTGTAGTCCTGGCCGTTCAGACTCACGGTCACCGTCTGGCCCGCTTCTGCGGTGCTGGTGCCGGAGACGGTCAGGTCGGCCTGTGCTTCTGCGGCGTTGAGTATGTCGTCAGTTGCAAGGGTGTTGATGGTCACGGACGGCGCGGTAGCATCCACGCTGTACTCGCGCCCTGCGGACGCGCTGTTGCCGTTGACGTTGGTGACGCTCACCTGCACGCTGGCGTCGCCGTCTTTCAGACCGGCAAGATCCGCCGCTGGCACGGTGGCGGTCCATTTACCGTCTGTCCCCACGGTGGCAGTGTAGCTCTTGCCGCCGAAGGTAATCGTGACGGTCTGGTTCGCTTCCACATTCGAGGTGCTGCCGGAGAGCACCAGATCCGCGCCCTTCTCGGCCGCATTAATCACGTCGTCGGTGGCAATGGCGTCAATGCTGATGGCGACGCTTGCCAGATCCACCGTGACATCGTGGCTGATGGAGACCGGGTTACCCGCGCTGCTCTGACCTTCAACGGTCACGGTGACCGTGCCTGCAGCCAGCGCCCCGACGTCCGCCGCCGGAACCGCTGCGCTCCAGGAGCCGTCGGCCAGCACCGTCGCCGGGTAGGTTTTGCCGTTCACGGTGACGGTTAATCCCGTACCCGGCGTCAGACCGTCGCTGGAGCCGGTGATAATCAGGTTCTGTCCGTGCTCGATGGTGTTGATCACATCATCGCCCGCCACGGTGTCCACACGCAGGCCCGGCAGATTGGCGTCGATAGCAATATCGCGCTCAGCGGAGCCGCTGTTGCCCACATTGTTGGTTACGCTGGCGCTCACCGTCAGTTCGCCGTTGCCCAGCGCCGTCAGATCCGATTCCGGTACGTTGACAGACCAGGTGAGATCGCTCTGCACCGTGGCCGTGTAAGTGTTGCCTCCCAACGTCACGGTCACGGTATTGCCCGCTTCTGCATTCACCACGGTACCGCTGATGGTCTGCCCGGTTGCCAGCTCCGCCGCGTTAATGACGTCGTCACCCGCGACGGTATTGATGATGACCCCCGGCAGTACAGACTCCACGTTCACGGTGTGCGAGGTACTAGCACTGTTGCCAACGCTGTCCGTGGCTGACGCGGTGACGCTGTAAAGCGCTTCACCCAGTTGCCCCACCTCGCTCGCCGGAACGGTGGTGCTCCAGAGACCGTTATCATCCACCGTCGCGCTATACGCTTTGCCGTTGAGCATCACGGTAACAACCGCACCTGCCGTCAGGCCGGTGGTCGTACCGGTAATGGTCAGATCCTGCGTTTTCTCGGTGCTGTTGATCACATCATCACCGGACACGGTATCGATGGTCAGCACCGGGGCGGTCAGGTTCACCTCCACGTCATGGGTCGCGCTATTGCTGTTACCGGCTTTATCGGTCAACGCGGCGGTGATGGTGTAATCGCCCGCGGTCAGCGCACTGACGTCCGCCGCAGGTACCCCCACGCTCCAGTTGCCTGAGGCATCCACGGTGGCGGTATACGATTTGTTGTTAATGGTGACGGTAACCACATCGCCCGCTTCGGCGCCGGTCACGGAACCGGTCACCATCAGGGCCTGCGCATGCTCGGCGCTGTTGATCACGTCGTCGTCGGACACGGTGTTAATGGTCAACTGCGGAACCGTGATATCCACCAGCACGTCGCGATCCGCAGAGGCCGGGTTGCCCGCTTTATCGGAGACGGCGGCACTGATGGTGTAGTTGCCGTCCACCATGCTGCCCAGGTCCGCAGACGGCACGGTGACGCTCCAGCTGCCGTTGGCCTGTACGGTGGTGGTGTAATCCACGCCGTTCAGGGTCACGGTAACGGTCTGGCCCGCTTCGGCGTTGGTCACGCCGTTGATGTCCAGATCCTGCTGCGCTTCAAGCGCGTTGATGATGTTGTTATCGCTGACAATCTCAATAGAAACCGTCGGCGCGGTAGCGTCCACGCTATATTCGCGGCCTGCCGACGCGCTGTTGCCATTGACGTTGGTGACGCTCACCTGCACGCTGGCGTCGCCATCTTTCAGGCTACCCAAATCAGCCGATGGTACGGTGGCGGTCCAGTTGCCGCTGGCATCTACGGTGGCGGTGTAAGACTTGCCGCCGAAGGTGATGTAAACCGTCTGGTTTTCTTCCACGTTAGTGGTGGAGCCGGAGAGCACCAGATCCGCCCCTTTTTCTGCCGCATTGATCACGTCATCGGTGGCGATGGCGTCAATGCTGATAGCCACTGTCGCCAGATCCACGGTCACGTCATGTCTGATAGTCACCGGGTTACCGGCGCTGCTCTGGCCGTCAACGGTCACGGTGACCGTGCCCGTATTCAGCGCGCTGACATCTGCGGCAGGGATCGCTGCCGTCCAGGTGCCGTCTGCCAGCACCGTGGCCGCGTAGGTTTTACCGTTGACGGTGACCGTCAACGCCGAGCCAGCGCTCAGCCCCTCGCTGGTACCGGTGATAATCAGGTTCTGCCCGTGCTCAATGCTGTTAATCACATCGTCGCCCGCCACGGTGTCCACACGCAGGCCCGGCAGGTTGGCATCAATGGTGATGTCACGCTCGCCATAACCGGTGTTGCCGTGGCCGTTGGTGACGCTGGCCGTCACGGTCAGGTCCCCGTTGCCGATGGCGGTTAACACGTCAGACGGCACATTCACCGACCAGCTTAAATCGTCCTGAACGGTTGTCGTATAGTTGTTGCCGCCAATGGAAAGCGTGACAGTGTCACCGCTCGCGGCACCGCTCACTTTCCCGCTCAGCGTCTGGCCAGACGCCACTTCCGCAGCGTTAATGACGTCGTCGGTGGCAACCGCATTAATGGTGACAACCGGCAGCGCGCTGTCCACCAGCACGTTATGGCTTGCGCTCGCGCTGTTGCCTGCCGTATCGGTCACGCTCGCCGTCACGGTGTAGCTGGCTTCACCCAGCGCCGAGACGTTGGCTGCCGGAACGGTCACGCTCCAGTTGCCGCTGGCGTCGGTGGTGGCGGTATAACTGATACCGTTCACGGTTACGGTGATGGTGGTGCCGTCCGGCTGATTGCTGGTGCCGGAGAGCAGCAGATCGTCGCCCTTTTCGATCGCGTTAATCACGTCATCGGCCGCAAGGGTGTTGATGGCGATAACCGGCGCGGTCAGGGAGACCGTAACATCATGCGTGGCGGTGGTGCTGTTACCCGCTTTATCGGTGAGGGTTGCCGAGAGGGTCTGATCGCCGCTTACCAGCGCGCCGACGTCCGTGGCCGGAATGCCGGTGCTCCAGTTCCCGGAGGCGTCCAGCATGGCGGTGTAGTCTTTGCCGTTGAGGGTGACGGTAATCACGTCTCCCGCCTGGGCACCCGTGACCTTACCGGAGACGATCAGCGCCTGGCCGTGTTCGGCGATATTCAGGATGTCATCACCCGCCACAACGTCAAACACGATCTGCGGCACGGTGGTATCCACCAGCACGGCCGCATCGGTGCTCGCCGGGTTGCCGGCTTTATCAGAAACGGATGCCGTGACCGTGGCATTACCGTCGGCGATGCCCGCCAGATCGACCGCCGGGACGTCGAGCGTCCAGCTGCCGTCTGCCTGCACCTGCGCGGTATAGGTGTTGCCATTGAAGGCCACGGTCACCGTCTGGCCCGCTTCGGCGGTGGAGGTACCGCTGAGGGTCAGATCTTGCGCCGCCTCTGCCGCATTCAGGATGTTGTCACCGCTGATGGTATTGAGGGTGACCGTCGGCGCGGTGGTATCCACGCTGTACTCGCGCCCCGCCGACGCGCTGTTGCCGTTAACGTTGGTCACGCTCACCTGCACGCTGGCATCGCCGTCCTTCAGGCTGCTCAGATCCGCTGCCGGAACGGTGGTGGTCCAGTCGCCGTTGGCGTCTACCGTCGCCGTATACGTTTTCCCGCCCAGGGTAACGATCACGGTCTGTCCCGCCTCAACGTTGGCCGAGGTGCCGCTGAGCACCAGGTCTTCGCCTTTTTCCGCCGCGTTCAGCACGTTGTCAGCGGTCACGCTGTTAATGCTGATGGCGACCGGGCTGAGATCCACATCAACGACGGTGCCAATCGTGACCGGGTTGCCGGAGGTGTCCTGCGCGCTGGCGCTGATGGTCAGTGAACCGTCAGCCCACTGGGAGACGTCCGCCGCAGGCACGGCCGCCTGCCAGGTGCCGTCCGCCAGTACCGAGGCGGAATAATCCTTGCCGTTAATGGTGACGGTAACGGTGCTGCCTGCCGCCAGATCGGTGCTTGTGCCCGACACAATCAGGTTCTGACCGTGCTCGATGATATTGATGACGTCATCGCCTGCGACCGTATCAATACGCAGGCCCGGCATCTGGGCGTCGATGGTGAAGTCCAGCGAGGAAGAGCCAGTATTGCCGTGCACGTTGGTGACGCTGGCCGATACGGTCAGTTCGCCGTTGCCAAGTGCGGTTAACTGGCTCTGGGTTAATGGCAGGCTCCAGGTGAGATCGTCCTGAACCGTGGTGGTGTAGGTCTGGCCGCCGAGCATAATGGTGACAGTGTCACCTGAAGCAGCATTAGTAACCTTACCGGTCAACGTCTGCCCCGCGGCCACTTCCGCCGCGTTAACGATGTTATCGCCCGCCAGCGCGTTGATGGTCACAACCGGCAGCGAGCTGTCCACCAGCACATCGTGCGTGGTTGAGGCGCTGTTGCCCACGCTGTCGGTGACGCTGGCAGTCACGGTGTAATGTGCCTCGCCCAGCGCGCTGACCGCAGAGGCAGGTACGGTGACGCTCCAGTTGCCGCTGGCGTCGGTGGTCGCGGTGTAGGTGATGCCGTTAAGGCTAACGGCAATCGTCGTCCCTTCCGGCTGGTTGCTGGTCCCGGAAAGCAGCAGATCCTCGCCTTTCTCCGTCGCATTGATCACATCGTCCGCCGCCAGGGTATTGATAGCGATTTCCGGCGTCACGGTGTTGACCACTACGTCCACTGCGCTACTGCCGGTATTACCGGAGCGATCGGTCACCGAGACGTTAACGGTCCAGGTCCCGTCTGTCAGACCCTGTACAACGGAGGCTGGCAGGCCGAGGCTCCAGTTCCCCGCCGCATCCACCACGGTGGTGTACTCCACGTTATTCAGGGTGATGGTCACCAGGTCACCCGCTGCCGCACCGGTGACCGACCCGCTCAGGATCTGCGCCTGTGAATGTGCGAGCTGGTTAACGGTATTGGTGTCGGTGACAAAATCGTTAATGGTTACCTGCGGGACGGTCGCATCCACCAGCCCAACGCGGTCTGCGCTGCTGCTGTTGCCTGCCACGTCACTCACGGTTGCCGTTACCGTGACGGTGCCGTCGGTCAGAGCGCCGAGATCCGCAGCCGGTACGTTCACCGTCCAGGTCCCGTCACTCTGGACCGTGGTCTGATAGTACTTGCCGTTCAGCGTAACGGTAACCGTCTGTCCCGCCTCAGCATTGCTGCTGCCGCTTAAGATCAGATCCTGCTGCGCTTCGGCCGCATTAATGATGTTGTCGTCGGTCAGGTTATCGATCGTAATGGACGGCGGTAAGGTATCCACGGTCACCACGCGCGACGCGTCGGCGCTGTTGCCGCTGACGTTCGTCACGCTGACGCTGACCTGCGCGCGTCCGTCAATCAGCGTCTCCATGGCGCTGGCCGGCACGTTCAGGCTCCAGGAGCCATCCTGCTGCACCTGCGCGGTAAAGGTCTGGTCGGCGAATTTCACCACCACGGTCTGCCCGGCCTCTACGCCCTGCGTCTGGCCCGACAGCACAAGATCGGCACCTTTTTCAGCCGCATTCAGCATGTCATCGCTGCTAACGGTATCGATGGTCACCGCCACGGCGTTCAGATCCAGCTCGATGGGGTGCTCAGCTGAAACGGTATTTCCCCAGGCATCTGTCGCGCTGACGTGAACGGTGATATCTCCGGCCGTCCAGCCCTGCAGATCGGACGCCGGGACGCCGATTTGCCAGCTGCCGTTGGCGTTGACCACGGCGGCATACTCGACGCCGTTGATGGTGACGGTGACGTGCGTGCCCGCTGCCAGGTGGGTACTGGAGCCGGTCACGGTCAGATCCTGCTGCTGCTCGATGGCGTTGATCACGTCATCGCCAGAAATGGTATTCACCCGCAGGCCAGGAAGCTCGGCGTTGATGTTGATATCACGCTCGCCGCTGCCGGTGTTGCCGTGGGCGTTGGTGACAGAAGCGGTAAAGGTTAACGCCCCGTCGCCAAAGGCCTTCAGATCGGCTGACGAAATGGCCACGCTCCAGGTCAGATCGCTGCCTACTGTAGCGGTGTAGCTCTTACCGCCCACCGAAACAGAGACCGTGTCGCCCGCCGCCGCGCCGGTGACGCGCCCGCTCAGGGTTTGATCCACCGCCACTTCAGCATTGTTGACCAGGTTGTCACCGGCGAAGGTATTGATAATCACCTGCGGCAGCACGGTATCCACCAGCAGCGTCGCTTCGGTGGAGCCGCTGTTACCGGCGGCATCGGTGCCGCTCACGCTGACGGTGTACAGGGTGTTTGCCAGGTTCAGAACGTCAGACACCGGCACCTGAACTGACCAGATGCCGTTATTAACGGTGGCCTGATAGCTCACGTTATTCAGCGTGACGTTTACCACGCTGCCGTCTGGCAGGTTGCTGGTGCCGCTCAGGCTCAGCGGCTGCATCGCCTCCTGCGCGTTCAGCACGTTATCCTGGCTGATGGCATTCAAGGTGAATTCCGGTGGGATACCGCTCAGGGTAATGCCGTGGGTGGCGTTACCGGTATTGCCCGCCGCATCGGTCACCGAAACCGAAATGCTGTGGTTACCTTCCCCCAGCGCGCCAATGACTGACGCCGGTACGCCTACGCTCCAGCTGCCATTCGCCTGCACCACGCCGGTAAAGCTCTGGCCGCCAACGGTCACGGTGACCACATCGCCTGCTGCGGCTCCGGTCGCCTGGCCGGAAATAATCTGCGCCTGGCCCTGCTCACTGGTGTTGAGAATATCGTCGCCCGCGACGGTATTGATGGTCACGACCGGGGCGACAGTATCCACGGTGAAATGCGCCTGGGTGGATGACCCGTTCCCGGCTTTATCGCTGACGTTCACCGTCAGGGTGTGTTCACCATTCGCCAGCGACTGCACCTCGCTGGCTGGCAGCGTGACGGACCAGGTACCGTCGCTGCCCACCGTGGCGGTATGGTTTTTACCGTTCACTGTCACCGTGACAATCTGACCGGCTTCCGCCGTGGTTTTCCCGCTCAGCGTCAGCGGCTGATGGTGTTCAGCGGCATTGATAATATTGTCCTGCGCGACAGTATCGACCGCGATGGTCGGTGCCGCAGTATCCACGCCAATCGTCTGACTGCCGTTCACGGTATTGCCCGCCGCGTCCTTGCCGCTGACGTTCACCGTCCAGGTGCCGTCGCCCAGCGCCTGCGCATCCGCCGCAGGCACCTTCACGCTCCATGCGCCGTTTGCACCCACCTCAGCCGTATAGGATTTGCCGTTCAGCGTAACGGTCAGCTCTGTTCCCTGCGCCAGGTTCTTGCTGGCACCAGAAAGCGTAAAGCCTGTGGACTGCTCGCTGGCGTTGATGACGTTATCCCCCGCCGTGGTTGCCAGCGTCACGCTCGCCACGGCAGTATCAACGGTCACGGTGATGCTGCCTGCGGAGGTCGTTTTACTGCCGTCGATCTGCACGACTGACCAGGTATGTTCCCCGTCTGTCTGGGTCGGCAGTTTTACCGTCCAGGTGCCGTCTTTACTGACCATCGCGCTGGCAAGCGTATTGCCGCTGCTGTCTTTGATCTGAATGGTCGCGCCCGGTTGCCCGGTACCGCTAAAGGTTGGCGTGTTATCGTCGGTGATCGCATTTGCACTCAGCACGCCCTGCTTGTCGCCCGCAAGATCGGTGAGCATGAAGGTTGGCGTTGCGCTCTCAACTTCTTTCGTATTATCAATAACTTTTGTTTTTGTTTCGCCGTCACCACCGTGAGCCAGCAGTGCCCCAATAGCACCGCCGCCTAACGCCGCCCCCGCAATCCAGCCCCATGGCGCATCGCTCAATATGCTCTCCTGGGTCAGGAAAGGTTCAATGCTGCTAATAGGTGTGGCTTGCGCGGTTAATTCAGTAACGGCTGCGCCTGACGCTTCCCCGGCATCGACAAAAGAGATATGTGTTAATTCCTGATTATCGTTAAATACCAGTTCAGACTGGTTATGGGTTTCAGGATCTTCAACGAAATAGTTATTGCAGCGAATAACGCTGCCATCTTTCATATAAATGAGAAGGTCTTTCCCCTGGCGGACGTAACGCACCACGTCCTGTGCAGAACCCTGGATTTCAATCACGCTCGGAGAGGAAATGGAGACCGACAGATTTCCTTCGCCGGTTAATTTCGTTTTCTCCGCTGTCTTGCGAATGATGACATCTACAACTTTTACGTTACTCATATTTCTCTCCTTGCAGGTGCTCGGATTCCTGTGGATATGTCCACCAGATGGATGTAGCTATCCCTGGGAAATTTCACCCATTATTTTCAGATTTATTTCGCGCAGAAAGGCGCGGCTTTTTTCAACTCAAATCGGGTAATTTTGCGGCAGCGTTTTTTTCTACTCCAATAAGCGTCATGAGATTATCAACAGCGGAGGCGTAATTAATTGCCGCGCTCCAGCCATCATATTCAGCCATTATTTTGGCAGACGTGGCCTGCCAGACATCCTGTTCTACGCTGAGCAAATCATTAATGCTCCGCTTGCTCAGGGTGTATTCATTTTTGTAGACCGCGCGGGCACGTAACGCGTTTTCAAGCTGTAAGCTTCCGGCGGCCATTCTTCCACGCGCGCCGGTCCAGTCTGCCTGCGCGACGGAGGCTTTTTGCAGCACATCAAACCGCGCCTGATCGACCTGAGAGGAGGCCATCGCCCTGGTGCCTTCAGCCTGACGAACGCGTGCCGAAACGGCACCGCCCTGATACAGCGGTGCATCGATATTGAGCTGGATCTGGTCATCCCAGTAAGCGCGGTTATCCGACTCATAGCGCGTGCGGCCTCCTTTCAGGCTTAACGTTGGCCAGTGCTGAGATTTTGCGGTTTCCACCCCATACTGGGCTGAACGCTCCATATTCTGCGCGGCCATGACCGCCGGTATCAGCGAGTAATCGATCTGGTTGACGGCATTCTGCTCTACGGCAAGCTTCTCAGGGACCGGTGAATAGGCTTCAGCCTGCATGCCCGTCAACACCGCGAGCCTTGCGCGGGCGCTGTTGAGCGCGGCGTTGTACTGCTCCACCGTCGCCTGCATACCGGCGATCCGCGTGCGGGTCTGCAGCTCATCGGAGGTTGAGCTTACGCCTGCATCCGCGCGCAGTTTCGCCAGCTGCTCCACGTTTTTGAGGGCCTGCACATTCTCTTTAGCCGCCTGCAACAGATCGCTATAACGTCTGACCTCCACGTAGCTCAGCGCGGTTTTTTCCGCCACGGCGGTGAGCGTCTCCATCAGCTGATAACGATAGCTATCGCGTCGCGCTGAAGACTGGCTAATGCTGTTATTCGTCTTGCCAAAGTCATAAATGAGCTGCGTAAGGCTTAATCCCCATGCCGCTGAATTTCTCAGTGAACCGCTGGAATCGGTGGTTTGGCTATGGCCCGTACTGCCGTTCAGCGATATTTGCGGCATCCATCCGCTACGTGCTTCATCTATTTGCGCCTGACCAATACCCAATTGTGCCGCCTGCTGGCTGACCGACGGATCGCGATCGATGGCAAAAAGAATACTTTCTTTTAATGTTGTCGTCGGCACCGTGGCAAAACCCAACGCGCCGCTATTGGCATAGGTCGTATTAATGCATGCCGAAATTAACACCAGCACTGCGGATAATCGGACCCACTTATAATTTCGCTCTCTCATCATTTATATCTCCCTGAGCCTGCGAATGGTTTAACCCTTTACCCAAAAAGAGGTATAGATAATCAGAAAAATATTATTAATCCCCCGTACTGAATTTCGGGTAATAGCTCCCCATACCCATTTCCATTGGAGATGAGAGCCGACCTTAGCCTAATATGAATTAAGAATTTACTTACTTCTTAACTGATTCGCAGCATAACAAAATGTGGTATAGGCAACTACACCCACAATGTTAATGTGGTGTTACAACTAAGAAAAATCATGGGGTTTCTGGACAAACTCTTAAAAATGGCCTTTCAAATGAAACTAATAAAGTCATTGTTATTTAAGTGAAATTTAAAAATACCCGGATGTACATTTTTGCGTTAATTTCCACGCGCGTCAGACACAAAGATTTTCAAAGAAATGTCAACTTAAGTAGCGCCGCCCTATTTATTGGCATAAAAAACCTAGCAAATGCATTTTTTAGGAATTTTATTGGTTTAAATAGTTTCTTAATAGAACAACAAACCAGTAAAGCGAAATTAACTGGTTACAAAGTCCAAACAGCCAGATAAAACATCGTCATAACATATTGATTACCCTTAGAAACCGTTCACTTATATTTAATCAATAACAGCTCAATTATCACGCAACTGAACTAATGTGTGGTTGCCCTTTTCTCTGCGACAAAATGCTGTATTATGCGAACTATTGCGACATTTTGCAGGATTGCTGCCATGCACAAAACCGCGCGTCAAAAATATGTGCTCGACATCATCAGCGAGCAGGGACAGGCCAGCATCACTGAGCTGGCAGAAAAGCTGCAGGTCTCTGCAGATACCATTCGCCGCGATCTCACGGACCTCGAAAAACAAGGGCTGGCGCAGAAGAACCACGGAGGCGCTATCGCGCTCAATCTTTCGGCCATGAATCGCCAGGGCAGAAATACGCTCCTGCCGGCGACCAAGCAGCGGCTGGGAAAACAGGTGGCACAGCAAGTTCCGCCGGGCTCTACGCTGTTTCTGGATGCGGGCAGTACGGTCATGGCGGTGGCCTCTTTTCTTCAGGGGCCGCTGACGGTGATCACCACCTCGCTGGATATCGCCCACGCTTTTAGCGACCGGGAGGATATCGAGCTGATCCTGCTCGGCGGGAAATGGGATCAGAAGCAACGCCTGTTTGCTGGCGGTGCCACCCTCTCCCTGCTTTCACGGTATCGGGCGGATATCGCCATCCTTGGCGCCTGCGCCCTTCATTCATCACTCGGTCTGAGTGCCGGGACGGAAGCCGATGCAGAAGTCAAACGGGCGATGCTTGCCGCCAGCCAGACGCACTGGATCGTCGCAGACCATCTGAAAGTCAACCGCTGTGAGCCGTATCTGGTGTGCGGGTTAGACGAAATTCATCAACTGTTTTTAGATCGTCCCTGGCCTGAGCTTGGGGACCAGAGCACCGTGCCCGTCACGGTTTGCGCTCATTAACGTGGAGAAGGTCATGAGTAAAATGAAGACAATCAACATTGCGCTGATCGGGTATGGTTTTGTCGGTAAAACCTTCCATGCCCCGCTCATCCAGTCTGTGGACGGGCTTACGCTGGCGGTGGTTTCCTCCCGTGATGAGGAGAAAGTTAAGCGCGATCTGCCGGACGTGCAGGTGGTTACTACCCCGGAAGAGGCCATTACGCACCCTGATATTGACCTGGTGGTGATCGCCTCCCCTAACGCCACCCATGCTCCGCTGGCCACGCTGGCCCTGAACGCCGGAAAACACGTGGTGGTGGATAAACCCTTCACGCTCGATATGCAGGAAGCGCGCGATCT
Source organism: Enterobacter cloacae complex sp. SHL021 (assembly GCF_049237765.1). Lineage (NCBI taxonomy): Bacteria > Pseudomonadati > Pseudomonadota > Gammaproteobacteria > Enterobacterales > Enterobacteriaceae > Enterobacter > Enterobacter cloacae complex sp. SHL021. The sequence continues at coordinate 111,013 of NZ_JBMKJG010000008.1, read as the reverse complement.
TATTGCCCTGGCGGAGGAAAAGCAGCTTCTTCTCTCCGTGTTCCACAACCGCCGCTGGGACAGTGATTTCCTGGGCATTAAGGACGTTATCACACAGGGCACCCTCGGGAAGGTGAAACTGTTTGAGTCGCACATTGACCGCTTCCGCCCGGAAGTGCGCGTGCGCTGGAGAGAACAGAACGTACCGGGAAGCGGACTGTGGTTTGACCTGGGGCCGCACCTGATCGACCAGACGCTACAGCTCTTTGGTCTGCCTCACTCGGTGCAAGGGAATATCGCGACGCTGCGCGACGGCGCAGAAGTGAACGACTGGGCGCATGTGGTCTTAAACTACCCTGATCATAAGGTTATTTTGCACGCCAGCATGCTGGTCGCCGGGGGTACCGCGCGCTTTACCGTCCATGGGGATAAGGGCAGCGTAGTGAAGGCCCGTATCGATCAGCAGGAAGCCCAGCTGCTGACCGGCATCGTTCCGGGAAGTGAAACCTGGGGTGAGGACAGCGACAGTATGGTGTTCTTTGGGGCTGACGGCGCGCCGCAGACCATTACCACGCCGAAAGGCGATCAGCGCCAGTATTACATTAATGTGCGCGATGCTCTGCTCGGGAAGATTGCCAATCCGGTTCATCCTGTCGAGGCATTAGCGGTGATGGCGGTACTGGAAGCGGCGGTGAAATCGTCAGAGACCGGGTCAACCCAGGGGCTGGCATTAACAGCTGAAGAGCGTGCTCTGCTGCAATAAAAAACGGGTTTTGTAGGCCGGGTAAGCGCAGCGCCACCCGGCGAGAAAGGCGGCAAAAGTGTTGAGGGCTATTGCCGCTTTTTCGGCATCATGCGCAGCAGCGTATTATCTTTCCAGAAATAGTGATGCATCAGCGCCGCCGCTGCGTGCAGGCCAATGACAAAATAGCCGAGGTTCGCCAGCGTCTCGTGCCACTCTTTTAGCCCATCAGCCAGATCAAAGTTGGATTCCGCCGCGTGCGGCATGGCGATGCCAAAGGCAAACCAGTCGTTTCCACGGTTATACATCATCACCAGGCCAATCAGCGGCAAAGCAATAAACAGCAGATAAATCACCAGATGCCCCAGATGCGAAAGGCCTGTGATCATCGCTTTCGGTTTCGGCTCAATCGGCGGCGCGCGGAACTTCAGGCGCACCAGCAGACGTGTCACCATCAAAACCAGGATAGCGATCCCGCATGAGACGTGGATCATATTGATCAGCGGTCGGTCGGTACGCGGAAAGAAGCCTCTGAACTCCATGGCGCAGTAGGCGACGATAACTAACAGAAACACCAGCCAGTGAATGCCGATTTGCAGGCCTGTATATTTAGTGCGCATGTGATTTTCCGATAAAAAACAGTTACCGCGCCAACATAACGACCTTTCCTTAAAAATTCATTAACTTTTCTGTATGGATTTTCAAATACTTCCCGGGGCATGAAGCATCTTCAATTGCTGCCCCGCCCCTCATGGTCTAAGCCTGGATAAGTTCAAACTGTCGCATCGACACGTTTACAGGAGAAAACCATGAGTAAAATTGGCATTAACGGATTTGGACGCATTGGACGCCTGGTACTTCGTCGCCTTCTTGAAACCCAGGACAGCAACACCGTCGTCGCCATTAACGACCTCACCTCTCCCAAAGTACTGGCCTATCTGCTCCGGCATGATTCTAACTACGGCGGCTTCCCATGGAGCGTGGATTTCACCGAAGACGCGCTGATTGTGGACGGTAAAACCATCGCGGTGTACGCCGAGAAAGAGGCCAGACATATCCCGTGGAAAGCCGCTGGGGTGGATATCGTCGTGGAATGCACCGGTTTTTATACGTCGGAAGAAAAATCCAGAGCGCATCTGGATGCTGGCGCCAAAAAGGTCCTGATCTCCGCGCCAGCAGGTGAGATGAAAACCATTGTGTTTAACGTTAACGACGACACCATTGACGCCAGTGATACCATTATCTCTGTCGCCTCCTGCACCACCAACTGCCTCGCCCCGCTGGCAAAAGCCCTGCACGATGCTTTTGAGATTAAAGTGGGCACCATGACCACCATTCACGCCTACACTGGTACTCAGGCGCTGGTGGATGGTCCGCGCGGGAAAGATCTGCGCGCCTCACGCGCGGCGGCGGAGAACATCATTCCCCACACCACGGGTGCTGCCAAAGCGATTGGCCTGGTGATCCCGGCACTCAGCGGCAAACTGAAAGGTCATGCCCAGCGCGTACCGGTGAAAACCGGCTCGGTAACGGAACTGGTCGCCATTCTGGGCAAAAAGGTCACCGTTGAAGAGGTGAATGCCGCACTGAAAAAAGCGACGCAGGGAAATAAATCCTTTGGCTATACCGATGAAGAGATTGTGTCGTCAGATGTCATTGGCTCGCACTTTGGCTCGGTGTTTGACGCCACGCAAACCGAAGTGACCGAGGCGGGCGAACTGCAACTGGTGAAAGCCGTCGCCTGGTATGACAACGAGTATGGCTTTGTGACGCAGCTGGTGCGCACGCTTGATAAATACGCCGCACTTTAATAACGCTGACGGGTGGTCATACCATCCGTCGCTCTCCCTTACCGCATGGCTTACTCTTCATCATCTGTTTTCCAGAATAAAATTATTCACGAAATTTTTGAATCACACGTTAATTATCATTAGAACTTCTAAAATGAAGTTTTAAATATGCTTGCTTTAATTTCATAAACACTCCCAATAATATAAATCACAAGACAGGCAAGCGGTCTGTCAAAACAAATACCCCCTATGAAATTGTTAAGGAACAACAATGAAAAAAGTTATTTTGGCTTCATTAATTGCACTGGCCAGCGCATCAGCTTTCGCAGAACCTACCGCTGTATTAAAAGTACACGGAGCGTTGACCAATGCGGCGTGTACGCCTTCTATCGGCAACGGCGGGGTCATTGATTACGGCTATATTCGCCTCGGAGAACTTTCTGCACTGGAAAATAATAATTTGGGACAAAAACAGGTGCCTGTCACCATTACCTGTTCTTCGCCAACCAAAGTGGGCTTTACCATTCTTGATAACCGTAGCGACAGCAACGCGCGGCTGCCGGTTGATATCGGTAAAAACTTAAACCAGTCGGTGAAATATTATACTTACGGCGTGGGTACCACGTCCGAAGGCGTAAATATTGGTGACTACGGCATGTGGATGACGGATGTCACGGCAGATGGCAAAGTCGTAGACCCGATTGTCAACAACCACGACTGGAATCCTGATATCTGGAAAAAAAGCGGTATTCCGCGTAGTGATGCGTTCCAGACCGTCGCCTTTGCTGATACAGGGACCACCGCACCGTTGGCTATCACCACAGCTAACTTTAACTTTGTTACTAATCTGACGATTCGTGACACTACTGCGCTGGCGATTACCGACGATACTCCTCTCGACGGTCAGGCGACGATGACCCTGGTATATCTCTAATCCTATAATTTGCTTATACCGGTTCAGCGTAACCCTGAACCGGTACTTTTCCCCGTTATATTCACACAACAAATAAAAAGCCTTCTTTTATTTGTCGCTTTCGCATATCTTTAGTTTTTCTACAAAATAAATTCAACTTTAATAAATATACCAAAAACTCAATACTCAATATTATTTCCGCCAGGTGAATGGGAACGCCATCGCTGCGTTCATTTATCATTCCCGCATGTCTTATATTCATGAAAAGGAAAAATCAAGGATGAAAAAAATCATTCTGGCTACAGCCATCGCGTTGAGCACCACATCAGCTTTTGCAGCCGGAACTGCTGTTATTAAGGTTAAAGGTACATTAACCAACGCAGCATGTACTGCTGAGCTGGGTAACGGCGGTGTTATCGATTACGGCTTTATTCGTCTCGGTGAGTTATCCGAAAACTCACATAATCAACTCGGTCAGAAACAGATACCTGTGACCATAAATTGCTCTGCGCCAACCAAAATAGGTTTCACTATCACCGATAATCGCAGCGACAGCAACGCACAACTTCCTGTTGATATTGGGAAGAATAAGAATATTACAAATAAATATTATACTTATGGCGTTGGTTTCACGAACGACGGGAAAAAGATCGGTAACTACGGCATGTGGATGACCGGTACCACCGCAGACGGTAAAACTGTAGACCCTATTGGGCATAACCACGACTGGCCTGCAACCAGCTGGAAATATTCCGGTATTCCACGCAGCGATACTTTCCAGACCATCGCCTTTGCTGAAACCGGCACCACCACCCCATTGGCTATCACCACGGCTAACTTTAACTTCGTGACCAACCTGGTGATTTGGGATACCTCCACCCTGGCCATTACCGACGATACCCCACTGGACGGCCAGAACACCATGACGCTGGTTTATCTGTAATTTTTCGCGCTTTATTCAATACCGGGTCAGCGGCTAACGCTGGCCCGGTATTTTTTTGCGTCCACATTCACAACAGGGATCGGCTTACCAGCGCATCGGTCAAAATGACATCGTTGCGTAAGATATTCCATGCCGCCGCAATCTCATCAGGTATCTCCACATGGGCAATAAAATCACGTCCTGCCGGACCGTAACCGTTAACATCGTCGCGAAGGCGCGGCAGTTCCCCCAGCACCAGCGACAAATAGCGTTCCACCGGCCAGAGCCCTTCACCGGAATCGCTGAACACCAGCCCATCGTCACCGTTTTGCAGCACGGGCGTAAAGCCCGCGTGGCTTACCCATTCCAGCGATACGGGTTCGTCCCGACATACACGGGCGAATGTTGCCATGGTGCGGCGCTGCATGGTTGGATCCTGCACCACCAGCACCCTTTCAGGGGCAAATTGATGGTGCTTCATTAATTCGCGGCTAAAGCGGGCGTTCTCCCCGCAGTTCGTCGATTGATCTTCCACCCACACCCGGTCGGCCGGGATCTGCCAGAATTGACGGGCGATATCCGCCAGGATAGCCGCCTCTGCCCGGCCCGTGGTGGGAATGGTGTGATAGCGCGGATGTTTCGCAATCGCGGCATAGAGAAAAGTGGTGGAGTGTCCGATGCCTCCGCTAATGATCATGGGCACCCCCTGCTCCGCCGCCAGACGGCAGGCAGCTTCGATGGTTGGAATGACGGCATTCCCCGCCAGAATCACCATATCCACAGACTGACCCGGTTGCAGGTCATCCTGCGCCAGCCACTGCCCAACCGTATTTACGGCACTGAGCGTGCTGCCGGGCAAACAGGGAAAAATTGTCGGTATCATCGTAACCTCCTTACAGCATTTGGATTAGCGTACCGCACTTATCGCGTCAAAACAGGCGTTGATTCCTAAAGTGCCAGAGATAAGGCCGCTCTTTTTCCTAAAACCTTCAGTTCAACATTTGATTAACATGCGTAAATCATATTCACTTGTATTATGTTTTACGGCAGACGTAGAATCGCCAGCCTGTTAATTCTCCCATTTTATCAAAGGTAAACGACGTTATGCGCCTGCCCGAACGCGACCCTTATGCTCCTCGCGAGTGGCAGCCACACGAGAAACCCGCCCTGCTGGGTTCACCCTCCACGCCGGAGCACAGTACGCCAAAGCGGATTGCCTATGGCGTTGTCGGTCTGCTGGTTTGCCTGACGGGCGCCCTGGGGAATGCGGTAGTCACCGCCAACCTGCAAAATTTGCAGGGCACCTTTGGCGCCTGGTCAACCGAGATCGCCTGGCTACCGGCGGTCTATGTAATGACCAATATCTCCATTAACCTGCTGCTGGTGAAATTCCGCCAGCAGTATGGTCTGCGCGCCTTCACCGAAGGTTTTCTGGTGCTGTATGTGCTGGTCACTTTTTTCCACCTGTTTGTCAACGATCTTAGCTCGGCGCTGATGGTGCGCGCCGCGCACGGGATGGTGGCCGCCGCGCTCAGCTCGCTGGGCATTTATTACCAGATCCAGGCCTGGCCGGCGAAACACCGCCTGAAGGCGTTGACCATTGGCATCACCGGCTCGTCACTGGCCATTCCGCTGGCGCGACTCTTTTCAACCGAGCTGTTGCAGCTTGATGAGTGGCGCGGGCTCTATTTCTTCGAGTTGGGGCTGGCCCTCATCTCGCTGGCGTGCGTGATTGCGCTGAAACTGCCGCCGGGCGATCGGCGTAAGGTCTTTGAGAAAAAAGACTTTATCACCTTCTTTTTACTGGCACCGGGGATGGCGCTGCTGTGCGCGGTGCTGTCGCTGGGCCGTCTGGACTGGTGGTTTGAAGCGCCGTGGATCGGCTGGTCGCTGGCGCTCTCACTGGTGCTGATTGTTTCCGCCATCGTGTTTGAACATAACCGCAGTAACCCGCTGCTGAACACCCGCTGGCTGTCGAGCGGCAGTATTGTGCGCCTTGGGTTGATTATGCTGCTGATCCGCATCGTGCTGGCCGAGCAAAACACCGGCGTCATCGGCTGGCTGCAGTACGTGGGGTTACAGAACGAGCAGATGACGCACCTGGCGTGGTCCATATTTGCCGGGATCGTCTGCGGGATCGTCACCAGCTGTCTGACCATTAAGCCGACCAAACTGGCATGGCCGATTATCACCTCCCTGGTGCTGATGATTGTCGCCTCGCTGCTGGACAGCCAGTCCAACAACCTGACGCGCCCGGATCAACTGATGCTCAGCCAGTTCCTGCTGGGCTTTGGCAGTGCCTTCTTCCTCTCCCCCGCGATGCTGGCCGCCATTGGCGGCGTCATCGCCGACCCGCGTAATCTGGTGAGCTTCTCGGTAATGTTCGGCATGAGCCAGAACCTCGGCGGCCTGCTGGGCTCGGCTATTCTCGGTACCTTCCAGACCTGGCGCGAAAAGTATCACTCCAGCCTGCTGGCGGACCAGCTCACCACGCTCAATCCGCTGGTTAACGAGCGGATTCAGCTTTATACCCAGATGTACAAAAGCCTGATTGGCGACAGCGCCCTGTTGGGCACGCAGGCGATCACCCAGTTGCAGACGGTGACCGCGCTTGAGGCAAACATTCTGGCTTACAACGACACCTATTTACTGACCGCGAGTATTGCCGCGGCCACGCTGGTCTGGATTTTATGGCGCTTGCTGCGCCTGCGCATCACTGCCCGTATGGCGCTTAAGAACGCCACCGGCAACAAATAATTGAAATATTTCTGGAGAGTTTATGAGTCAGCAGGATGCCGCCAAAGAGCAGGCCAACACCCGCAAAAATGTGCGCATTGTTTCCGTTTTCACCGCCGCTGCCATCGGTATTGTCGGCGTGCTGGTGATCCTTTACGCGTGGCAGCTCCCGCCGTTCACCCGCCACGCGCAGTTTACCGATAACGCTTACGTGCGCGGCCAGACCACGTTCATCAGCCCGCAGGTAAATGGCTACATCACCGAAGTGAAGGTACAGGATTTCGCGCAGGTTAAAAAAGGCGAGCTTCTGCTGCAGATCGATGACCGTATCTATCGCCAGCGGGTACATCAGGCCGAGGCGCAGCTGGCGATGAAAATTGCCGCCCTGAATAACAACCTCCAGCAGCGTAAAAGCGCGGAAGCCGTCATCGCAAAAAATGACGCCGCGCTGAAAAATGCCCGCGCCCAGAGTCTGAAAACCCAGGCGGATTTAAAGCGGGTGAAAGACCTGACGGCTGACGGATCGCTCTCCATCCGCGAACGCGACGCGGCGCTGGCCAGCGCGGCCCAGGGCAGCGCCGATATTGAGCAGGCCAAAGCGACGCTTGAGATGTCGCGCCAGGATCTGCAGACGGTGATTGTGAATCGCGGTGCGCTGGAGGCGGATGTGGAAAACGCCAAAGCGGCGCTGGAGCTGGCGCAAATCGACCTGCAAAACACCCGCATTGTGGCGCCGCGTGACGGCCAGCTGGGGCAGATCGCGGTGCGTCTGGGCGCGTATGTGACGGCCGGGACGCATCTCACCACCCTGGTGCCGCCGCAGCACTGGGTGATCGCCAATATTAAAGAGACCCAGCTCGCGGAGCTGCGCGTGGGCCAGCCGGTGAAATTTACCGTCGATGCGCTCAATAACAAAGCCTATCAGGGCCGCGTGGAGAGCATCTCCCCGGCGACCGGCGTCGAATTCAGCGCCATCACGCCGGATAACGCCACCGGGAACTTTGTCAAAATCGCCCAGCGTATTCCGGTGCGTATCGAAGTGCTGGATAAACCTGAAGAGTCAGCACTGCTACGTCCTGGCATGTCGGTACAGGTGACCATTGATACGCGGGAGGCGAAGCAATGACCCTTCGCCCGCTAGCCAGCCTGCTGGTTGCCGTTCTGCTTGCCGGATGCCAGTCGGTGGATGTAAAACCTGCCCAACCGTCACTGCATATTCCTGCCCAGTGGCGGGCGGCATCCGGCCCTGCCAGCGCGCCAGAACAACTCTGGTGGCGAAATTTTCACGACAACAATCTCAACCGCTACGTGGATCAGGCGCTGAAAAATAACAGCGACGTGCTGATCGCCCGCGAACGGATCAATGAGTATCAGGCAAGAGTCTATGCCGCTGACGGCAGCCTGTTTCCGTCGCTGGATGCGGGCGTAACCGGCACCCGCGCCCGGACGCAATCGGCCGCCACGGGGTTACCGGTATACAGTACTCTGTACAAAGGCAGCCTCACCGCCAGCTATGATGTGGATATCTGGGGCGTCAACCGCAGCACGGCCAATGCCGCGCAGGCCTCGCTGGAGGCGCAAAAAGCCGCCGCCGCTGCCGCAGATTTAACTGTCGCCTCGTCGGTGGCCTCCGGGTATGTCACCCTGCTCTCGCTTGACGAACAGCTTCGCGTCACCGAGTCCACGCTGAAATCACGCGAAGAGGCATTTAATCTTGCTAAACGGCAGTTTGAAACGGGCTACAGTTCGCGCCTGGAGCTGATGCAGTCTGACTCTGAGCTGCGGGCCACCCGGGCGCAGGTGCCGCTGCTGCAGCATCAGATCGCGCAGCAAGAGAATGCCCTGAGTCTGCTGCTGGGCAGTAACCCGGGCGAGGTGGCGCGCAGTGAAAGCTTCAGCACGCTTACACCGCTCAGGCTGCCTTCACAGTTGCCGTCATCGTTGCTTAACCGACGACCTGACATCGTTCAGGCGGAGCGTCAGCTTATTGCGGCCGATGCCAGCCTTGCCGCCTCGCGCGCCAGCCTGTTGCCGTCGATCAACCTGACGGCGACCGGATCGATTCAGGATCGCACCCTTTCCGGCCTGCTGGACAACCCGTTACAGCTCTGGAGCGCAGGCGGCAGTATTCTCTCCCCGCTGCTGAACCGCCAGGCGCTGAATGCGCAGGTGGATATCTCCCAGTCGCAGCGTAATCAGGCGCTGTACGCCTATGAGAAAACCGTGCGCAATGCGTTTGCCGAAGTGAACAACAGCCTTGACGCCATTACGCGTTATCAGGAACAACTTAGCGAACTGCTGGCCCAGCAGGAGGTGGCCCACGAGACGCTGCGCATTGCGCAGAACCGCTATCGCACCGGCTATTCATCTTATCTGGATGTGCTCGACGCACAGCGTACACTTTACTCGGTGCAAACCAACGTGGTGCAGGTGAAAAATAACCTGCTGCTGGCGCAGATTGATTTGTATAAAGCGCTGGGCGGCGGTTGGGTCAATGTCTGAAGGCGCTTAACGGGCCTGGCGTCACACAGGCCGGGTAAGGCGCAGCCGCCACCCGGCGATTCCCCCTCAGGAGACAATTTATGCAACAACAGTGGTCTGCAGTTGATAATTTCATGATTTCGTCGCTTATTCCTGAAGATGAGGTACTGAGCAAGGTACTGGAAAACAACCAGCGCGCCGGACTCCCCGAACACGATGTTGCGGCCAATCAGGGGCAACTGCTGGCACTGTTCGTGCGCATGACGCAGGCGCGGCGCGTTCTGGAGATCGGAACGCTGGGTGCTTACAGTTCAATCTGGATGGCGCGCGCCCTGCCGCCGGACGGAAAGCTGATTACGCTTGAGGCCGATTCCACGCATGCCCGCGTGGCGCGGCAGAATATTCAGCTTGCCGGTCTCAACCAACGCATTGAACTCATCGAAGGCCCGGCGCTGACTTCTCTGGAAAATTTTGGCGACGTTCCGCCGTTCGACCTGATCTTTATTGATGCTGATAAGCCAAACAATCCCGGCTACCTCGAATGGGCGCTGCACTACTCCCGCCCCGGCACGGTGATTATCGGCGATAACGTGGTGCGCGATGGCGAAGTGATTAACGGCCAAAGCGACGACGCGCGCGTGCAGGGTGTTCGCCGGTTTATCGAGATGATGGGGGACAATCCGCGCTTAACCACCACCGCGCTGCAAACGGTCGGGGTTAAGGGGTGGGATGGGTTTACGCTGGCAATTGTGAACGGGTGAAAATTGTGCGGCCTGATGCCCTCACCCCGGCCCTCTCCCACCGGGAGAGGGAGAAAACAGGGTGTTAAGCCGAAATCTGCTCCATCGCCTGCAAAATACGTTTATCCGAAATCGGATACGGCGTACCGAGCTGCTGGGCAAAGAAGCTGACGCGTAACTCTTCGATCATCCAGCGGATCGCCTGAACGTCTTCATCGTCACGACGTGCCGGTGGCAGTTTGTTCAACCACTGCTGCCACGCCTGCTGCACGTTTTCCACTTTCAGCATCTGGGCACGGTCACGATGCGGATCGATGGCCATTTTCTCCAGCCGTTTTTCAATCGCCTGCAGGTAACGCAGCGTGTCGCCGAGACGGTTGAAGCCATTGCCGGTGACAAAGCCCCGGTACACCAGGCCCGCCATCTGCGCTTTGACATCCGACAGCCCCAGCGCCATGGTCATATCCACGCGCCCTTTCAGGCGTTTGTTGATATTGAACACGGTGGTGAGGATCTGCTCGACCTGTTTGGCAATATCCACCACGGTGTCGTTCAGCTCCGCGCGTACCTTTTCATGAAGCTGAGCAAAGCCCTCTTCTGACCAGACCGGACCGCCCGCCTCGTGGATCAGCTTGTCCACGCCGCAGGAGATGCAGTCGTCGATCAGATCCAGCACTTTGCCGTACGGGTTAAAGTACAGCCCCAGCTTGGCTTTGTTCGGCAGCTTCTCGTGCAGATACTTGATCGGCGACGGGATGTTGAGCAGCAACAGGCGGCGCAGCCCGCGCCACATCATCTGCTGCTGTTCCTGCGGGTTATCAAACAGCTTGATCGCCACGCTGTCGCGCTCATCCACCAGTGCAGGCCAGGCCTTCACTTTGTAGTTGCCGCGTTTTTGCTCGTAGCTTTCGGGGAGCTGACCAAAGCTCCAGATGTGCAGCCCGCTCTGCTCAATCCCATCATCCGCCACCGCGGACAAGGTCTCCTGCACTTTGCCTTTCAGCGCCTCTTTCAGCGCGGTGAGCGAACGGCCTTCCTGCAGCTTCTTGTTTTTATCGTCCACCACGCGGAAGGTGATTTTCAGGTGATCGGGCACCTGATCCCAGTTCCAGTCTTCGCGGTCAATGGTGGTACCGGTCATGCGGCGGAACTCACGCTCCAGCGCATCCAGCAGCGGCATCTCCAGCGGCGTGACGCGGCCTAAAAACGCTTCGGCGTAGTTAGGGGCCGGAACAAAGTTACGCCGCACCGGTTTCGGCAGCGATTTGATCAGCGCAATCACCAGTTCGCGGCGCAGGCCGGGAATTTGCCACTCAAATCCACTCTCATCTACCTGGTTTAGCAGTGGCAGCGGGATATGAACGGTGACACCATCCGCGTCCGTTCCCGGCTCAAACTGATAGGTCAGCCGCAGCTTAAGGTTGCCCTGATGCCAGAAGTTCGGGTAGTCGAGCTTACTGACCGACTCCGCCCCTTCTTTAATCAGCATGCTCTTTTCAAAGTTGAGCAGATCCGGCGTCTCTTTGCTGGCCTTCTTCCACCAGCTGTCAAAGTGGCGGGCGGAAATGACATCGTGGCTGATGCGCTGGTCGTAAAATTCGAACAGCGTCTCGTCATCCACCAGAATGTCGCGACGACGGGATTTGTGCTCCAGCTCTTCCACTTCGGCACGCAGCTTGAGGTTTTCACGGAAGAAGGCGTGACGCGTCTGCCAGTCGCCCTCCACCAGCGCGTGGCGGATAAACAGCTCGCGGCACAGCGCCGGGTCAATCTGGCTGTAGTTGACCTTACGCGCGGCCACCACCGGCAGACCGTAGACGGTCACTTTTTCGGTTGCCATCACCGCCCCCTGCGCGCGCTCCCAGTGCGGTTCACTGTATGAGCGTTTCAGCAGGTGTTGCGCCACCGGCTCCACCCATTCCGGATCGATACGCGCGGCAATACGCCCCCACAGACGGCTGGTTTCCACCAGTTCAGCAACCATGGTCCACTTGGGTGGTTTCTTGAACAACCCGGAGCCGGGGAAGATGGAGAAACGGGCGTTGCGCGCACCGGTATACTCCTGCTTTTCGGCATCCTTCATGCCGATATGGGACAGCAGTCCGGTCAGCAATGCGATGTGAATTTCGCGGTACTCCGCCGGTTCACTGTTCACCGGAATACCCAGCTCTTTCACCACCTGGCGCAGTTGGGTGTAAATATCCTGCCACTCGCGCACGCGCAGGTAGTTGAGGAAATCCACGCGGCACTGACGGCGGAACTGGTTAGATGACAGCGCTTTCTGCTGCTCGCCGAGGTAGTTCCACAGGTTCACGAAGGCAAGGAAATCCGACTCTTTGTCGTGGAAGCGACGGTGTTTTTCATCCGACGCCTGCTGTTTGTCCATTGGCCGTTCACGCGGATCCTGAATGGAGAGCGCCGAGGTGATGATCATCGCCTCGCGCACACAGCCGTGTTTTTGCGCTTCCAGCACCATGCGCGCCAGACGCGGGTCCACCGGCAACTGGCTGAGCTGCCGTCCCAGCGGCGTCAGTTTATACGCGGTGGCCTGCTCGTCAGTGGTGATCGCCCCCAGCTCTTCCAGCAGGCGTACGCCGTCCTGAATATTGCGTTTGTCCGGCGCTTCGACAAACGGGAAAGCGGCGATATCGCCCAGCCCCAGCGCGGTCATCTGCAGGATGACGGAAGCGAGGTTGGTGCGCAGGATCTCCGGGTCGGTAAACTCCGGGCGGGAGAGGAAATCGTCTTCTGAATAGAGACGAATACAGATCCCCTCCGACACACGTCCACAGCGCCCTTTACGCTGGTTGGCCGACGCCTGTGAAACCGGCTCAATCGGCAGACGCTGTACCTTGGTGCGGTAGCTGTAGCGGCTGATACGCGCCGTACCCGGATCAATCACATACTTGATGCCCGGCACGGTCAGCGAGGTTTCCGCCACGTTGGTTGCCAGCACGATGCGGCGCCCGCTGTGTGGCTGGAACACGCGGTTCTGTTCGCTGTTGGAGAGACGAGCGTAAAGCGGCAAAATTTCCGTGTGGCGCAGATCGCGCTTGCTGAGCGCATCGGCGGTATCGCGGATCTCACGCTCGCCGCTCATAAAGATCAGAATGTCGCCCGCGCTCTCATTGCCCAGTTCGTCAACGGCGTCGAAAATTGCCTGCAACTGGTCGCGCTCGGTATCCTCCGCCTCCTCCACGATCGGGCGATAGCGCACTTCTACCGGATAGGTACGACCGGAAACTTCAATAATCGGTGCGTTATTGAAATGTTTTGAGAAACGCTCCGGGTCGATGGTCGCGGAGGTGATAATAATTTTCAGATCCGGGCGACGCGGCAGTAGCTCTTTCAGGTAGCCGAGCAGGAAGTCGATGTTCAGACTGCGCTCGTGCGCCTCATCAATAATGATAGTGTCGTACTGCATCAGCAGACGATCCTGCTGAATTTCCGCCAGCAGGATACCGTCGGTCATCAGCTTGACCATGGTGTTATCGCTCACATGGTCGCTGAAACGCACCTTATAACCGATGCAGCCGCCCGGCTCCGTTTGCAGCTCCTCGGCAATACGGTTCGCCACGGTACGCGCCGCCAGACGACGCGGCTGGGTATGACCAATCAGGCCCTTCACCCCGCGGCCGAGCTCCATACAGATTTTCGGCAACTGTGTGGTTTTCCCCGAGCCGGTCTCCCCCGCCACGATCACCACCTGGTGGTCGCGCACGGCGTTGAGGATCTCCTGCTTCTTCTGACTGACGGGCAGATTTTCCGGATAGGTAATTGCCGGACGAGCCGCTTCGCGCAGCACAACTTTCCCTGCCGCCTGTTCAATCTCTTTCGCCATCTCCTGGAAAATGGCCTGTTGTGCATCAGGATTTTTAACCTTCTTCACCCCGTGCAAGCGGCGAGCAAAGCGCTGTTTATCGCGCAACATCAGTGAATCAAGCTGTTGCAGGAGCATCGGGAAGGTCAATTTTTGTTGTTCTGTCATAGCATTAACGGGCAGTGCACTGCCGGATAAAATCTCTTTGTAATGATTGCTATAGAGTACCACATCAGCGCTTTCCACGCCTTATTCAAAAAATTCGAACATAGGCTTCGATATATTGCGCTATCTCTGTGGCAGGATTGTGAATAAAGTGTCAACAAGCAACGGGGCAACCCCCTTCAATCAAATGCAAAACAGGAATCACCCATGAGCAAAGTATTAGTTTTGAAATCCAGTATTCTGGCAGGGTACTCTCAGTCTGGTCAGCTGTCTGATTACTTCGTTGAACAGTGGCGTGAACACCATTCCGCAGACCAAATCACCGTGCGTGACCTGGCTGCAAACCCAATTCCTGTGCTGGATGGCGAGCTGGTTGGCGCGCTGCGTCCAAGCGATGCACCGCTGAGCCCACGCCAGCAGGAAGCCCTGGCGCTCTCTGATGAGCTGATTGCTGAACTGCAGGCGCACGACGTTATCGTGATCAACGCCCCAATGTACAACTTCAACATCCCAACCCAGCTGAAGAACTACTTCGACCTGGTGGCTCGCGCTGGTGTTACCTTCCGTTACACCGAAAATGGCCCGGAAGGTCTGGTGAAAGGCAAGCGTGCCATCGTGCTGACCAGCCGTGGCGGTATTCATAAAGATACCCCAACCGACCTGGTTGCGCCGTACATGAGCCTGTTCCTGGGCTTCATCGGGATCACCGACGTGAACTTCGTGTTTGCAGAAGGTATCGCTTACGGTCCTGAAGTGGCGACCAAAGCACAGACCGACGCGAAAGCCGCGATCGACAGCCTGGTGGCTGCCTAAGATTTCCCCCTCTCACCGCCCGGTGAGAGGATTTTTCTTTTCTCCCGCATTTCGTTATCATCCGCTCCCACTCTCCAGCCGGGCGGCCTGATGTCTGCGATTATTGATTCTTTTATTGCCCCACCGTGTCATGACGACATTGAGATCCTCTGGCAGGATGAACATCTGCTGCTGATCAATAAACCTTCCGGTCTGCTTAGCCTCTCGGGTAAAAATCCGCAAAATCTCGATTCGGTGCACTATCGTCTGGTTCAAAACTTTCCTGGCTGCACGCTGGTGCATCGCCTGGATTTTGGCACGTCCGGCCTGATGGTGATTGCACGTAATAAGTCGATCAACGCCGCGCTGTGTCAGCAGTTCAGCCAGCGCAGCGTGGAAAAAGTCTACAGCGCCCTGCTTTGCGGCCACCTGGAAAACAATGAAGGGATAATTGACGCGCCGATTGCCAAAGACCCGGCGCTGTTTCCGCTGATGTCGATCTGTGCCGTTAACGGCAAACCCGCCCGTTCACGCTATCGGGTGGTGGAACGCCTGCATCAAAACGCGGCGATGCCGCTCACGCGGGTAGAACTGACGCCTGAAACGGGGCGAACCCACCAGTTGCGCATTCACTGTCAGCTGCTGGGCCACCCGATTTTAGGCTGCGATTTATATGGAGGACGGACGTGGCCTGGCAGCGGAACAACGCCGAGGCTGATGCTGCATGCCAGTCAGTTGAATTTTATTCATCCGGTGAGCGGCGAGCCGGTTAACGCCCGTCACGCCGCACCGTTCTGAACCGTCTTACCACATCAAATCGTCAGGGATTTTGAAATCGGCATACGGATCGTCTTCATCCTGCTCTTCCTGACTCAGGGCGCTATTTAACACAATACTGTCGGCATCGCGCTGGGCAATTTTATCCGCCACCACCGCCGGGATAATGGCGTATTCGCAATCGCCATTAGCGTTAATCACCAGACGTGCGATGGCCAGACGACCGTTAATTAACTGGGTCTGGGTTGCCTTATCCACCTCGATTTTTTTGATCAAATTGCCGTCGGTGAAGTTAAAGGTGATGTTGCCTTTTGCCACCGTGATGCGGTTCATCTCAATCAACTGCTTCACCTGCGCCTTAAACTCTTTGGCGAGCACGGCCTGTTTTTGCTGCTCGCTCAACTGTTTGTCACGCTCAAGCTGCGCTTTTTTGTTCTCTTCTACCGCCTCTCTGGCCTCACGCGCCTGCACGCGGGATTTCTTGGCCGTGCGCTGAACTTTGGCCATTTTCTTGCTGGAGACTAAGCCCGCTTTCAGCATCTGCTCTTGTAAGGTGAGTTTTGTCATGAGTGTGTTTAAACCGGTTGGAAATTTTGGGCAGTATAACTGGAACTGAGCAGTTCATGAAGTTCGCTCATGTTGCTGTGAAATTAAGTCACTTCCCCTGCGCCACCGCGTCAGGCATAAATTATGCATTGATAACTTCCTGGCAACATGAACTTAGGATGCATAACCAAGATGAGTAAAGCTTTTACATTTACCCTTAAGCGCAGTTGCTTCGATGAAAATTATAACCCGTCAGAGAATACGCGTACGACCACCAACTTTGCCAACCTCGCCCGCGGGGAAAAACGTCAGGAGAACCTGCGTAATACTCTGGTGATGATCAATAACCGCTTTAATGCCCTGGCGCGCTGGGATAACCCCAATGCCGATCGTTACGCGGTCGAGCTTGAGATCGTCTCTGTGGATCTGAATATTGGTGCGGAGAAAACCTTCCCGGCCATTGAAATATTGCAAACCACAATCGTCGATAAAAAAACCAATGAACGCATCGACGGTATTGTCGGCAATAACTTCTCCTCTTACGTGCGCGATTACGATTTCAGCGTCCTGCTGCTGGAGCATAATAAAAACCAGCCCCATTTCACCATTCCGGAGAAGTTTGGTGTCTTGCACGGCAATATCTTCCGCCATTTTGTTAATTCACCGGAATACCGGGAGAATTTCAAAAAAGCACCGGTGATTTGCCTGAGCGTGTCCAGCAAAGACACTTATCGTCGCACGGGTAACCAGCACCCGGTGCTGGGCATTGAGTACACGCCGGATGGCGAGTCATTGACGGAGCAGTACTTCGCGAAAATGGGCCTGAAGGTACGCTATTTCATGCCTGAAAACAGCGTGGCGCCGTTTGCCTTCTTCTTCACCGGCGATTTGCTCAGTGATTACACCAATCTTGAACTGATCGCCACCATCAGCACGATGGAGACGTTCCAGAAGATCTATCGCCCGGAAATTTATAACGCTAACTCGGCGGCAGGACACTGCTATCGCCCCGATCTGAATCAGCAGGATCACTCATTAACCAAAATTGTTTACGACCGTGTCGAACGCAGCCAGCTGGCCATTGAGCAGGGTAAATTCACGGAAGAACAATTTATCAAGCCTTACAAACACGTACTCGAGCAGTGGTCTGATAACTACGCGCGTTAATTAATCGAATTTAAAAGGGTTATACATATGAAAACATTGCTCCCGACGTCAACCGCTGGCAGCCTGCCTAAGCCAACCTGGCTTGCACAACCTGAAACGCTGTGGTCACCGTGGAAATTAGAGGATCAGGAGTTACTGGCCGGTAAGCAGGATGCGCTGCGTTTATCGCTTGATGAGCAGATCCGCGCGGGGATTGATATCGTCAGCGATGGCGAACAGACGCGCCAGCACTTTGTGACCACCTTTATTGAACACCTCAGCGGCGTGGATTTTGAAAACCGTCAGACCGTGCGCATTCGTAACCGCTACGATGCGAGCGTGCCGACGGTGGTCAGCGCCGTGGCGCGTCAAAAACCGGTGTTCGTGGACGACGCAAAATACTTACGGCAGCTCACGGATAAGCCAATCAAGTGGGCCCTGCCGGGGCCAATGACCATGATCGACACTCTTTACGACGCGCACTATAAAAGCCGCGAAAAGCTGGCCTGGGAGTTCGCTAAAATCCTCAATCAGGAGGCAAGAGAGTTAGAGGCCGCAGGTGTCGATATCATTCAGTTTGATGAGCCGGCATTTAACGTCTTTTTTGATGAGGTCAACGACTGGGGGATTGCGGCGCTGGAGCGTGCCATTGAAGGGCTGAAATGCGAAACTGCGGTGCATATCTGCTACGGATACGGCATCAAGGCCAATACCGACTGGAAAAAGACCCTTGGCTCAGAATGGCGCCAGTATGAAGAGGCGTTTCCTAAGCTTCAGACATCGAATATCGACATCATCTCGCTGGAGTGTCACAACTCCCGCGTGCCGATGGATCTGCTGGAGCTGATCCGCGGCAAAAAAGTGATGGTAGGCGCCATCGACGTGGCAACCAACACCATTGAAACCGCGGAAGAAGTGGCTGACACCCTGCGTAAAGCGCAGCAGTTTGTCGATGCCGACAAGCTTTACCCGTCAACCAACTGCGGTATGGCGCCGCTTTCCCGTCAGGTTGCCAACGGTAAGCTGAAGGCGCTGAGCGCCGGAGCCGCGATTATCCGCAACGAGCTTGGCGCGTAATCACCTGCCCTGCGTTTGCCAGTACAGCGGCGTACCGAAACACCCGACGTAATGATCAATTACCGCCCTGACGTTAAGGGGCGGATGCCGCGCGTTTGGGTAGATCGCCGCAATATTCAGGGGCTCCGTATGAATGGCGCACTCCAGCCCTGGCAGGAGTGCGACCAGTTCGCCCTGCTGCACGCGGTCGCCAATCAGCCAGTCCGGAAACAGCACAATTCCCATCCCACCCAGCGCGGCAGCAAGCAGCGATTCCGCATTATTTGACGTCATTAATGGCATCACCGGGTAGTGCACCCACTCCTCCCCCGGACCGCGAAATAGCCAGCGGTTAGGCCCCGACGAACCACGGTAGACCAGGCATTTATGATGCGCCAGATCGTCCGGCCCTTGCGGCGCGCCGTGCTGTCGCAGATAGTCCGGCGAGGCGGCCAGATGGTAGCGCTGCTGACCAAAAATGCGCGCGTGAAAGGTGGAGTCCGTCAGCACGCCGATGCGAAAGATCACGTCGGCGGCATTCTTGTGCGGGTCGATAAAATCATCGGTCAGCGTCAGCTCGATATTCAGCCGCGGATAGCGCGCCGTCAGACCAGGCAGCCCTGGCGCAATGTGCCGCTGGCCGAAAAAGACCGGTGCATTAATGCGGATCGTGCCGGAAGGCTCCGTTGAACGTGCATCCAGCTCCCGACGAGCCTCCTCAAAACTCGTCATCATCTCCCTGGCATAGCGGATAAACAGATGACCACTTTCTGTGGGGATCACCGCCCGGGTATTGCGGTAAAAAAGCTGCTGGCCGAGTGCGTCCTCAAGCTGGTGGATAATGCGCGAAACCTGCGAGGCGGAAAGGCCCTCGCGGCGCGCGACCACGGAAAAATTTTCGGCTTCAAAAACCGCGATAAAAATCTTCAGCGAACGGAGGTTCATGCTCCCGGCATCGTACATTCGTGCATATCCTGCAAAGGTGTTTCCTGCATTATGGCATTTTTCTCATGACCAGACCGACGTAATCTTCTCCGCCTGCAAAACGGAGGAATAACAATGCAGCTTGTTTTGATTTTACTGGTGATTGCCGGGGGGATGGGGCTTTCCGTAGAGGCTGGCCTGCTGGGGCCGCTGGGTGGAAAAGTCGGTGATTTATGGGCCACGTTCAGCATTTTTGGCGTCGGCGCCGCGCTGACGTTTCTGCTGATGCTGTTCTTCAGCCCGCGCAACAGCCCGTCGTTTTTTGCCCAGCCTGGCTGGCAGTTGCTCGGCGGGGTACTTGGCCCGGTTTACGTGGTGATCCTGACCCTAGCCACCCCGGCCATCGGCATCGCCCTGACGATGATTGGCATTCTGGCGGGGCAGGTTTTTAAAAGCCTGCTGATCGACCATTACGGTCTGCTGGGCACACCGCACAGGAAGATCAACGCGAAACGGATCGTCGCGCTGGGTTTTATTATTGCGGCACTGATTCTGGTCGCACAGGGGTAACACGATGACACTGATGATGATTATTCTGGCCGTGTGCGGCGGCGCGACGCTGAGCATTCAGGCGGCGATCAACGGGCAACTCGGCAGCCGCGTGGGCGTATTCAAAAGCGCGTTCCTGACGTTCTCCGTTGGCGCGCTGGTCACCGCCTTGCTGATTTTTTTCTTTGAACCAAAACAGACAGTCACCCTGCTGGACGTGCCGAAATGGCAGCTTCTCGGGGCGATGTTTGGCGTGCCGTACATTGTGATCATGGTCGTGGCGGTGCAGCGCATCGGCACCGCCGTCGCCACGGTCGCGGTGATTTTTGGTCAGCTCACCATGAGTATGCTGATTGATAACTTTGGCTGGCTGGGCAATGCGGCCATTCCGTTTTCGACGAGCCGACTGGCCGCCGTCCTCTGCCTGGGTATTGCGCTGTTTTTCATTTACTCAGGCAGTAAAAACGCCCCTCCCCACGATTAACGTTACGCCTTGCGGGTAAAGAACAGCGTCACCGTGGCGACGGTGACGCCAAATTTCTTCATCTCGGTTTTATTAAACAGGTGTGTGCCATCCTGCAGGTACATCCAGTCGTCGAAGTGCAGCAGCCAGGTGCTGCCGTTGGCCTTCACGTTCATGCTGTACCTCCAGTTGAAGGCATTGCCCGCCGCCTGCCCCGTCGCCACGCCGTCGATATCGCCCGCCGTGCCCTCATAACGATCGGTCGCCACGCGGCGGATATGCCATACCCGCTGCTGTTTTTCACCATCGTCGTAGACAAAATGTTCATTCAGCGTCAGCGTGTCGCCAATCACGTCCCCGGCAATCTCCACGTGGAAGCGGCGGATCTGCTTCCCGCTGCGATCCTGCACCATCCCCCACGCTTCCGTTTTGCCCTGGAAATAGTGGAATATATCAAGCCGCGGCTGCTGCTGGCGGTACTCCGTCACGTCCGTGCTGCAGCCTGCCAGCAACATCGTCACACCCAGCGCCATGATCAAAAAACGTTTCATTGTTGTCCTCCGATTAACTGCTGACGCAGCTCAGGGTATTTCGTGCGGGGATCAAGCCAGATCCCCAGAAAACGTGTGCTGAACGCTTGCGACTGAGGCGGCCCCAGGGGTCTGAAAGTGCCCGATGCAGAAGGTGCGCGGTACCAGAACTGTCCTTGCTTATCGTTAAGCACGAACGCCAGCTGCGCCCCCGGCCCGACATCCGGCCACAGCGAGGCAAGCATTCGCAGCCAGGCTTCGCTCTGCGGTTCCTGCTGCAAAACCCCCTGTGCTCGCCACTGGTCGCGGGTTGCCTCGACCAGGTCTTCACTGTCGATGTCACGCGCGTAGGTGATAATGAGCGCCTGATCCTGCATCTTGCCGGTGTAGCGCCCTTCAGGGGTGCGCAACTGGGAGGTATAAACGGTGAAAGGCCCCCAGGTCAGCGTGGCATCCCCCACCTTGCGCCAGCCAAGCCAGTCGGCGGCCTGGGCGAAAGGCGTCGGGGTGATGAGCCAGAGGAACAGGAGTGCGGCTCTCATTGTTGCCTCCCTGTCAGCAGGTGGTAAAACAGCATCAGCACCAGCCAGCCCGGCACCATCCAGCTGACGACGATAAAGGTTGGCTCCAGAAAGGCGATGGCACCGAGCCGCTCACCGATAAGATACGCCACCGGACCGCCCACGGAAGCCAGCAGCATCAGCATCCAGCCGGGTAACGTTGTGGTGCGGGTGAGCTGCGTCCAGACGGTGGCAAACATCAGCCACAGCGCCACCATCCACACGGGCATCAGCGATTCACCGGTGAAGGCGATCAGCCCCGTCAGCGCCCAGAGTGCATCCAGCAGAGTGCCCGCGAGTGCCAGCAGAATGGCATAAACGCGGTGTGCAGGCGGCAACATCAGGCAGGCGAAGATCGCCAGCACGCACCAGATAATCAGGCCACGCTCGCGAAACAGCACCACCAGCGTCCAGTAGAGATCGAACGCGATAGCCAGGGCGAAAACCTGCACGTAACGTTTCATACGCGCTCGGCGGTCAGTTGCACCACGCTGATGGTGCGGGCGTTAAACCCGGCTTCGCAGTAGCCAAAGTAATAGAGCCACATCCGACGAAACCGCTCATCAAATCCCAGTTTTTCAATCTCCTGCCAGGCATGGAGAAAACGCTGACGCCAGTGCGCCAGCGTGCGCGCGTAGTCCGGCCCCATATCAAACAGGTTGCGCACCACAAAATCGGTGTGGCGCGTCATCAGCGCATTCATCGCCGTTATGCTCGGCAAAAAGCCGCCGGGGAAGATATACCGCTGAATAAAATCCACGCTTTTGCTGTAGTCGCGATACCGCTGATCCTGAATGGTGATGGCCTGAATCGCCATGCGCCCACCCGGACGCAGACGCGCCTGACAGGTGCGGAAGAACGTTGGCAGATAGCGTTGCCCGACGGCTTCAATCATCTCAATCGACACCAGCTTGTCGTACTCGCCGGTTAAATCGCGATAGTCGCAGAGCAACACCTCAACGCGGTCCTGCAGACCGGCCCGGGCAATCCGCTCTGTCGCCCAGCGATACTGCTCCTGCGACAGCGTGGTAGTGGTCACCCGGCAGCCGTAGTGACGGGCCGCGTATTCCGCCATCGCCCCCCAGCCGGTACCAATCTCCAGCAGATGATCGCTGGGGTTCAGCGCCAGCTGTTCGCACAGACGCGCCATTTTCGCCCGCTGCGCGTCGCTAAGATCCTGCTCCTCCCCGCTAAACAGCGCGCTGGAATAGAGCAACTCCTTGTCCAGAAAATGGGCATAAAACGCGTTACCCAGATCGTAATGTGCCGCAATGTTTTCCCGCGCCTGCGCCCGGGAGTTGCGCCGCGTCCAGTGGCGAAGCCGCTCCAGCGGTCTGCCAAGCAGGCGGAACCCGTTTTCGAGCCGCCCCAGTACCTGGCTGTTTAGCGCAAGCAGTTGCAGAAGCGGCGTGAGCTGCGTGGTTTCCCATTCGCCATCCATCCAGGCTTCCGCCGCGGCCAGGCTGCCTCCGGTCAGGACGCGCCAGTAGACGCCCGGGCTGAGGATCTGCACGTCGGCATGCAGCGCGGCAGACAGCTCACCGAAATGAAAGGTCTGCGCCCCTTCACGCAGCGTGAGCGAGCCGCCACGAAGGCCGCTCAGCACGCGAAAGAGCAGCCAGCGCGCGACGCGAACGTTGCGCGGGATATCGGGTTCAAGCGCAAAGACAGGATCGGTCATGAGCGTTCACTCCTGCTGACAGGATGGTTATACAGAGGCACGCGCTTAAGCCACAGCCGCAGCGCCTGCCAGTAAATCGCGAAAACGGTTTTGAGCGTCATCAGCGGAATACGCAGCAGCAGTCCACGCAGTGCCGGGCGGGTCAGCGGCGCGCGGCGAAGCGCCAGCGTGGCATCAAATACCTTTGACGCCTGATGATTTTCAATGTGCATATGCAGCGTGTTATCCGGGTTGTTGAAGCGCCAGTGGTAAATCATGTCCATGGGGTTAAACGGAGAAACGTGAAAGGCTTTCTCCGTGGGCTGGGCGTGCTGACCATTGACGGCGTAATAATGTCGTTCGTTCCAGGGCGTATTGCGCACTTCGGCCAGCACCCAGCGCAGCGTCTCTGCCGGGTCATAGCAGTAGTAAAAATTGACGGGATTAAAATGAAAGCCGAAGTAGCGCAGTTGCGTCAGGAGCATCACCCGCCCCTCAGGACGTTCGCCGGTCAGGCTTTCCAGCCGATTCAGCACGTTCTCTTTAAGCGGCGAACCCAGCGGATAATCCGCATCATGGAACGATGCGGCGGCAAACCGGTTGCGCCGCACGCCAACGGTGGGCAACTTATCCAGCTCGTCGAGATCGAGCCAGGCCATAAAGACGCCGTAGCTGAACTCATGCGTTTTCGGCTGGAGACGGCGGTGGCGTAATACGCCGTGATAGAGGCAACTGTTCATCGGTTTCCCTCCCCGGCTGTTATCGCATTGACGACGTCCAGCGCGCTGCGCACGCCATCTTCATGAAAGCCGTTGTACCAGTACGCGCCGCAGAACCAGCTCCGCTGGTGACCGTTGATTTCGCTGCGGCGTGCCTGTGCCCGCCAGCTTTGCGGGTTAAACAGTGGATGTTCATACACAAAGCGCCGCAGCACGAAGCGTTCGTCCACTGGCGTTTCCGGGTTTAAGGTGACGCAGAACAGCGGGCTACCGGCGGGCAGCCCCTGCAAGATATTCATGTTGTACGTTACGCAGGCGCTGGCCTGATCCTGGTCGCTCAGGCGGTAGTTCCAGCTGGCCCAGGCGCGCTGACGCACCGGCAGCCAGCGCGGATCGCTGTGCAGCACCACCTCGTTACGCTGCCAGCCAATATCGCCCAGCACCTCCTGCTCAGCGGCGGAAGGTGCGTCGAGGATGGCCAGCGCCTGGGCTGAGTGACAGGCAAAAATCACCTGATCAAAACGGTGGCTCGATTCTTCAAGATGGAGGGTGACACCCTGTGCATCACGGCTTACCCGCTGCACCGGCGCGTTGAGGTGCAGCGTGAGCCGGTCACCCAGCTGTGCCAGAATAGCGCGGATATACTCCCGCGAGCCGCCGGGCACCACGTACCACTGCGGGCGCTGAGTGATATCCAGCAGACCATGATTCTCAAAGAAGCGTAAAAAGAGCGGCAGCGGAAAACGTTTCATTTCCTGTAGCGACGACGACCAGATGGCCGCCCCCATCGGGAGAATATAATGACGCGCAAAGAACGGCGTAAAGCGATGCTGTTCCAGGAACGTTTGCAGCGTCGCGCCGGGCTCCACGTCCTCTTTCAGAGCCTGTTTCGCCAGGCGATTAAAACGGACAATCTCCCCAAGCAGACGCCAGAACGCCGGGTTCACCAGGTTACGACGTTGTGCAAAGAGCGTCGTCAGGGTGTGGCCGTTGTACTCCAGCCCACTTTGCGGATTGTGTACCGAGAAGCTCATCTGCGTTTTTTGCCCGCTGATGCCCAGCTCGCTAAGCAGCCCCATAAAGCGCGGATAGGTGCGGTCGTTGTAGACGATAAAACCGGTGTCGATGGCGTAGGTACCCTGCGGCGTCGGCACGTCAACCGTGGCGGTATGGCCGCCGGGGGTGGCACCGGCTTCAAACAGGGTGACCTCATGATGGCCGGCAAGGCGCCAGGCGCAGGTCAGCCCGGCGATGCCGCTGCCGATAATGGCGATCTTCATGAGCGCACCATCCTGCGCAGCAGTGCGCGCTGTAAGAACGCTGGCAGCCCGGAAAGCAGCCGCAGCGTCAGACCAAATCCCGCTGGAAACGCGATGTGGTTTTTACCTTTTTCCAGGCCACGGCGAATGGCTTTTACCGCCTCTTCAACGCTCACCCTGCCCGGCATAGCGAAATCATTTTTGCGGGTCAACGGGGTGTCGACAAAACCGGGCGATACCACGGTGACTGCAATCCCTTTTGGCTCCCAGTCGAGACGCAGGCTCTGCGCAAACCAGGTGAGCGCGGCTTTAGATGCACCGTACGCTTCAGCGCGTGGAAACGTCAGCCAGTGAGCCATAGAGCTCACCAGCACCACGCGGTTACCGGCCACAAGCTGTGGCTGCAGCGCGGCAAGGCAATTGACAGGCCCCTGAAAGTTAGTGGTCATCACCCGCTCTACCAGCGCGGCGTCCACCACGCCGTGTTCCAGATATTCGCAGGTTCCGGCACAGAGGATCGTCAGGTCGGCCGCGCAGCCCGTCAGCGCCTGGCGACAGGCGTCCCTGTCTGTCATATCGAACAGGCGTACCGTAATGTTTGAACTGTGCTGATGCAGGGCTTCCAGACGCGCCGGATCCCGCCCGCAGGCGATGACATGGTGACCGTCACGGGCAAAAGATTGCGCCAGCCCCGCCCCAATGCCTGAACTGGCGCCGGTGATCAGGACCGTCATCATGATTTCACCCTCCGCTTCACGCCGCGAACCGCCCAGCCAAGCAAAGGCAGATGTTCGTAGATCATCTCTCCGGCATCGTAGTAGTCCCGCTGGCGAATAATCCGATCCTTTTCCACGTCCACCACGGAGCAGCCAGGCAGTTCCAGAGGCTCGCCACCGGCAATGCGCGGGTGCGACCAGTGCATGACCCAGGTGACAACAAAGCGATGCTCGCCGATCAAAGGGGAATCAAGCGTGAAACGACAGTGTTCGACATTCGCCAGCAGATGGGTGAAATAGCGTTGCAGGGCGAACAGGCCGTTATGTTCACCAAACGGATCGATAAGCGTGGCATCGGGATGGTAAAGCCCCGCCAGCGCCGAGGGCGGCTGGGAATCCAGCGCGGTGTAGTAATCAACAAACCGACTGATGACGTCAGGCAAAAGGTTCATGGGTCACATCCTGGCGGTAAACAACGTAGCGTAAGCGCATAATTAAAACTTACACAATTCGAGTTATTTGTCCAAGTTTGTACGGAAATATATTTTTATTATTTTAATTATCAGTGAGTTGGGCAAGTTACTTTCGTGCCGGAACTCGAGGCGCAATAAGGGCTGACCGCCATCGGGCTACTTTTTCAGGTTAACCCTAAGGTAAATTCCCCCGTTCTCTTCCAGGCTTATTCTTTTTATTCATAAGGATGACATGCGATGAGACGTTTCTTTCTCTCCCTTTTCTCCAGCCCGGAATCGTTACTTCAGGTGATGAGTCAGCAGGAAATCATTGAAGCCGTTGAGGATGGCGACCGGATTATCATCGACCAGGATGGTAATGCCTCGGTGAACTATAAAAGCAACGAGGTACGCCAGGATTTTCTGCGCCACGTCAATGCGTTAAAGAGGGCGTAATATGGGAACGGCGATATTTATGGTGCTGATGGTCTGCGGGTACTGGTACACCAGCCGCGACCTCTCTACCCGCTTCAAAATCAAGCGATCCTTCGGCTGGGATGTCTATTTTCTGGTTGCCCTTTACGGCTCGATCTTCGTTCTGCAAGGCGTGATCGCCACCGGGCTGCTCTGGCTGCTGCTGCTCGCCCTCTCCGCGGCTGACAACACCTTCCACTTTACGTCAGAGCGTTATGCCGACTGGCAAATGGACTTTATGAACTGGAGTTTCCTGGGCATCCAGGCGCCCGTAGTGGTGATGCTGGCCTTCGCCATCCTGTTTTGTCTTTACCGCTCAAACTGGGCGGGCAGCGCCCGACTGGACGGTGAAGGCAGGAAAAAGCTCTATAAGCGCCTGGCGCAGGCGAGCGGGATTGAACAACTGCTTTATCAGTGCATGGAGCAAGGCGAGCTGGCGCAGGTGACGCTACGGTCGGGGCGTATCTATGTCGGCATGATCCATACGGCGACGCTGGAATATGAGAAAACGGCCAATATCGTGCTTATTCCCATGCTGAGTGGCTATCGCGATCGCCAGACGATGAATTTTCGCATCGAAAATAACTACAGCAAATGGTATGACGGGCATGACATCACCCTCGACTCTGAGCCCAGAAGTGCGATGGATTTCAGAAAGGTGATTATGCTCAACCAGATTGAGAGCCTTGCGCTGTTCGACCCGGCAAGCGCCAGCGTGCTCGACATGGCTCAGCGGGAAAAAGCCGCGCAATGAGCTTCTCATCCGTTCAGTAAGGCATGTAAACTACCTTCAGTAGTTAACTGATTTGAGGAAAAGATGGTTGTTAAGCGCTTAAGAAAAGAAGAACGCCGCGCACAGCTGCTGGAAGTCGCGCGCGGAATTGTGCGCCAGCAAGGCACTGAGGCCCTTACGCTGGGTTTCCTGGCCGAGCGCGCCAACGTCACCAAACCCATTCCTTACGATCATTTTGGCGATCGTGAAGGGCTGCTGATGGCACTCTACCAGGACTTCAGCGACAGGCAGCTCAAGAAATTTCGCGAGACGTTGAACAGAGACAATAAAACGCTGGCACAGACGATCCGTTTTTTCAGCGCCGCGTATATCGACTGCGCGATCTCTGCGGGCCCCGAAACGGGCCCCATAGCGGCGGCTCTGTCCGGCTCGCGGGCGCTGCAGATTTTCCGCGAGGCCTGCGTGGCCGACTGCGCAGACTGCCTGCGGATGGCGCTTTCCCCTTTTATTGTGCTGCAAGGGGTAACAGGTGAAGCGGCCCTGACGGCCATTATTGGGGCCGCGGATGCGCTCAGTACGGCTGCCGGAAATGGGATCCTCGCGCGTAACGTTGCGGAAGAGATGCTCAGCGGCGCGATGACCGGCGTCCTCAATACCTATCTGGACAGCACAAAATGAGTGCCCTGCCAGATTGACAGTTAAGTTACCAATAGTAACATAGAGACATCTTCACTCACCCTGTTGAGGTCTCTATGTCTGCATCAAACGTCATCAATACTGCCCTGATCGTGACGGCTCACCCGGTCGAAAATTCGTTATCCCAATCCCTCGCGCAGCGAATTGCCGGGAAGTTACAGGAACAGGGTACGCAGGTTGAAATAGCCGATCTGCATGCCGAAGGTTTTTCCCCGACCATGATTCGTCCCGACCTTGACCTCTACCACGGCGATGTCAGCGCGCTGCCGGACGAGGTGCTGCGCGAGCAGCAGCGTGTCGAGCGCGCGGATATGCTGGTATTTGTCTTCCCGATTTACTGGTGGTCCGTTCCCGCCCTTCTGAAAGGCTGGTTTGATCGGGTGCTGACCGTGAACTGGGCCTATAAAGTGGCTGAAGATGGTCGCATCGTGGGTAATTTACGTGATGTGCCCGTGCGCCTGGTCGCAACGGCGGGCAGCGATCTGGCCGGGTTCGATAAGCACGGTTATTCCGGTGCCATTCAGACCCAGATTGTTGAAGGGGTGTTTGGCTTCTGTGGCCTTAAAAACGTGACGCTCGATATCCTCTATCAGGCCGATTCAGCCACTCCTCAGCAGGTGGACGAATTCCTGCAAAGCCTCACTAAGATCTGAATCGTACGGCGCAGCCATTCCGAGGTTTGGCTGCGCACGCAAAGCCGTAATTAGCGCGGTATCAGCGCTTCAAGTCCCCTTCGCAACTGACTGACCACCTCTTTGGTATCCATGCCCATTTGCGCATGTATGATGGCCCCGTCTATCAGCATTAAAATCTGCGTGTTAATAGCCTCATCGGCAATACCGGTGAGGGTGGCAATTTTTTCCCGGGTTTCAGATTTATGGTTGCGGCAAATGGCTTTTATTTCACTTTCATTGTCTTCTGATTTTGCTTCTGCGCTGGCATTAATAAACGCACAGCCATGAAACAACGGGGAAATAAACCACCCGTTAAGCGTTGCAGCTAATGCGTCCGATGCAGCCCGCCCCTCTTCGAGATATTGTCGAAGCGTGGTTTCAAACCAGGTAATCCACAGCTCGTGCCGATATTGCAGATAGGCAAGAATAAGCAAACTCTTACTCGGGAAATGGCGATAAAACGTCACTTTAGTCACTTTTGCCTGTTTGATAAGCGTATCAACGCCCGTTGCTCTGAACCCGGTGGAATAAAAGAGTTCGTGCGCGGTGAGTAATATTTTATCTCTGGCGCTGACTTTTTGATCATTATTCGTAGTGAGAGTATTCACGCTTATCTGGCCTCAAACAGTGTGTTGACAGACGGTATTTACAGGCATAGATTAACGCAAGTAGACAGACCTGTCTACATGCTATCAACCCGAGGTAGCCGAGATGAACACACGCCCCCCTTTACCGCCGTTTACCCGTGAAAGCGCCATAGAAAAAGTCAGGCTGGCAGAAGATGGCTGGAACAGCCGCGACCCGGCAAAAATCGCACTGGCCTATTCGCTGGACACGCAGTGGCGTAACCGTGCGGAGTTCGCCACGAATCGCGCGGAGGCGCAGGCGTTCCTTGAGCGGAAATGGAAGAAAGAGCTGGATTATCGCCTGATAAAAGAGCTTTGGGCATTTACCGACAACCGCATCGCCGTACGCTATGCCTATGAATGGCATGATGATTCAGGGAACTGGTTCCGCTCTTACGGCAATGAAAACTGGGAGTTCGAGCCGGACGGCCTCATGAAGCGGCGTTTTGCCTGTATCAACGATATGCCCATCAAGGAATCTGAACGGCTCTTTCACTGGCCGCTGGGCAGACGCCCGGACGATCACCCGTCACTGAGCGATCTGGGGTTATAGGATTTTTCATCTCTCCGGGTTACTGACAGCCCTGGCTGTCGTGCTGGCATTCATACCGCTGACCCATTCCGTATTCTGGGGGACGCTGGCTTATACGCTGATTGGCGGGACGCTGGGCGGAACGATCATCACCCTTGTCTTCCTGCCGGCGATGTATGCGATCTGGTTCAGGATCCGTCCTGCGAGGTAATATGTTGGCGCAACACAACTCACACTCTTCCGGAGGTGAGTTGTGTTGTTAAAACAGGTGGGCTGTTTAGCGAAACGCTAAACGATTACCCATCCGTCGATCGCGTGACCTCTTCCCACCGATCAATTTCCTTCCCTAATGCGGCGAGCTTTTCCCGCACCAGGTTCAATGCGTCACTGCCTAACAATAAATGCGTTGGTGGGTTCTGACTCTCCATTATTGCCAGCATGGCGCGTGCAGCCTTCACGGGATCGCCCGGTTGCTTACCGCTTTTTTCCTTGCGTGCCTGACGAACAGGTTCGAATAATGCGTCGTAATCCGGGATAGTGCGCGCGCTGCGTACCATTGATCGTCCGGCCCAGTCGGTACGAAACGACCCCGGCGCCACTGCGGTCACATGTATGTTGAACGGTGCCAGCTCTTTGCTTAAAGTTTCTGATATCCCTTCCAGGGCAAATTTACTGCCGCAGTAATAACTGATGCCGGGCATGGTGATGAAGCTGCCCATCGAGGTGATATTGATGATATGGCCGCGACGTCGCTGGCGCATGCCAGGTAGCACGGCTTTGATCATCGCCACTGCGCCGAACACATTCACCTCAAACTGCCGGTGCATCGCGTCGAGCGAGGATTCCTCCAGTATCCCTTCATGGCCATAACCCGCGTTATTGACAAGAATATCAACCGGTCCAACGGTGGATTCTATCTCCGCCACCACCTCATCAATACGTGCAACGTCAGTGACATCAAGCAGGCGACCGTAAGCCCGCTGCGCATCAAGCGCTTCGAACGCCTGCTGTGCTTCACGGTTTCGCACAGTACCGACAACCCGATGGCCTGCGGCGAGGGCTTCCTCGGCCAGTGCACGACCAAAGCCGCTGCTGACGCCGGTAATTAACAGGTTTTTTGCAAATGTCATAAAAAGAACTCCTTTATGCGTGGAGTTTGCATGGTATCCTCTGACCTGCTGCATTTTTAGGCCATATTTTCTCTTTTTCTTGCCTGATTTTATGAGGGGCGATGATGTCCAAGATGCTCACCTTAATGAAATCACTTGCGGTGCAGGAGGGGTACAACCTGACGGCATTGCCTGATGTGCGAATTTTGCGCGCCGATCGCCCGCTTACCAGAACACCGGTTCTTTACGATCCGGGTATTGTGATTGTCTGCCAGGGAAGCAAACGTGGTTTTTTCGGGCAGCAGACCTATCTCTATGATGAGCAACACTATCTGGCGGTTTCGGTGCCGGTGCCGTTTGTGATGGAAACTGATGCCTCGGCAGAACATCCGTTGCTGGCGATTTACATGCATCTGGATTTTCAACTTGCTGCGGAGCTGATGTTGCAGATTGAACAGCACAACAACCCGCATCCTCCCGCCGCGCCGCAAAGTATGATGTCGAGCCCAATGGACAGTGCGGTCAAAACGGCCGTGCTGCGCCTGCTTGAAGTCCTGAACAATCCGTTTGAGGCGACGATCCTCGGTCCCGGGCGGGTACGTGAGCTCTATTTCCGCGTGTTAACGGGCGCCCAGGGAACCGCCATGCGCGCCGCACTGGCCCTACAGGGGCAGTTCGGTAAGATTGGCAAAGTGCTACAACGTATCCACATCACCTACGCAGAGCCGTTAACATTGACGCAACTGGCAATGGAAGCTGGAATGAGTGTGCCGACGTTTCATAGCCATTTCAAAGCGATAACCCAAATGCCGCCGATGCAGTATGTAAAATCGGTACGCCTGCACCAGGCGCGAATGTTAATGGTGCGTCAGCATATGACTGCCGCTGCCGCGAGCTATGCCGTCGGCTATGAAAGCCCGTCGCAATTCAATCGCGAATTTAAACGCCTGTTTGGTCTGCCACCGGCAGAGGAAATAAAACGCATGCAGCGTAACTTTGCTGTTCCGCCCATGCAGCAAGCGTCGGCGTTTGTTTCTTCGCATTAGGGCCTGCCCGGAAACCCGACTCACTCACCAACAGCCTGATGATTTTGTCCACGAGCATCTATGGGGCCGTGTTTGGCCTGGCTTCCGTTATTGGGCAGGTTCTGGGGGGCATCTTGATTTCTGCAGACCTGTTCCACCTTGGATGGCGGGCTATTTTCTTGTTAACCTGCCGGTTGCGCTGCTGGTTATTCTGTTTGGTCTGCCGCTGCTGAAAGAGAAGCGGGGGCAATCGGCACAGTGACTGGACCCCATCGGCATGCTGCTGGCCACCGTCACGCTGAGCGCGTTGATTGTGCCGTTGATCGAAGGCCGGGCGTCAGGATGGTCGTGATGGACGTGGCTGTCATTTATTGCGGTCCCGGTGCTGACCTTCAGATTTCGGCTACATGAGTCAAATATGAAAGAATGTATATGAATTTACTTGATAAAATCCCACCGAATCGACATCATTTTTGTTAAATGCAATACAGTGTGAAGTGGCATAAATCAGTTCAATGGTTCTAATTTACTTTTACTCAGAAGGTTGGTATGAGAGGTACATAATGGCTAAAAATACTGGCAAGGCTTATGAGGAGTTTGTTGGAGCAATTCAACAAAGCTTGATTCAAGCTGAGAAAATCTCTCACTTGAAAAATATTACAGTTGAAGTAAATAAAAAAATCATTGATAAAAATGGCATCGCTAGGCAATTCGATGTGTTTTGGGAATTTACCCTAGGGGGCTATGAATACAAGACAGTAATTGAATGCAAAGACTATAATTCATCTGTAAGTATCGAGAAAATTGACGCATTCATTGGTAAAACAGCTGACATCCCTGGCCTAAGACTAATTTACGCTACAAAAACAGGGTATCAAAGCGGGGCTCAAAAGAAAGCTGAGCAACATAAAATAGATCTTTTAATTGTCCGCGAAGCTGATAATGAAGATTGGCGCGCACCAGATGGTACACCGCTCATTAAAATTATTCAGTTGAATATTGTTGCGATCACTCCTCCGAGAATAACTGCCTTCTCTCCATTCATAGATGCCACTTGGCTTGACTCACAGAAGAATCTAAATATTGATGCTATAGAATCAGGATTCAGCCAACTACTCAACAACCAAATATTCATCCTTGATAAATCTTCTGAATCCAAATACTCTCTCCTAGAATTGGCAAACTCATTACCCGCGAGAATCCAAAATATCCAATATGGTGAGGGGACATACAAAGAAGAATTAGACGACGCTTACTTAGAGTCCGAAAATGGTGAACTAAACATTAAATTGAGAGGTTTCTCACTTAACTATATATATAGCAAACCGGCAGAAACATTTTCTACAATTGACTACTCGAAAGACTTATTGGGCATAGTACAGGACTATATTTCTGGCACTAAACAAATCGTTTACAAAGACGGAGTGATAAAGGACCACATTTAATTTAAATGTTAATTAAAATAGATACAGCATATATCCCCTTCAAGTTTGTGGCCCTCACCAGGGCCACCTCATTGTCATCATGAATATACAATACAGAATTAAAGCACAGTAATCTCAGCAGATTTACTACCAATTTGCATTTCATATACTTCGCCCAAAGTTAACCTGCGCTTCAACAAAGCAAGCTATGCATGAAGATCCCCCTAATGCGCCTGGTCACTAGCATACTACCCTTAATCCAATTGACAATGAACTGGCGAAAACACATAGAACTCCTAAGTGCTCTGCATTCTATATCTCTAAATTAGAATTAGTGCTAGCAGGGTCAATTTCAGAAGAAAGGAAGCAGCGATGCCATTTCTTGACCAAAATGGTGCTTTCCTCTTCTTTTCTTTTTACATACGTATAATATAATAGCTGGTTTCCCTTAGCTTTAAAGCCCTGCTATCTTCAACTTTGTGATTTCCTCCAAAATAACAAAGTTGAATACTTCGGTAATTGAAAAAGAGGGTCCAAATAAGTCCCTCTCTTTCTCTCACTGTAACTTAGGGCAACCGCCAATTAAGTTCACAACTTCAAAAACATCGTTCTGCACTTGTATTAATTCGCATTCGTCAACATCTATTTCGTCATAACGTAAACCGGCTCCACCTCTGATACCATCAAGTAAGCTCAGATCAATTTTTTCATGATAATATTCATTGAATTTTTTAGCAGCCGCCGCAAGATTATGGCTATAATTTCTCAGACAACTTCTCTCTAAACCTGCTTTCAGCAACCATGATTTAAGAATCTTCTCTACAAATTGATTGTAGGACCATTTCGCATTACCTAGATGTCTAACGTTAGACTTAATATTAGACTCAATAATCTTTAAGTCATTGACCGCAGCTTTTATCATATCCAGATCGCTACCCAACCACTCCGCTATAATAACTGAAGCATTAAGGCCTTTTTTAAATTTATTAAATATCTCTTCTTTTTCTTGATAAGAAAGACTTGAAGAAAATGCCTGAGTCATGCCGTCCATCATCAATAAGATATTCGTTTCGTTAGGGGCCATTTTAACGCTCAAATCCTCCTCAATGAGGAAGCAGCATTGCCCCATAAAGTTTGGAAGTCTGCAAATCATTAAATCACCGCGAACTAAAAGCAGTACATAACCAATGTCGATATTTTTATTTTTTCTATTGCCATACATTTCGTCATACCATGCTGATATAACATATGATATCCGATGCCCTTCGGACATATATCTTTTCTCTTTTGAAGCATAAATAGGTAAATCAACCTGAAGTTTCTGACTTAGAATTGCCATACATCTCATCGTCCGCTGAGGAATGGGAACAGATTCATGACAAAAGCCATCATCAATTTCTTTGATCAAAGCTCTAAGGGCCTCTGTTCTAATCATTTAACTTACCTTACTAGATTAAATTATGTTCGATTACCCACATTATACCCACTTCGACCACTCCCCTCTTACTGCCCACCAGTATTTTTGGTTATCCGCCTAAAAACCAGTATTGACGGGGGTTAGAGCGTTTTTACCCACTTTGTCCAAGTATATAGGCGCAAAGTGGGGAAAACAGAGGGACTTCCCCAGCCCTCCCCACTTACCACTAACTTTCTAACCCGCTTATCTTAACGATTGTATAGTTAATACGTCACCATTCTGGATAATCAATCCATCATCAACCAACTTTTGAACCCAGCGGCTAAAATGCTTAGTATCAGTGCCCGTCACTTTCAAATCATCGCGCAGAACAGCCCTGGTACAAGGTTCACCTTGCATTGTTCTACTTCGGATATCGTCGCGCTTCTGGCAATGGCGGTATGCCTCGCGACTAGCGCCGGATTGAGTATCCGGCTTATCCGTCGCGCCTGCTCTGGCGTGAGCGTATCTGTAACGGGCACCTGACAATACGTATTCGCCCCGAATATATCCCCGCTGTTTTCGGAAGTATATTTACATCGATCAATGATTGTTTTTTAACCCAATGGCCGCCTCCTTCAGGCAGCCCAAAGTTAAATATCGCTCCCTAGGTCAAATAATAAAAAAATACCAAAACTGGCAGTTGATTCTTATTTGTATGACTTTTAAGATTTGTCTGCAAGGCATTGATTAAATTTGATTTAGGGAAATTAAAATGACAAAAAATATTGTTGCCGGAATGATGATGGCCGCGTTTTCAGGGGCAGTATATGCAGGATCCGCACAAGCCATACCGGATTTTTCACCGGAAAGTTTATCGGTTTCAGCCTCTGCCGGGATGCTGAGCGGAAAATCCCATGAAATGGTGTACGACGAAGTCACAGGAAGAAAAATCAGCCAGCTCGACTGGAAAATCAAAAATGTCGCCATTCTGAAAGGCGATATTTCCTGGGATGCTTATTCATTTTTGACACTGAACGCCCGCGGCTGGACGTCTCTGGCATCAGGCTCGGGTCATATGGATGACTACGACTGGATGAATGCAAAACAATCCTCCTGGACAGACCATTCATCCCATCCTGCGACCAACGTCAATTACGCCAATGAATACGATCTCAACGTTAAAGGCTGGATCTTCCAGGGCGATAACTATAAAGCTGGCGTAACCGCAGGTTATCAGGAAACGCGCTTCAGCTGGACGGCGACCGGTGGCTCTTATAATTATGATAACGGCACCAATACGGGCAACTTCCCGGCAGGTGAACGCGGTATTGGCTATAGCCAGCGCTTCTCCATGCCGTACATTGGCCTGGCGGGTCAGTACCGTTTCAATGATTTTGAATTCAATGCCCTGTTTAAATTCAGTGACTGGGTACGCGCGCATGACAACGACGAGCACTATATGCGCGATCTGACCTTCCGTGAGAAGACCTCTGATTCCCGCTATTACGGTGCGTCGGTTGACGCAGGTTATTACGTCACGCCGAACGCCAAAGTGTTCGCAGAATTTACCTATAGCAGTTACGAAGAAGGTAAAGGCGGTACGCAGATTATTGATACCAATACTGGCGAATCGGGCTCTATTGGCGGAGATGCTGCCGGTATTTCAAACCGCAACTATACCATTACCGCGGGTCTGCAATACCGCTTCTGATCCCGTTGTGGTTAATCAAGATCGGGCCCCTGACGGGGCCTTTTTGTGATGTTGAGTTAAACTCACATTGATTCTGACTATTTGTCGTTTTTCAAACTCGTTGCTCCTGAAATATCATCCTTCAAAATTGATAAATGTTCAGGGAGCAAACATGACGCTTGACGTTATATTTCATTTAATGAAGCTGGTCTCACTAGATGAATATTCATCCGGCGCCAATTTATCGGCACTGCTGGAATCGCTGTCAGCAGAAAAAGAGAACGATGTTACCCTTGCGGCCTTTGTGCATCGCCTTCACATTCTGTGTGCCGCTCACAACGACCCCATGCAAGCTGAAGCGTTGCTCGCCGCTAATCTGCCAAAAGAAGGTGAGCCCCTTCCCGTACTGGATTTTTCAGGATGGCCGCTAGTGCGTTACGCCCTTTCAGGTGAATTACAAACGCCCGAGTCCGAGGCATACTTTCAGAAAGTCACGTCGGCTGCCACTATATTGCGTGCAGCGATAGTAGATTCAGAGCGCGCAAAAAATACGCCTGCGATCGCTATTCTCGATAAACTTCTCAACCTGAACGGTGCATTGCCGGAAAGGTATAAAAAAATGGCAAATATTCCATACGCCTGAAGTCTATAGAGCAGGATACGCCCGCGGCATATCCTGCTTTTGATAACTACAGCCGATGCTCGTCGTATTCCAGACAGATGATATCAAGAGAAGGAATGACCGGGGCATGCAGGTCAAGCCAGTCCAGCAGACATTCAATACTCTTTTTCCTGAGTGAATTTTTCGGCCAGACAATGTAATAACCGTCTCCGGTGGCGATGGCTTCTTTGAAAGGCAGCGCAAGCAGTCCGCTATTCAGCGCGTCAAGCGAAAGCAGCAGGTCGGCAATCGCGACGCCATGGCCGTTCATGGCGGCACTACTCCCCTGTTCAAGGGTGTCGAAAACCGCTCCGCGACTCATATCAAGCCCGGGGAATAACCCCGTCCTTCTCAGCCACCGCCGCCAGTCGCGTCTGTCCGGGGAAGGATGGATCAGATCGCACTGCGAAAGTTGCTCTCGGGCAGATTCCAGTAAAGCGGGGTTACAGACCGGAATAAGCCATTCACTGAAAAGCAATCGGCTCTCCGTTGACTCGCCAAAATGCCCGTTGCCCAGCAGGATCGCGCAATCATAGGGCTCTCGCGTGAAATCAACGGTATCGATGTCCATCCAGACGCTGGCTATTTCAACGTTGGGTTTTTCATGATGTTCACGAAACGATCGCAGGACGTTAAGCAACCATCTCATGGTGAGCGTACTCGGTGCCTTCAGCCGCAACAGGTGGTTTTCACTTCTGAAAGCCCGACAGGCCCACTCGATGCTCCTGAACCCTTCGTGAAGCTGCCCGGCCAGAACACGCCCCGCCTCACTGATCTCCACTCTCGGCCCCTGCCGTTTGAACAGCTCACAGTCGAACCACATTTCCAGGGTGCGGACATGTCTGCTGACCGCGCCCGGCGTAATATTGAGCACTTCAGCGGCTTTACTGAAGGAGTTTACTCGCGCAGCGACTTCAAAGGCGCGCAGGGCATAGAGTGGTGGTAAGGACATAATTCCCCTTTACAGGATGGCGGCCGAAACCAGAGCTTCATCTTGAGTGACTGGCAGGCGTAGTGATTTCAGCCAGCAGCCAGCGTTCAAACGTCACTAACGCCGCGTCATTGATTCCCGTTTCCGCCGGTTTAATGAAACAGAATGTCTTAATTAACCTTTCTGAGGCAGGCCATGGCGAAACCAGCATGCCGCTGCATAGTTCGTTTTCGATATACATGCGTGGTATCAATGCGACGCCGTGACCTGCCAGCACAGCAGCGATCGCCATTTCATGAAGATCGTAGCGTACGCCCTGAGACGGGTTATCAAGACTGATCCCGCTTTCCAGCGCATAGCGATGCCACGCATCCGGATTCTGCCGGCGATGGATCCGCGCAAGTGCATTGAGTTGCTCACCGTGTTCCTTATCCATTAACAGTGCAGGATGACACACCGGCACCAGTTTTTCCTCAAACAACGGCTGCAGTCGCATCCCGGCCCATGCGGGATGTTGAAAATGCACGACGGCATCAAAGCCGCTCCCGGGCAAAATAAACGGATCCGTTCTGGCCGCAAGATTGACTGAGATCTCAGGGAACTGCGAGGTAAAGCGGCTCAGGCGGGGAATGAGCCAGCGGCTGCAAAATGTCGGTAGCACGGCAATATCCAGACTCTGAGTCCCCTCCTGTATGCCCATGATGTCCTGAGTCTCCCTTTCGAGCCGCTCAAGGGTTTCACGTACATGATGAGCATAGCGCGCGCCAGCAGGATTTAGCTTTACGCGGCTCCCGGTACGGTCAAACAGTTTGCAGTTTAACAGCGATTCCAGACGTGCAATCTGGCGGCTAATCGCCCCTTCCGTCAGAAAGAGCTCCTCTGCAGCCCGGGCAAAATTACCGTGCCTGGCAGCGGCATCAAAAGCCTGCAGAGAGGCGCTACTGGGTATCTTTTTGCGCATTAAGCCTGGTCCTGATGCCACGCACATTCTGCGCAGTCGATGAGTTAATGTCACTGAACCATGACATAGTATCGATTTAACGCACGAAAAACAGCTTGTAGCATGATGAAAAGTCATTAAGCGAAGAGGTTGTGATGTTCTATATCGTGGAATGCTCGTATAACGATCCGCCAAGCGAAGCTGAGTGGAACGCGTTTTATAGTCAGGAGAAATTGCCCGCCCTTCTCTCCGTGACCGGATTTATGACGTCTCAGCGTTTTCGGGCCATCACGCCTGGCTGCCCGGTTTATCTTGCCCTGCATACCGTTACCAACGCGGATGTTTTGCACAGCGAAGAGTACCGTCTGAAAGGCGGCGGTAATTTTTCTCGCTGGCAGAGGTGCATAACTGACTGGCACCGTAATCTCTATGCCTGTGAAGATCCGGCGCCCGCTCTCTCCTGCGATCACATTTTGCTGTTAAGCACTCATCTCGTTAGTCCTGCCGGACACAGGGCCATCGACATGCAGGCCGTGGGGCTGGATTGTTCCCCGGAACGTCGCGTTGCGTGGGTGTTGCCTCGTGAAACTGCCATCCAGGCTTCGCCTCTTCCTGAGGTCTATCTCTACGAACCACTGACGCCGCAGTTGCAGCGTTCAGGCAACAATACGCAACCAGAACAGCGGAGTACGCGATGATTCAGTCCACCTTCCCGGTGCGCCAGATTGGCGATTTTGAGATTACCGCGCTCAGTGACGGCGTTCTGTCAGCTCGTCTCGATTTGCTCTCAGGAATAGAAAACGCAGCGGCAAACGAAATCCAGGAGCATGCAGGTGTCGCGGAACCCGGTGATATTCACATCAATGGCTACCTCATCCGGGGCCGGGGGAGAATTATTCTGGTTGACGCTGGCGCAGGTGGGGTGAACAACGTGGGGGGTGACCTTATCACCCATCTCGCCGCGGTTGGCGTGGTTCCTGACGAGGTGGATACCGTTTTATTAACGCACTGTCATCCGGACCATATTGGTGGTCTGCTGGATGCTGAACAGCGTCCTGTCTATCAACATGCAGATATTTTTCTTCACCCTCTGGAAGCGGAACACTGGTGGGACGATAACACGCTAAACAGTGCCGATGCGCGTACAGCGCGTAATTTCAGGCTCGTGCGCCAGACGTTACAGGCGTGTGGTCAACAGGTGCGTTTTTTCGATGAGAACAGTGTTACCGAAGGGATCCTGCCGGTCTGGTTACCCGGCCACACGCCCGGACATACCGGGTTTCTCATTCACTCGCATGACAAGGACTTACTGATATGGGGAGATATTGTCCACTACCCGCATATACAGTCTGCCCTGCCGGAGGTTCGCATCGCCTTTGACGCGGATCCTGCACAGGCCGAAGCAACGCGCAAAGAGGTGCTGGAACGCGCGGTCAGGGAAAATCTGCTCGTTGCGGGAATGCATATCGGGCCGCAAGGTTTTGCGCGCGTTCTCCGTATGGGAAGTGGATATCGACTCTCTTACTCTGGTTAAGACGTCAGGCTTGTTCATTCGCGTTCAGCATACGGGCTTTTCTCTTTCGTCAATCCAGCGCATCAATTCCGGAAGCTGCGTTTCTGAGAATACCGCGATCCCATGTTCAGCGAGTAATGCTGCCGCGACACCCATCCCCGTGTTGCGCACGCCGGTAAAAGAACCATCATAGATATGCTGGCTCCCGCAGGTTGGGCTGCCATCCGTGAGCAGCGCCGCGCGGCAACCATGCTCCTGTGCGGTACGTAGCGCCAGCCAGGCGGCAAGCTGATAGTGCTCTGTGACATCCTGGCCCGTATTCTCAATGATTCTGGCCTGCCCGCGCATGACATCCCGACCGTCGGCCGACAAAATCTCTGCTGGTGGTCGGGGCACCGGCAACCCGGCAGCCAGTTCAGGGCAGTGGATCACTAACCGCTGCTCCGCTTGCCAGCGGGAGAGTTGCGCCATCGCCTTCGCTTTTTCGCTGCCGTTGTAACGCACCCTGAACCCCATCAGGCACGCACTGACCAGAATTTTATTTATCATCGCTTCCCTGTCGTGTAGATGATGAAAGTGAGGAAGTGTAACACGCTGCGGTTACTGGCGTGGGTGGTGAAGGTTGGCAGTGTGCGCGAAAAACACGTACTTATCACATCAACGTCACCCGATTCAGCCCCTGCTAATCAGATCTTCGCGCGTTGGGCCTTGAAATAGATGTGGCTTATATGGCAACTGCGAGGTTGCATCAGTACAAAACGAATGGTTTCCCAGACCGAGCGCCCGTTCAGCAGACCGTCCCCCATTCTGGATTGATCATCAAAAGCTGGCTCTAATCCGGTATTTTCGAAATCGGGTGGATACAGACCAGTAACACGTATGTTTTCTTGAGACATTTGCCGCGACAGTTTCGTTATAAACCCGCTCAGCCCATGTTTACTGGCGAAAAAAGCGGGATGCGCAATTGAATCGGTGAAATTCGGGATCCCACAGGAAGAGATA
The DNA here is from genome assembly GCF_049237765.1 of Enterobacter cloacae complex sp. SHL021. Classification (NCBI taxonomy): domain Bacteria; kingdom Pseudomonadati; phylum Pseudomonadota; class Gammaproteobacteria; order Enterobacterales; family Enterobacteriaceae; genus Enterobacter; species Enterobacter cloacae complex sp. SHL021. The sequence goes on along the minus strand of NZ_JBMKJG010000008.1, from coordinate 69,147 downwards.
ATCGAGATGATATCAGCGCTGGCTGAACGTCTTAATCCGGGCAGTAATGCCTGAGTAAAGAGAATCGAACCCGTCAGACCTGAACTGATGGTATTGATAATTTCTGTCTCTGGCTGATCGTCTAACCTGCCTGACAACCACTGAGCAGCATTGAGGATTAAAATGTCTACAGGCTTGTCTGACGTTAACAGCTGTGAAGAAAACTGAGAAATGGAATCAGGTTGGGTTAAATCACAGAGATACCCTTTTGCCATGCCGCCTTCAGTAGTGATGATGCTGCAGGTGTTTTAAATATCATCAGCGCGCCGCGCGCAAAAATCCACCTCGACACCTTCTCGTGCCAACCACACGCACAACGCCTGTCCAAATCCCCCGCCGCCGCCAGTAATGACGGCTCTTTTACCTCCCAGCATCTTCATGTCTCCGTTTGTCGTGAGTATGTGTTGGTGGAAATATAGCATGGGGAGGCGGAGCGACATCTTTCCGTTAGTGCCATTTACATGTAAGAAAGACAGGCAACATCGAATATTGTCTACTCAATATGTCGATGAAGCCTGAAGATGATCATTCATAGCATCGTGATGACATCATCTAACCAGCCAGGAAGATGTTCCCTGTACCAGTCGAGATATAAAGGAAAGTCTGCGTTTTGCCGCTCATTAAGTAGCACAATGACTTCGGTGACAATCCATGCTTTGGCAATGGCAATTTCTCTCGCTAACGCATTACGGTCATGATGGAAAGAGAACTGGCAATAGCGTTCAGCAATATCAGTAAACATTAGCTTCGAACCCATCCCTTTTATCAGAGGGGCAAGATCGATCGCAGGACTCCCTTTTCCAAATCGTTCCCAGTCGAAAAGAACCAAATCACCGTTTTCTCTTCTTCCCCAATTGCCAGCATTGCTATCACCAGAGATCAGGCTTGGGTAAGCGAACAAAACATCACTACATTCCTGAAATAGCCGAAATTGCTGTGTACTTTTATCTGGTAACGCTAAAAGCATGAGGGACTTTTCGAGCGCCAGTTCTGACCACGAGTGGCTGTGGTAAATCCATTCAGAATTTGCGGGGAAACCATGCAAGCGTGCCAACATAGCGATGGCGTCGTCACCTGCGACATCGTTCTGTTCAACCTTTTCAGGAATATATTCCAGTATTAACTTGCGTAAAGGGGCATCAGCGGAAAAGAGCATTGGGGTAACAATGCCAGCCTGATTAAGCTCCGTTGCAGCGTACTGATAAAAGCTGTACTCCACCTCTCCGACAGGACATTTTTCAATCACTTTATGCCCGCAGTCACTTACACTCAGCATTACTTTCGCGGTGCCCATTTTTGATAAATCCGTAGCAGACATGCACTGTCTCTTATGAATGAGTTGGGACGGTGGCACGGAGAATCCACCTGAAGCAAGACGCTAACGTTGTATGCTCAGTAAAACTGACACGAAAACGTCCAGAGTCCCTCCGGTGATTTGTGAAAATAGCCGATACCATTATCCGCCCACATCCAGTTGACCTTTTCCTCTGATCCCACCTGAAAGACAAAGTCTTCTATCCCCACGCCATGTTGTATCTCCATCGGGTATCCTCCGACCTTGGTTCCCCTGTAGCGTTTAAAATCATCATGGAAGCGGTCACTTGCCTCCTGATCACCGTTTACGTCAGAAAGGTCGATAATATCCCAGGCATCCTCCCATCCCGGCGCATCATCATTAACGCCCTTCCATAGAACCGGAAATGCGCGATAAGGCGTGTCTGTTGCTGGCAATAACTCAAGCCCTTCAAGGGTGGCATATTCCCGTATGAGCCAACCTTCACCATGAGGTTTATCAAATGGATGGCTTTCAATATTGTGAAAGAGCACCAGGAGTGCCACGTCCTTCAGTTGCTCAGGGATAACGGGAAGCTCATCTATACGAATCTGAAGAAGCGGAAACATCGGCTGCTCCTTCCAGAGTGGTAATCCTTCACCGGGAAGAGCGACACCGTTTAAAAACCAGGATGTAAGGGGGTCTGCCGGGGGACGAAAACCGCCCACTTGTGCCACCGATGCAGGACGTAATTTGGATCTGAGCTCGTCTAAAACTAACGCACTCCTGGATTTCATATTTGTCGCCTTACGTATGGAGAGACTCTATACAATCTGAAATAAAGACGTTTTTATTATATCGTAATCATTATTCATCAGACCTGCATATAAAAAGGGCTTGTCATGTTTGCGGTTGAGAAATTAAAAGTGAAGTACCCAGGCGCCGGTGCCTGGCAAATGGGCGACAGCCCGGAACTGGCCAGCGAGCTTGCAGACCTGATTAAAAAAGGGATCAAAACCGCTTCCTGCGGATCTTTTGCCTCTTATCAGCAGGAGGAGTCTGCCCCGCGGATCGGGAGCTATAACATTATTCTTGATGGCCAGAATGTTCCGGTCTGTGTAACCCGGCTGGTTTCAATGCGACTGGTGCGTTTTTGTGATGTGACCGAGGCGTTTGCCCGTAAAGAAGGTGAAGGCGATTTAAGCCTTGAATACTGGCAGAAAGAGCATCAACGATTTTTCACCCGAGAAGGTCATTTTTCTGAAGATATGGAGTTGATCGCAGAAGAATTTGAAGTGGTTGAGGTGCTGTGAAATGAGAGAAAATTAATCGCCTGGGCCAGGACGTAGCAGTCAGGGTATGAAAGGCGCCACCGGCGCCCTGGTGTAAGACGTATTGCAGTATCTCGACTGTTTTTCCACCGTTAATGTCCCTGTCAGGCAGCTTTCACGGCTCGGATTTTTTTACTGCCAGCCTCATCAGATTCTGTTTTGTCGGTTACAGCGTTGAGATCGGGCAGTTTGCTGGTACGCAGAATATGCTGCACGGCCTCTTTCTGCTCGGCGAGATACAGCCCCAGATCTTCAGCCTGCGTTTCATCCATCTGCAGTCCGCTTTGCAGCAGCCAGTCGGTGAACGCGTCTGCCATGTCGAGCAGTTTGTCGTGCGCGTCAGCCTCTTTCTTACTGGCAAATGTCATTTTCTCTTCACCTTTTCTTACAACAACATATTTTGTTTCAACCGCCATGACGCGCCCCTTTCACTGTGTTTATATACAGTATAACCTTTCACGGTGTAGTTTGCAGCTAAAATTTATTTTCTGTCCGTCCCCCTTACCGCTGCCCCACTCTGCCCGCCAGTGGGTGAGCCTTAACCCAGACGGCCAGCGTATGAACTACACTTCTTAATTCGCGGCGGAGTCGGGCCGTATACCGCATTTCATTTCTGCCTTTCATGCAATCTGTCTATCTGAGTGGAGAATAATCATGGGTTATGTAACAACTCGCGATGGCGTCAATATCTACTACAAGGACTGGGGTCCAAAAGACGGGAAAGTGATCTTTTTCCATCACGGCTGGCCGCTAAGCAGTGATGACTGGGACGCCCAGATGCTGTTCTTCGTCAATAAAGGATTTCGCGTTGTGGCCCATGACCGTCGCGGTCATGGTCGTTCAGATCAGGTGTGGGACGGCCATGATATGGATCACTACGCTGACGATGTGGCCGCCGTTGTGGAACATCTTGGCGTACAGGGTGCGATGCATGTCGGGCATTCAACCGGCGGTGGTGAGGTGGTGCGTTATATCGCCCGGCACGGTGAAGACAAAGTTTCCAAAGCCGTACTGATCAGTGCTGTACCGCCCCTGATGGTGAAGACGGAGAGTAATCCTCAGGGTACGCCAAAGTCAGTGTTTGATGATTTTCAGGCCCAGCTGGCGGCGAATCGTCCTCAGTTTTATTATGACGTGCCCGCGGGACCGTTCTATGGATTTAATCGCCCGGGGGCGAAGCCTTCCGAAGCGGTCATCTATAACTGGTACCGTCAGGGAATGATGGGAAGCGCCAAGGCGCATTACGATGGGATTGTGGCCTTCTCGCAGACTGACTTCACGGAAGACCTCAAAGGGATATCCATCCCTGTTCTGGTCATCCATGGGGATGACGATCAGGTGGTGCCGTATGCGGATTCCGGCGCGATGTCAGTCAAGCTGGTCCAGAACGGAACCCTGCATACCTATAAAGGCGCGCCTCACGGTATCCCAACGACACATGCCGATCAGGTTAATGCCGATCTTCTCGCCTTTATAAACAGTTAACCCCGCGCATTACCCCCTCAGGCGGGAGCGAAACGGTTCCCGCCCAGGCTAGGGGGATGTCTGGCTTAAATGCTGCGTTTTCGTGCTGACAATGCTGCGACGCCATGCCCCCGGCGCCTGACCATACTGACGCTTAAAGCTGCGGTTGAAAGACTGCTGGGAGTCAAAGCCCAACGCAATCGCCACGTTCAGGATCGGCTCATCGCTATGGGTTAACCGCTCCATCGATTTTTGAAGTTTCTGCGCACGGATATACTCGGCAATAGGGTAACCCGTGTGTTCTTTGAAGATCCGCTGAAGATGCCATTTTGAATAGCCTGCACGCTTTGATACGGTCTCAATGTCCAGACGACTATCCAGGTTGTTATCGATCCAGTCGAGCAGATCGTGAATAACTGCGCCAGTGTACATCTTCTCCCCCACACGCCACGTAGTAAAAAGCACCTTTGTTTGTTGCATTTAAAGATGGCCCGTTTTGATGTTAAATGCAAGTTTTATTGTTGCATTTAATCCCTGCCGAAAACGCGCCTTTTTCCCCGGCCTCAAATAGCACATAAAGTGCAACAATTATTCTTGCACTAAATTTAGCGCCTACCTACAATCGCCGAGATAGTGTATTCACAATTGTTACAGTTTTGTGGCGATGAACGACACAAATGGCCTTAAGCCAGCCCGGACAAAGGAAGTGGCGCGGCGTCCCCCGTTGCGTCTTGCCCGGCGGCTACAACTACCGGAATAAAAATAATGAGCCTGCAAAAAACCTGGGGTAATTTTCATCTGAACGCGTTGGGCGCGGTGTTACTCTCCGCCCTGCTCGTCGGGTGTGACGAGGGTGTCGCGCAAAATGCCGCGCCACAAGCGCCCACCGTCAGCGCCGCTGACGTGGTCGTCAAATCCATTAGCCAGTGGGATAGCTTTAATGGCCGGATCGAAGCGGTGGAAAGCGTACAGCTCCGCCCTCGCGTCTCCGGCTACATTGATAAAGTGAATTACACCGACGGTCAGGAGGTCAAAAAAGGCCAGGTATTGTTCACGATCGATGACAGAACCTATCGCGCCACGCTGGAACAGGCGCAGGCAGCGCTGGCAAGAGCCAAAACGCAGGCCAGCCTGGCGCAAAGCGAGGCAAACCGTACCGATAAACTGGTCAATACCCATCTGGTATCCCGTGAAGAGTGGGAGCAGCGCCGCGCTGCTGCCGTCCAGGCCCAGGCCGACATTCGCGCCGCACAGGCGGCGGTGGATGCCGCGCAACTGAACCTGGATTTCACTAAAGTGACCGCCCCTATCGACGGGCGCGCCAGCCGCGCGTTGATCACCAGCGGGAACCTCGTTACCGCCGGTGACAGCGCCAGCGTGCTCACCACGCTGGTCTCGCAGAAGACGGTTTACGTCTACTTTGACGTGGATGAGTCAACTTACCTTCACTATCAAAAACTCGCCCTCAGCGGGCAAGGTGCCGCCAGCAATCACCAGGCGCTACCGGTTGAGATTGGGCTGGTGGGTGAAGACGGCTATCCCCATCAGGGAAAAGTCGATTTTCTTGATAATCAGTTAACACCCAGTACCGGCACCATCCGCATGCGCGCGCTACTGGATAACACACAGCGTCAGTTCACGCCGGGACTGTTTGCCCGCGTCCGCCTGCCGGGCAGCGCGGAGTTCCAGGCCACGCTTATCGACGACAAAGCGGTGCTGACCGATCAGGATCGTAAGTATGTCTATGTCGTTGATAAAGAGAGTAAAGCGCAGCGTCGTGATATTACGCCAGGGCGTCTGGCCGACGGTTTACGTATCGTCCAGCAGGGGCTGAAGCCTGGCGATAAAGTCATCGTCGACGGTTTACAAAAAGTGTTTATGCCGGGCATGCCGGTAAACGCGAAAACCGTTGCCATGACCACCCGCGCCGCCCTTAACTGATCCCTTATCTGAGAATCCGACCCATGGACTTTTCCCGCTTTTTTATCGACAGGCCGATCTTCGCCGCGGTGCTGTCGATACTGATTTTTATCACAGGATTAATCGCCATCCCGCTGTTGCCGGTGAGCGAATACCCTGACGTTGTGCCGCCAAGCGTGCAGGTGCGCGCGGAGTATCCCGGCGCCAACCCGAAGGTGATTGCAGAGACCGTGGCGACGCCGCTGGAAGAAGCGATCAACGGCGTTGAAAACATGATGTACATGAAGTCCGTCGCCGGCTCCGACGGCGTACTGGTGACCACCGTCACGTTCCGCCCAGGAACCGACCCGGATCAGGCCCAGGTTCAGGTACAAAACCGCGTGTCACAGGCCGAAGCGCGCCTGCCGGAAGACGTTCGCCGTCTGGGTATCACCACCCAGAAGCAGTCGCCGACGCTGACGCTGGTGGTGCATCTGTTTTCGCCCGGCGGTAAGTACGATTCACTCTATATGCGTAACTACGCCACGCTGAAAGTGAAGGATGAACTGGCGCGTCTGCCCGGCGTCGGTCAAATCCAGATTTTCGGCTCGGGTGAATACGCGATGCGCGTCTGGCTGGATCCGAATAAGGTGGCAGCGCGAGGCCTGACCGCCTCGGACGTGGTAACGGCAATGCAGGAACAAAACGTGCAGGTGTCCGCCGGACAGCTGGGCGCCGAGCCGCTGCCGAAAGAGAGCGATTTCCTGATCTCCATTAACGCTCAGGGTCGTCTGCATACTGAAGAAGAGTTTGGCAATATTATCCTGAAAACCGCGCAGGACGGCTCGCTGGTGCGACTGCGCGATGTGGCGCGCATTGAAATGGGCTCCGGCAGCTATGCGCTGCGTTCCCAGCTCAACAATAAAGACGCGGTCGGGATTGGTATCTTCCAGTCGCCGGGAGCGAACGCCATCGATCTGTCTAACGCGGTGCGCGCTAAAATGGCAGAACTGTCTACCCGTTTCCCGGAAGACATGAAATGGGCGGCACCGTACGATCCGACGGTATTCGTGCGTGACTCCATTCGCGCGGTCGTGCAGACGCTGCTGGAAGCGGTGGTGCTGGTTGTACTGGTGGTCATTCTGTTCCTGCAAACCTGGCGTGCGTCGATCATTCCGCTGATCGCGGTGCCGGTCTCGGTGGTGGGCACGTTCAGCGTTCTCTACCTGCTGGGCTTTTCGCTTAACACCCTGAGTTTGTTCGGGCTGGTGCTGGCGATCGGTATCGTCGTGGACGACGCCATTGTGGTGGTGGAAAACGTCGAGCGAAATATCGAAGAGGGTCTTGCGCCGCTGGCGGCAGCGCATCAGGCGATGCGTGAAGTCTCCGGGCCCATTATCGCGATTGCGCTGGTGCTGTGCGCGGTGTTCGTGCCGATGGCGTTTCTTTCGGGGGTTACGGGTCAGTTCTACAAGCAGTTTGCGGTGACGATTGCGATATCAACGGTGATCTCCGCCATTAACTCGCTGACGCTTTCGCCTGCGCTGGCCGCCCTGCTCCTGAAGCCGCACGGCGCGCCGAAGGACCTCCCTACCCGGCTTATCGATCGCCTGTTCGGCTGGATTTTCCGTCCGTTCAACCGCTTCTTCCACCGTAGCTCGAACGGTTATCAGGGGCTGGTGGGCAAAACGCTCGGACGACGCGGTGCGGTGTTTGTGGTCTATGTTCTGCTGCTCTGTGCCGCAGGCGTGATGTTTAAAGCCGTACCCGGCGGGTTTATTCCCACTCAGGATAAGCTGTACCTGATTGGCGGCGTGAAAATGCCGGAAGGCTCATCGCTGGCACGTACCGATGCGGTGATCCGCAAAATGAGCGAAATCGGTATGAACACCGAGGGCGTGGATTATGCGGTCGCCTTCCCGGGGCTGAATGCGCTGCAGTTCACCAATACGCCGAATACCGGGACGGTCTTCTTTGGCCTGAAACCGTTTGACCAGCGTAAACACACGGCGGCGGAAATTAACGCCGAGATCAACGCCAAAATCGCGCAAATCCAGCAGGGCTTTGGCTTCTCCATTCTGCCGCCGCCTATTCTGGGGCTGGGTCAGGGGTCGGGTTACTCGCTGTACATCCAGGATCGGGCCGGTCTGGGCTACGGTGCGCTGCAAAACGCGGTGAACACCATGTCGGGTGCAATTATGCAGACGCCGGGGATGCACTTCCCTATCTCCACCTACCAGGCGAACGTTCCGCAGCTGGATGTGCAGGTCGACAGGGATAAGGCCAAAGCCCAGGGCGTGTCGCTGACCGATCTGTTCGGGACGCTGCAAACCTATCTGGGATCGTCTTATGTGAATGACTTTAACCAGTTCGGCCGCACATGGCGTGTGATGGCGCAGGCCGACGGGCCGTACCGCGACAGCGTGGAAGATATTGCGAATCTGCGCACCCGTAATAATCAGGGAGAAATGGTGCCGATTGGCAGTATGGTCAATATCAGTACCACTTACGGGCCCGATCCGGTGATCCGCTACAACGGCTATCCGGCGGCGGACCTGATTGGCGATGCCGACCCGCGCGTCCTCTCCTCTACCCAGGCGATGACCCAACTGGAGGGGATGTCTAAGCAGATTCTGCCGAACGGGATGAATATCGAGTGGACGGATCTGAGCTTCCAGCAGGCCACTCAGGGGAACACGGCGTTAATCGTCTTCCCGGTCGCGGTTCTGCTGGCGTTCCTGGTCCTGGCGGCACTGTACGAAAGCTGGACGCTGCCGCTGGCGGTGATCCTTATCGTGCCGATGACGATGCTCTCTGCCCTGTTTGGCGTCTGGCTGACCGGCGGCGATAACAACGTGTTTGTGCAGGTGGGTCTGGTAGTATTGATGGGGCTGGCGTGTAAAAACGCGATTCTTATCGTGGAGTTCGCCCGCGAGCTGGAAATCCAGGGCAAAGGTATAATGGAAGCGGCGCTCGAAGCGTGCCGCCTGCGTTTACGCCCGATTGTGATGACCTCCATCGCCTTTATCGCCGGGACCATCCCGCTCATCCTCGGCCACGGTGCGGGTGCAGAAGTGCGCGGCGTCACCGGGATCACCGTATTCTCCGGTATGCTGGGCGTAACGCTCTTTGGCCTGTTCCTGACGCCGGTGTTTTACGTGACGCTGCGTAAATTTGTCACACGCGGCAAAGTGGAAAGAGAGGTCTTGCCCGCGTAATACGCTGCAGATAACAAAAAACCGCCTTCTCGATGAAGGCGGTTTTTTTATGCAGCCATTAATGCGCTTTCTTGTACTGGGCAATCAGTTCGGGCACCGGATCGCACCCGCTGGTATCCGCTTTCTTGAGCTCTTCCAGCGCGCTTGCCACGGTATGACCGGCTAAGACCGCGAGTGACGCCTGCTCGGCCTCTTCAGCAATGGATTTAAAGTACCAGCATGTATTCGCGCTCACTACGCAGCGCGCCGGTACGTCGGGGCGCGACGCCCACAGCTTTTTATCTTCTATAACAGAAAGGTAGATATCACGCAGGGTGATCTGTTCCGGCGGGCGGCCAAGATGAATTGAGCCGTTGCGACCAAGCGTTGAGACAATAATACCGTCACGCGTGAGGGGAACCATCAGTTTGCGGATGAAGCTCGGATTCGCTTCCAGGCCGTAGGCCAGAATCGCACTCGTCGAACGTTCACCCAATTGCTCCGCCATCGCTACGCTGAGAACCATCTGCAAAGCTGTCGGGAAGCGGTAATCTAACATTTACGTATCCTGGGTTGCGGTGAATCTTATTCTTTTTGGCACCGCAGAGGTGAATAATCAATAAGCAACAATATAACAAATACCGTAATTATTTTGAAGCTATCTACTTTGACCCGCCCCGTAAAAAAGAGTTTCCATCGCGCACGAAATGGGATCACCCTCCCGTTTTCTTCAGGCAAACGCCGGGTTGGGAAAATCAACCGTCACCCTGAGCCCGCCGTCAGCAGAGGTACTCAGGCTCACGCTGCTGTTGTGCTGCTGCGCCACCGCTTTAACGATGGCCAGACCCAGCCCGCTCCCGTTCTGCACCTGATTCGGATCGCGGAAAAACCGGTCAAACACCCGTTCCCTCAACGCAACCGGAATACCCGGCCCGGCATCGGAGACGCTGAATTGAGTGGACGTCTCCGCCGAAAAGAGATCGACCGCCACCCGCCCGCCTTGCGGGCTGTATTTAATGGCATTTTCAATCACGTTATCGATAAGCGACATCAGACGTTCTCTGACACCGCTCACCCAGCTTTCTTCCAGAGCGTAGAATTCAAGCTCAATATTACGTTCCGCGGCGAGCGGTGCCAGCACCGCCATGCGCTCCTGGATGAGCGTCGTAAGCGGCACCGGCTCCATCGCCGTATCCACGCTTGCTTCGCTGTGCATCATCAGCAAAAGCTGATTAACCAGACGTGCCGCCCGGCTATTGCTGCGAATAATTCCCGCCAGCAGCGCCTGTTGATTATCACTGCTGACGTAGGCCTGCAACGCCTCCACATTGATTCGCATCGCAGCCAGCGGCGTGCGCAGTTCGTGAGCGGCATCGGCAATAAATACCCGCTCCCTTTCCGTGCTTTCTCGCACCCTGGCAAGGAACTGATTAATCGCATTCACCATCTGGCTAAGCTCCCGGTGCGTTGGCACAGCCTTTAACGGAGAGAGATCTTCTGGCGCGCGTGAGGCAATTTCATTCACGACGTTGTTCCAGGGGCGCATAGCGATGCGGATTGACAGCCATGCGGGAAACAGCAGAAAAGGAATACACACCAGCAGCGGCATGATGTAGTAGCCACGCGAGTTGAGGTAGATAAAGAAATTCCACCCCGCAGCAGGCGTCACCAGCGTCACCTCCACGTCGGAATTCGCGGATTTTAGCGTGCGGCTGGTCCAGCTACGCCCGTCGCTGTGAATTCGCTCGATCTTCCCCAACCGGGTATTTTTCACGCCCATCGGCGCGCCAGCAGAGGCATACAGTATTGCGTTATGTTTGCGAATAATCATGGTGATGGAGAGTTCCGCATCGTCCCCTCCACCGTAATCTTCCCGCAACGCCTGGCTGAACTGCTCCAGCACCTCGCTTCGTTCCTGCGCACGCCCTTCCATGCGTTCAACAAGGGTAAATATGGTTTTATATGTCTTATCACCGGTCAGGATCGGGGGGCTACGCAAGTCATCCCATAGCATCCAGGTTAAAAAAAGACACCACAGCAGTGTCAGCAGAAGCATCTGAGCGACCATGATTCGCCGCACCAGCGTGGGCACCCGCAGGAAACGCCACAGGTTTCGCATCAATTTGCTTCCTTCTGAATCGCAACGGTGTCAATGACATACCCGACGCCCCGTACCGTTCGTACATAGCCGTCGCCAATTTTTCGACGCAGGTTCCCCATATGCACATCAAGCGCATTACTCATGTTTTCTTTCGCACCGAAGATCCTTTCTTCCAGAAAACGGCGCGTAAGCACGCGGTCAGCACGCAACATCAGGGTTTCAAGCAGCGCGTATTCGCTGGCCGTCAGCTCAATATGCCGGGAACTCACCGTGACGCGACGCGTCGGCACATGCAGGGATAATCCTCTGATTTCTACCGCCTCGTTTTGATAGCCATAACTGCGTCGCGCCAGCGCCCTCACCCGGGCCAGCAGTTCCGCGAGCACAAACGGTTTAACCAGATAGTCATCGGCACCGGCATCCAGCCCGCTCAGGCGATCCTGCAGCGTTCCTCGCGCCGTCAGGATAATAACGGGGATGCCTTTTAGCTGCTGACGCACGTATGCCATCAGGCTCATACCATCGCCATCCGGCAGCCCCAGGTCGAGCAGAATAAGTTCAGGTGCGCAGACAGCAAGTTGATGCAGCGCATCCTCTTTGCGGCGGACCCATATGACATCTAATCCTTGATCTGCAAGGGCAATACGCACGCCATTGCCGAGATCAAGGTCGTCTTCAATAAGTAATATTTTCACAAGGGCAACTTTATCAAGCGTGAATGAAGAACGTCTTAAGAAAGAGACGGTAACAGGTAATTTAACAGTTTTGCATCATCGGCATCTGCTTCAGTCTTTCTTCATTTTGAGCTCATAAGAACCTTAGGGTGGACATTCAAACTGGGCGCTCTGGCGATTAACACCGCTTGTAACGTAATCATTTGAATCCAAAAGGACTTCTTTAATGAGACATATCGAACTGCGTCACTCGTTCCCCCTTTCGCTCCCGGGGCTCAGTCTGAAGAACATCGTGCCAGGCGCGCTGCTGGCATTACTGGCCACCCCGGTACTGGCCTCAGAACAACAGGGCAACGTGCTGACCTTAGGCGGAGGCGTGGATGTTGCGCCCCGCTATTCGGGTTCGGATAAAAACCGCGCCACCACGGCGGTGGTGGTGGATTACGCGATGTATAACGGATTCTTCGTCAGCACCACGCGAGGGATCGGTTACGGCAACAACATCGGCAACCTGGATTACAGCGCGGCGCTGAGCTATCGCGCGGGCCGTAAGGATCGGGACGTGGACAGCGATTCGATCAGCGGCGGCAGCGATTATTTGCGCGGTATGGGCGACATCAAAGGTTCGGCTCTGGTAGTGCCAGGGCTGGGGTACAAAGTGACCGACTGGCTGAATCTGCAATTACAGGCAGAGGTGCCGGTTTCGGAGCGAGACAATGGCGAAGCGCTGCATTTCGGCATTTCCAGCCCGCTCTTTACCTCACCAAACAACGCGGTGACGCTGTCGCTGACCGGTAGCTGGGGCAGCAGCAAGTACATGCAGACTTACTACGGGGTGAATGCATCCCAGTCCGCCGCATCCGGGTTTGCCCGATATGATGCTGGCGCCGGAATTTATGCCTGGTCAACGAATCTCGACTGGACGCATAAGCTCACCCAACGCTGGAGCGTGGTTGCTGGCGCAGGCGTTACGCAGCTGATGGGGGATGCAGCCGACAGCCCGATTGTTCAGCGAAAAACCTCGCCGACGGGAAGTTTGAAGGTTACGTATAGTTTCTGATTTATTTGGATGGAACGCCAAAACCCGCCCCGTGTTAGATGACGGGGCGGCACTTGATAGGGATAAGGAACGTATCGCGTCAGGTTGACAGGTCATGATTGCAGGCTGGTATGTGTACCAATACGCCATTCTGTTCCTGCGTTAGCGTCGGTTTTGAGCGAGGAGCAAACGTTGGCAATTATTCTGCTAGCCTAATAGAGGGTTAGTAAAAAATGGGATTTCAGTAAGCATTGGATTCTCATTCTTCCAAACGAAACTGAGGATTTTAATATGGGGCCTTATCGCACTTATCTAATCACTGGTGCAACAAAAGGGATAGGAAGAGCACTCAGTGACAAATTATCAGAACAGGGTCACCAGGTTGTGGGTATTGCCCGTAATGTTGATGCCAGCTTTCCGGGGGTTTTATATACGGCTGACCTGAGTAGCGCTGATGAGACTAACTTAATTTTATTGAAAATAGTCGAAAATCACGAAATTCACGGCATTGTAAATAATGTGGGTGTAGCCTTACCTCAACAACTTGGAGGCATTGATATTCAAACGTTCCTGAAGGTCATGGATATAAACGTACGGGTGGCAGTTCAAATAACACAAGCACTCATCGGCAACATGAAGAGCAGAGGCTGGGGAAGAATAGTTAATGTATGTAGCCGTGCCATCTACGGTGCGATTGACCGAACAGCTTACTCAGCAGCAAAAAGTGCTCTGGTAGGTTGTACACGGACCTGGGCATTAGAGCTTGCTCAATTCGGGATCACCTCGAATGCGATTGCTCCTGGGCCAATAGAGACAGAGCTTTTTCATAAAACACGACCTGTTGGAAGTGAAGCAGAACAACGTATTTTATCGACAATCCCAATGGGCAGACTGGGTTCTCCTGCTGAAGTGGCTTCAGCAATAGCCTTTCTTTTATCACCAGAAGCGAGTTTTATTACTGGCGTAGTGCTGCCTGTTGATGGTGGAGGAAGCCTGGGAGGACGTTAGAAACGTTCAGAAACTCTGTGGAAATAGATAACGCCTATCCAGGGCAGAAATTTGATATTGTCGCAGTTAGTAAGATATTTTTAACCGGTCTAATCCAATAAATACACTGATGCATTGAAGCGAGATCTATGAGTTTAAAGCTGCGTAAAATCGTTTTAATTCCAGGGTTTATGCTGAATGAAATGCTTTGGCATGAATTTGAAACATACCTCCCGTCAAACTGTATTGTTCATCATGCAGCTGTAACTGAAGGACGAACCATTCATGATGTAGTGCAGCATTTGATTACTCTTCTGCCTGAGAAGTTTTCTTTGATAGGTTTTTCGATGGGAGGGTATATTGCCCGGCAACTGGCAGCAGAATTCCCTGAACGTGTAGAGTCCTTAGTGCTTATTGCCAGTTCCTTACGGGAAGATACGCCGTTAGAGGCTGAAGCAAAGCGGAAAAGCGTGCAGTCATTGTCCCCCACAATGTTTAAGGGACTGAGCAGACATGCTATTGCCCGGTCACTCCACCCTCTAAACACATCAAATCAGGATATGATTTCAGCTATCCAGAAAATGGGATGCTCTCTGGGATTTGAAGCCTTCATCACGCAATCATCCTTGTCCAGGCAAGGTATACCTTCTGCAACGATACGTTGTCCAACACTGGTTATCGCCAGTGAAAATGATGCCATCCGTTCGATGAAGGAGGCAGAAGAATTGGTCGAAGCCATACCTTATGCGTCGTTAAGAATCATTCTGGATTGCGGCCATATGATTCCGCTCGAACAGCCCAGGGAGTTGGCAAAAACTATTGTTGAATGGATCCCGGCTACGTAAATTATTGGGGGTTTATCCGGCAAATATCCTGACTTACTTCATCAGGGTATGTAGCGCAACAGCCCATATTTCACTCCTCCCTCCAGGGAACAGGCTCACCAATAAAGGTGTGCGTACAGCATCGGCAAGTCACCTCTACATCCCTGGCACTGATCGATGGGTTAACCTGTTGTAAAACACCATTCTCATCAACAAACAGGCCCGGATAAAAGCTGCTATCGCCAATACAGACTAAATCCCTTTGCTGATGCTCATGCAACGCGACTAACCAGAACACTGGCTCGGTAGTATCAAGACGTCCACAAACTTCACTGAAAACGTCATCCCACGGTTTGCCAATCTGTTTGAGCAAAAAGTAAAACAATGGCGTGTAGTCACGTCCTCGCTTTTGTCCACTGTGCATGGTTTCACGTGTTACCAGCAGCTCATCCCCGGATTTTTTACGATTACGTTCCCAGCGATACTCAGCGCCAGGGTTGTTAGAATAGTGTCGTGTCGTCGTGTTGACGCTACGATACAATTTACGTGACTTGTGCTGTTGATGAGCCCGCATAGCCAGATCTATCCCTCTTTCAGAACCAATAATCCCTGTCTGACGAAGACAAAAGCCCCCTATAAGCAAAGGAAAGCTATAACTCCATTCCCATGATCTTCAATACACTCCGCTGCGACGCTGTTTCGAAGACCGTATCCTTGATAAACCGCATCCCCTGCTTTTCATAAAATCGCCGGGCACGTTCATTCTGTTCAAGCACCTCGAGCCACAGAAATTTTTTGCCATGACTTCGGGTAAGTTCGATGACGCTGCTAAACATGCTCTGACCGTAGTGATTACTCGTCTTGGTCGGATCAAGATAGAGTTTGTTAAGAAGCACACCGCTGATGTCGGTATCAGGGATTGTGGCTTCCCATGTCAGTTTCATAAAGCCAATCGGTTGATCAAGGTCCGCCACATACCAGCTTGTTCCGCTGTCTCTCAGACTCTGTTCTATCGCCGCAACGGAATATTCGGATTCCAGAAAATCGTTTAGCTCTGATTCCGACTTCCACAGATGCTTAAAGTGCGCGGGATAGATGCAATAGCCCAGTTCACTGAGTAATACTGAATCTGCTGATGTTGCTTGTCGTAAAAGTAACGTCACAGGATGCTCCCTTGCCCGGTAATATACATTCCCCCCGCTCACACCGCCGATTTCGGCCGTAGATTTTCATCAAACGTCAGTCGTTTTCGTCCCGGCTCTTCTTCGCGCAGCGGCTCCACCTGATGCATCGTCAGCTTACAGCGCTCCACCAGCACCTGATACTCGCGCGTGCCCTGCTTCTTCCAGGCCAGTTCCTGTTCGCTCAGCTCACGAATCGCTTTCGCCGGACTGCCGATAATCAAATGGTTAGCGGGCATCTCGGCTTTCGCCTTCACAAACGCCGCCGCGCCGACGATGCTGTTCTCACCGATAATCGCGCCATCCATCACCACCGCGTTCATCCCTACCAGGGCGTTGCGGCGGATAATACAGCCGTGCAGAATGGCGCTGTGGCCGATATGGCCGTCCTCTTCCACCACCGTATCCTGCTCCGGGAAGCCGTGCATCACGCAGTTATCCTGAATGTTCGCGCCATCTTTCACCACAATACGGCCAAAATCACCGCGCAAGCTGGCATTGGGGCCGACATACACGCCTTTGCCCAGGATCACATCGCCAATGAGCACCGCTGTCGGGTGGACATAGCTCTCGTCTGGCACCACCGGCGTCAGACCGTCAATTTGATAAACAGGCATCCTCACTCCTTATGCGGTCGCAAGACCACCAAAGCGTTGATAATAAAGCGTGCCGGGCACGGGCAGTTCACCCACCGAGGTTTCGCCTTTCTCGCTGACAAACGCCAGCGCTCCCGGTGCCACACGCTGATAGATGTTGATGCAAAGCTGTCGTGCGCTTTGACCCGCCCAGTGCGCAGGCAGTAGCTCCTCTGGTAGCAGCGGGTCTTTCAGCACCACGCGACGATAAAAGTGGATCAGTAACAGCTGGATGTGGAAGCAACGCTCCGGCGTAAGCTCTTCCGGCGTTGCCTCTTTCAGCAGCGGCAGCAGCGGACGGAACGACTGAATAAACGTCTCGTACATCGCGTTCTGTTCGGTCAGCTGCCAGCACTCCTCAACGCGGGAACGCAGCGCCGCGCGGGAAAGTGCCAGCGGTGAATGGGCTTCGAAGAAGATGACATTTTCCGCCACGCCCGAGTCATGAAGCAGCGACTGCACATCCGCCAGATGCTGCGAGGGCGAAGCCATCAGGCTGGGCGCCAGCGTGCCAAACCCTTGCCAGATTAGCTGTTTTTTCACATCGGCAAGCGTGGTTTTATCGAGACCTTCGGAGAGCAGCAGCAGCCATTTACCATCCCAGGCGGGCAACTCCGCGCGGTAGATCTTATTCTCCGCCCTGCGGGTTAAACGCAGCCCTTTGTCGCTCAGGCGGTAATAACTGCGACGCCCGATACGGGAGACATCCAGCCAGCCCTCTTTATTGAGCCGAAACAGCGCGGTTCGCACGAAGCGCTCGCCAAAGCCCATCCCTTCGAGCAACGCGGCCAGGCTACCAAGCCAAATCTCGCCGCCGCGATGGGAAAGCGCGTCACCGTATAACGAGGAGATTAGCGACGTCCCGCTGATGGGAACCGAACTGACCGCATGCTGAATAAAGGCGTCGAGTTTCATGTGATTCATTCTGTTGGTGTTTTTGTCCTGGATGAATCATAGCATACGAATCCTGGATAGACCCTCACCCTAACCCTCTCCCACAGGGAGAGGGAACTCAATACACCCTCTCCCTGTGGGAGAGGGAACGTAGAATGAGGATAATTCAACCGTTGGCCGCCACTTTACGCAGGTCAAACACCCGGCAGGCTTTCCCCTCCGAGCGCGGGATGCTGCCGCAGTTAACGATCATGACGTCCGTGGAAATCCCGACCATCGATTTAATGCGATGACGCAGCTGATGGCAGACCTGACAGCGCTGTTCGTGGGTCAGCGAAAGACTGCTCTCTTTCAGCTCCACTTTTACAGAAAGTGAATCAAGATGCCCCCGACGGTTCACCTCCAGCTGGTAATGCGGAGAGAGATGCTCAAACTTCACAATCTCCTCTTCCAGCTGCGACGGGAAGACGTTCACACCGCGGATAATGAGCATGTCATCGCTGCGACCGCTGATCCTGTCCATGCGGCGCATGGTGCGGGCGGTACCCGGCAGCAGACGGGTCAGGTCGCGGGTGCGATAGCGGATCACCGGCAGCGCCTCTTTGGTCAGCGTGGTGAACAGCAGTTCGCCCTGCTCGCCGTCATTAAGCGGGGTGCCGTCGTTCGGGTTGACGATCTCCGGGTAGAAGTGATCTTCCCAGATGGTCGGGCCGTCGGCGGTTTCGAGACACTCCATCGCCACGCCCGGCCCCATCACTTCCGAAAGGCCGTAGATATCCAGCGCCGTAATGCCTAACCGTTTTTCGATCTCATGACGCATCGCCTGGGTCCACGGCTCGGCACCGAACACGCCCACGCGCAGGGAGCAGGCGCTGGCATCGCCGCCCATCTGGCGCTCCAGCTCTTCAATCAGGTTGAGGCAGTAGGAAGGCGTCACCATGATCATATCCGGCTTAAAATCGCGGATCAGCTGCGCCTGCTTCTCGGTCTGGCCGCCGGACATCGGGATCACCGTGGCCCCTAAACGCTCGGCACCGTAGTGAGCGCCCAGCCCGCCGGTAAACAGACCATAACCATAGGCCACATGGATTTTGTCCTTCGCGCTGCCCCCGGCGGCACGCAGGGAGCGGGCCACCAGATTGGCCCAGTTGTCAATGTCGCCCTGGGTATAGCCCACGACGGTCGGTTTCCCGGTTGTGCCGGAGGAGGCGTGAATACGCACCACCTGCTCCATCGGTACGGCGAAGGTATCGAACGGATAGTTATCGCGCAGATCCTGCTTGGTGGTGCACGGGAACTTGCGAATATCGGCCAGTTCGCGGAAATCGTCAGGGTGAACGCCCGCGGCATCAAACTTACGTTTGTACATCGGCACGTTGTTATAGGCGTGGTTCAGCGTCCATTTCAGACGTTGGGTCTGCAACGCCTGTAATTCGTCAATGGACGCGGTTTCGATCGGATCAAGCTTTGTTGTATTTATCATCGCAGGGTACTCACATTATTGTTCGCTCAAACACGCTCAAGGATCATGGCAATGCCCTGACCCACACCGATGCACATCGTACACAGCGCGTAGCGCCCGTGGCGTCGATGCAATTCATTGCTCGCGGCCAGCACCAGCCTGGCACCGCTCATTCCCAGCGGATGGCCTAACGCAATGGCCCCTCCGTTCGGATTGACGTGTGCGGCATCGTCCGGCAAACCCAGCTGACGCAGCACGCCCAGCGCCTGCGAGGCGAAGGCTTCGTTCAGCTCAATCACATCCATCTTGTTAATACTGAGCCCCGCTCGCTCCAGCACTTTACGGGTGGCGGGCACCGGCCCTAGCCCCATCAGACGTGGCTCCACGCCTGCGGTGGCCATGGCCACAATCCGCGTGCGCGGCACAAGCCCCTGTGCGAGCGCCATCTGCTCGCTGGCGATAATCAGCGCAGCGGCGCCATCGTTCACCCCAGAGGCGTTACCTGCAGTAACGACGCCATTTTTGCGAAACGGCGCTTTCAGGGCGGTAAGTTGCGCCAGCGTGGTGTCGGCGCGCGGGTGCTCATCAACAGAGACCTCCGTGACGGTCCCTTTTTTTCCCGGCACCAGCACCGGCACGATCTCTTGCGCCAGAATGCCGTTTTGCTGCGCCCGGGCGGTACGCTGCTGGCTGCGCAGCGCGAACGCATCCTGATCGGCACGGCTGATATTTAACAATTCAGCTACATTCTCTGCCGTTTCCGGCATGCTGTCAGTTCCGAACGTCTGATGCATGAGCGGATTCACAAATCGCCAGCCAAGGGTGGTATCGAAGATCTCCGCCTGGCGCTGAAACGCCGCGGTGGCTTTCGCCATCACAAACGGCGCGCGGGACATCGACTCCACGCCACCGGCAATCAGCAGATCGCCATCACCGGATTTTATGGCGCGTGCAGCAAAGCCAACCGCATCCAGCCCCGAGCCGCACAGGCGGTTGATCGTCGTGCCGGAGACGGTCTGCGGCAGCCCGGCCAGCAGCGACGCCATACGCGCCACGTTGCGGTTGTCTTCCCCCGCCTGGTTAGCGCAGCCGAAGATCACATCATCAATCCGCTCCGGGTCGAGCTGCGGATAGCGCTCCAGCAAGGCACGCAGCGGTATGGCGCCCAGATCGTCCGCGCGTACAGCGGATAACGCCCCGCCGTACCGCCCCACCGGGGTTCGCACCCCATCACAAATAAATGCGTCACGCATCAGGCTTCTCCTGTCACATTGCCGCCGATGCGGTGGGATTTTCCGCGAAAGAGAGCGACGGTTTTCTGTTGTTGGTTCTGAATTTCGATGTCATATACGCCGGTCAGTTTGCCCTGATGCTTAACCCGCGCGGTGGCGGTCAGCTTGTCTCCGACAAAACCCGGTCGAAGGAAATCGATTGTGCAGCCAGAGGCCACCGCCGCCAGCCCCTGGCTGTTGCAGGCGTAGGCAAACGCGGTGTCGGCCAGCGAGAAGAGCTGTCCGCCGTGGCAGGTTTTATGGCCGTTAAGCATCTGCGGGGTGATGGTCATGGTCACCACTGCGTAACCTTCGTCCATGTCGATAATGTCCATCCCCATTGCCTGCGCGCAGGCATCCTGTTCGTACATGGTGCGGGCGTTATGCCAGGCGTTATGACTCATAGCTACTCTCCAGAAGCGCACGCTGGCGCAGTAGTGAACAGGGGCGATAACGTTCTTCACCGTAATGACGCTGCAGGTTTTCCAGCAGCGTTAACAGACGTTGCCAGCCCAGCCGCGCGCCCCAGGCAATCGGCCCGGACGGGTAGTTCACGCCCAGACGCATGGCGGTATCGATATCTTTTTCGCTGGCGACCCCTTTTTGCAGCGCATCCAGCGCTTCGTTGGCAATCATCGCCACCGTGCGCCAGACCAGCAGGCCAGGGTAATCGGCAATCTGCACCACCCGCTTTCCCTGCTGTTGCAGGTAGCGGATGACTTTTTGCGTCGCGGTATGCGGGTTGCTGGCCGCCGACGCAATCACCGCCACGTCGCGCTCAATGCGATCAACCACCACCACCGGGCAGTTGAGGCGCAGCGCCAGCGCCTGAGCGGTTTCGCCCTGCGTTTCAATCAGCAACACATCATCGATTTCCGTGACACCGTCACGTTTTCGTTCAACCCGCATTGGGCTAAAGCTGTCGTTGACCGCGTCGAGCCATGGCACCTGTGGCGATTCGCCGCGCCAGTCGTAAACGCCCTTCCCGCTTTTTTTGCCCAGTCGCCCCGCCAGCACCAGCTCCTGCTGCACCAGTGAAGGGAGAAAACGCCGCTCCTGCCAGAATGCGTTAAACACCGAACAGGTCACGGCGAAGTTAACGTCCTGCCCAATCAGATCGGTCAGTTCCAGCGGCCCCATCGGGAAACCGCCGCCTTCGCGCAGGGCAGCATCAATGACTTCAGGAGCTGCAACCTGTTCCTCCAGCGCGCGCCAGGCTTCGGAATAGAAGGGACGCGCCACGCGGTTTACGATGAAGCCCGGCGTTGACTGGCAGCGCACCGGCTGTTTCCCCCAGTTCAGCGCCAGCTCGCACAGCGCGTCGGCCACTTCCGACGAGGTCGCCAGCCCGCTAACCACCTCCACCAGCTTCATCACTGGTGCCGGGTTAAAGAAATGCAGGCCTGCCACTCGCTCGGGATGACGGATATCCGCCGCAATCGCCGTGATCGAGATAGAAGATGTGTTGCTGGTAAGCAGGGTCTGCGGCGGGCAGATCTCCGCCAGTTCGGCAAACAGCGCTTTTTTCACCTCAAGGCGCTCGGAGGCGGCTTCTATCACCAGGTCCGCCGCGGTTAGCGCACTGATATCCGTGACCGGGGTCAGCCGGGCGAGGATCTGCCCACAGGTCTCCTCAGTGAGTTTGCCCCGCGTCACCCGGGAGGCCAGGCGCTGGCGAATGCCGTCAATGGCGCGGAAAATGGCGTCTGAGGCGATGTCGTACATCATCACCTGATGCCCATGGCTTGCCGCGACTTCGGCTATTCCGGCGCCCATTGTGCCGCTTCCAATGACGGCGACAGTACGAATGTTCAGCATCTTACTTCCCCGTAAAATTCGGTGCGCGCTTCGCCAGAAAGGCGCTCACACCTTCGCGGTAATCGTCGCTGCGACCGGCCAGCCGTTGATAATCGCGCTCCAGGTCAAGCTGTGCGTCCAGGGAGTTGGTTTCCGCGGCATTGATCGCCTGCTTGATCAGCCCCAGCCCAAAGGTGGGCTGCGAGGCAAAGTGCAGCGCCAGCTGCTGCGCCGTGCTGGAGAGCTGATCGTCATCCACCACCTGCCAGATCATTCCCCAGGCGTGCGCCTGTTCGGCGCTCAGTTTGTCGCCAAGCAGCGCCAGCCCCATGGCACGGGCACGTCCGGCCACGCGCGGCAGGAACCAGGTTCCGCCGCAGTCCGGGACTAATCCCAGCTTGCTGAAGGCCATTACAAAGGTGGCGGAGCGCGCGGCAATCACCATGTCGCACCCCAGCGCCAGCGTGGCTCCTGCTCCGGCCGCCACGCCGTTGACCGCGCAAATCACCGGTTTTGGCAGCGCAGCCAGACGACGCACCAGCGGGTTATAAAAGGTCTCGACGGACATCCCCAGATCCGGCGCAGGACCGTTCGGGTCGACGTTACGGTCGTTCAGATCCTGCCCGGCACAGAAGCCGCGCCCTGCACCGGTGATCAGCAGACAGCGGATCGTCTCATCGCGCTCGGCCTGCTTCAGGCATTCTGCAAGCTGCTGGTGCATCACATCGTTAAAGCTGTTCAGACGCTCCGGACGGTTCAGCGTCAGGGTCATTACGCCTTGCTCTACATGACTGAGAATAAATTCCACAATTAGCGTCCTTTAAAGTCGGGAGTACGTTTCTGTAAGAAGGCGTCGATGCCTTCTCGCCTGTCTTCCGTGGCCGAGAGCAGCGTGAACAGTTGACGCTCCTGGGCCAGACCCGCCTGCAGCGGCACTTCCTGTGACTGGCGCAGCGCCTGTTTAGCCGCCTGTAGCGCCAGCAGCGAGTGGCGCGCCATCAGCGCTGCCTGTTTCAGGGCGTATTCCAGCGTCAGCGAGGCCGGGAAAACGTCGCTGACCAGACCGGCACGCTGGGCCTGCTGCGCCGTAATGCTTTCCCCGGTCAGTACCATTTTGCTGGCGAGCGATTTACCCACGCAGCGGATCAGGCGCTGCGTGCCGCCCGCACCAGGCATGATCCCAAGCGTAATTTCCGGCAGTCCGAAGCGGGCGTTGTCACCGGCAATCACCACGTCGCACAGCAGGGCCAGCTCGCAGCCAGCCCCGAGTGCAAAACCGTTCACGGCGGCAATCAGCGGCTTATTGAAGGCGTCAATCCGCTTCCACAGCTGAGGACGACTATCGTTCAGGGTGGCAGGCAGATCTTTTTCTGCCATTTCGTTGAGATCGGCTCCGGCCGCAAAGCAGCGCTCGCTGCCGGAAATCACACAGGCAGAGAGGGTGTTATCGCTTGCCGCCGCCTCCAGCTGTTCTGCAAGCTGTGTCAGCAGCGCATTGTTAAGGGCGTTGCGTGCCGCCGGCCGGTTAAGCGTGAGTTGCAGCACGCGGTCATAACGGGTGACCAGAAGTTCGCTCATGCCATCCCCTTAGCGTCAAAGTCGACGACCACGTCGGCGGTTAGCGGCAGCGCCTGACAGCTCAGCACATACCCGGCGGCCAGTTCGTCCGGCTCCAGGCTGTAGTTGGTCGCCATGTCCACCTTGCCGCGCAGCACTTTGCATTTACAGGTGGCGCAGACGCCTCCCTTACAGGCATACGGCAGATCCGCCCCCTGGCGCAGGGCGGCATCAAGAATGCTCTCGTCGTCCGCCGTGAGGACGATTTCGCGGTCACGTCCGTCCTGGCGCACGATTACCTTCTGGCCTTCCGCCTGCACGCTCACCGCACGCTTAACGGCCGTGCCCGGCGTATTGAACCGCTCTAGGTGAATGGATTTTTCGGCCATTCCCAGCGCTTTTAAGGTCGCTTCAGCCTCGTCCATCATCGCGGCCGGGCCGCAGATAAAGGCCTCGTCGTACTGGCGGAAGTTGATCAGCGTTTTTGCCAGCGCCTGCAGCTTTTCACCGTCGATACGGCCGTAAAGCAGGTCGCTATCCAGCCGCTCCTGGCTGAAGATGGCAACCAACTGCAACCGCTGCGGGTATTTATCCTTCAGGTCCGCCAGCGCCTGACGGAACATCATGCTCTGGCTGCTGCGGTTGCCGTAGATCAGGGTGAAGTGGCTGTTCGGTTCGGCGGCCAGCGTGGCGGATAAAATCGCCAGCATCGGGGTGATGCCGGAGCCTGCGGCAATCGCCAGATAGTGACCTTCCCGTTCAGGCTGCGGCTGATAGCCAAAATGCCCCTGGGGAACCATCACCTCCAGCGTCATGCCAGGTTTGATCTCATCCCGGGCGTAACGGGAGAAACGCCCGCCTTCAATGGCTTTAACCGCGACGCTGATCTCCCCCGGCGCGCTACTCCGGCAGATGGAGTAACAGCGGCGCAATTCGTCTGCACCCAGTCTGGTTTTCAGGGTCAGGTGTTGGCCGGGACGAAAGCGGTAAGCCTCCTGCAACGCCTGCGGAACCGAGAAGGTGATGGTCACCGCATCGCGGGTTTCGGGTTCTACTTTTGCCACTGTTAATGAATGAAACGTTGTCATGGCAACCTCAAATACATTTGAAATAGTCGAAGGGTTCGCGGCAGGTATTACAGCGATACAGCGCCTTACAGGCCGTAGAACCAAACTCACTGATAAGCGAGGTGTCGGTGCTGGCGCAGCGCGGGCAGCTCACCTCAGCGGGAACGTGGATATGACAGCTGTGCCCCACGGGTGGGCTGATGCCATACGCGCGCAGACGTTCACGCGCATCGGCGGTCATCCAGTCGGTCGTCCAGGCGGGTTCCAACTGCAGCACAATGTGCACCGGCGTATAACCGTGCGCCGTCAGGGTGTCGCGGATGGCGCCAAGCAGGTGTTCCGTCGCCGGGCAGCCTGAATAGGTTGGCGTAAAGCCAATCACCCAGCCTTCGCCCTGCGCGGTGACGCTACGCACCATGCCTAAATCGGTGATGGTGAGCACCGGCACTTCCGGGTCCGGGATCTGGCTTAACAGGGACCAGATGTGCGGAACCTGTGGGGGTGCGATGTCGACAAGACGTTGCATGGCGTTCTCCTTTACCACTGCTGACCGGGATACGCGCGCTGGAGATACTGCATCTCTGCCAGCATCGGGCCCAGATGCTCGGTATGCAGCCCGCGTTTTCCGCCGGTGCGATAGGCCGTCTCATCGGGCACGCGCAGGGTGGCTTCCCGCAGTCCGGCAAACACTTCGTGTTCCCACGGCTGGCGCAGGGTGCGCGGATCAACCGCAACGCCGGACTCAATAAGCTCAAGCTCAACGTCATCCGCCTCGAACAACTCGGCCGTAAAGCGCCACAGGTTGTCGATGGCCTGCTGCATTTTTTGCGACGAGATTTCGGTACCGTCTCCCAGGCGCACCAGCCAGCCGCGGCTAAAGCGCAGGTGATAACGCGCCTCTTTAATCGCCTTGGCGGCGATAGCGGCAAGCTGACTGTCGCTGCTGTGGATCAGCCGTTCGTAGAGGGCAACATTCCACGCGTCCATCAGATACTGGCGGGCGATCGTGTCGGCGAAGTTGCCGTTCGGCTGTTCTGCCAACAGTAAATTGTGAAACTGACGCTCATCGCGGCCGAAGGCCAGGGTGTCTTCATCGCCCTGACCTTCCCGCTCTGCCGCGCAGGCGAGGAAGTTGCGCGCCTGCCCCAGCAGATCGAGACCGATGTTGGCGAGCGCAAGGTCGATTTCCAGCTCCGGCGCGTGCCCGCACCAGGCTCCGAGGCGCTGCGAGAGCACCAGACCGTTGTCGCCCAGACGCAGGGCGTATGCAGATACTGTTTTCATCCCTGACCTCACATATGCTCGATGCCATCAGGGATGGTGTAAAACGTCGGGTGGCGATAGACCTTGCTTTCCGCCGGGTCGAAGAACTCGCCGCTCTCTTCCGGCTGAGAGGCAACGATCTCGCTCGCCTTCACCACCCAGATCGAGCAACCTTCGCTGCGGCGGGTATAGGCGTCCCGCGCGTTTTCCAGCGCCATGCGATCGTCAGCGGCATGCAGACTGCCAACATGGCGGTGGGATAACCCTTGTTTGCTGCGTACGAACACTTCGTACAGCGGCCAGTAGACATTGCTCATCGTGATTTCCTCTTATGCGGCCTGACGGGCGCGTTGTTTTTCTGCATGCGCCAGTGCGGCTTCACGCACCCACGCCCCCTCTTCCCAGGCTTTGCGCTTGGCGGCCAGGCGTTCGTGGTTGCAGATCCCGCGTCCGTTGATCACCTCGTCAAACTCCTGCCAGTCAATCTCACCGAAGCGGTAGTGGCCGGTTTCCTCGTCAAAGCGCAGGTCGGGATCGGGTACCGTCATCCCCAGCATCTCCACCTGCGGGATGGTGTTGTCGACGAAGCGCTGACGCAGTTCGTCATTGCCAAAGCGTTTAATTTTCCAGGCGAGACTGCGGGCGCTGTTCGGCGAGTTGTCGTCGTTTGGTCCGAACATCATCAGGGCGGGCCACCAGAAACGGTTGATGGCATCCTGCAGCATCTGCCGCTGGGCGTCGCTTCCCTGCGCCAGCGCCATGCAGGCTTCAAACCCCTGACGCTGGTGGAAGCTCTCTTCTTTACAGATTTTCACCATCGCGCGGGCGTACGGCCCGTAAGAGGTCCGGCACAGCGCCACCTGATTGACGATGGCGGCACCGTCCACCAGCCAGCCGATTACGCCGATATCGGCCCAGCTCAGCGTCGGATAGTTAAAGATGGAGGAGTATTTCATCTTGCCGTCGAGCATTTTCTGGTAGATGTCTTCCCGCGCGCAGCCCAGCGTTTCAGCCGCGCTGTAGAGATAGAGCCCGTGCCCGGCTTCGTCCTGCACTTTCGCCAGCAGGATCGCTTTGCGGCGTAGCGTCGGGGCGCGGGTGATCCAGTTCCCTTCCGGCAGCATGCCGACAATTTCAGAGTGGGCGTGCTGACCAATCTGGCGGATCAACGTCTTGCGATAGGCTTCCGGCATCCAGTCCTGAGGCTCAATCGCCGTCTCCTGCGCTATGCGCTGCTCAAAGCGTTGTTCTTGCGTCACGTCATCACCTTTATGATTCGTTAGTTTGCAACTTAAAGCGTAATTGTGAATCACTTTGTTTTTTTTAAAAGTTACACAAAGGTTAAATATACCCCCAAGAAATGTTTCCTGATTTTGTGATGTCGCTCGCAGGGCTTTTGCGCAAAGGCCGCCACATCAGGGCTACAACCGCCGCGCACCTTCCCTTGAGATCACATTGTTAACAATTCATTAAAACTCAGCTTGATTTTTATGATTCATGATCAAACTATTGATAGTGAAATAACGAAACATGTGGAGATAAGAGATGCAGCAGTTAGCCAGTTTCTTGTCCGGTGTCTGGCAGTCTGGCCGGGGCCGCGAACGTACTATTCATCACGCCATCAGCGGTGAAGCGCTCTGGAGCGTGACCAGCGAAGGGCTGGACATGGCGGCGGCACGTCGCTATGCCATTACCCATGGCGGTGAAGCGCTCCACGCCATGACCTTTATCGAACGCGCGGCGATGCTGAAAGCGGTGGCGAAGCACCTGCTCAGCCTGAAAGAGACGTTTTATGCTCTTTCAGCCCAGACCGGCGCGACAAAGGGCGACAGCTGGGTAGATATTGAAGGTGGGATTGGCACGCTGTTCACCTATGCCAGTCTGGGGAGCCGTGAATTACCGGACGACACGCTGTGGCCCGAGGACGAACTGATCCCGCTGTCGAAAGAAGGCGGCTTTGCGGCGCGCCATGTGCTGACGTCAAAATCGGGCGTGGCGGTGCATATTAACGCCTTCAACTTCCCCTGCTGGGGAATGCTGGAAAAACTCGCCCCCACGTGGCTTGCCGGGATGCCGGCGATCATCAAACCCGCTACCGCCACCGCGCAGGTGACGCAGGCGATGGTGAAAGCGATCGTGGAGAGCGGTCTGGTGCCGGACGGCGCCATCAGCCTGATCTGCGGCGGCGCGGGCGATCTGCTGGACCATCTCGACAGCCAGGATGTGGTGACGTTTACCGGCTCCGCCAGCACCGGCCAGACCCTGCGTGTTCACCCGAATATTGTGGCAAACGCGATCCCGTTCACCATGGAAGCCGACTCCCTGAACTGCTGCGTGCTGGGAGAAGACGTGACGCCGGAACAGCCCGAGTTCGCCCTGTTCATTCGCGAGGTTGTACGTGAGATGACCGCCAAGGCCGGACAGAAATGTACCGCCATCCGCCGTATTATCGTTCCGCAACACCAGATTGACGCGGTAAGTCAGGCGCTGATCGCCCGGCTGGAAAAGGTGGTGGTGGGCGACCCGGCGCAGGAAGGCGTGAAAATGGGTTCCCTGGTCAATAGCGAACAGCGTGCGGACGTGCAGGAGAAGGTGGATCAGCTTGTGGCCGCAGGCTGCCAGGTTCGCCTGGGCGGAAAAGCCGACCTGCAGGCCGCCGGAGCGTTTTACCCGCCAACCCTGCTCTTTTGCCCGCAGCCGGATGAGACCCCGGCGGTGCACGCCACCGAAGCGTTCGGCCCGGTGGCGACTCTCATGCCATATCGCCACGCAGACCATGCGATGCAGCTTGCCCGCGCGGGCGGCGGTAGCCTGGCCGGGACGCTGGTCACGGCGGATCCCGCGCTCGCCCGCCAGTTTATTTCTGGTGCAGCGCGGGCACACGGTCGCATTCAGATCCTCAATGAAGAGTCAGCAAAAGAGTCTACCGGCCACGGTTCTCCGCTTCCGCAGCTCGTGCACGGCGGTCCCGGACGTGCAGGCGGCGGCGAGGAACTGGGTGGCCTGCGTGCGGTCAAACACTATATGCAGCGCACCGCCATTCAGGGCAGCCCGACCATGCTGGCCGCCATCGGCAAACAGTGGGTACGCGGCGCGACGGTACATGAAGATCGCGTTCATCCGTTCCGCAAATACTTCGAGGAATTGCAGCCGGGCGACAGCCTGCTGACGCCGCGCCGAACCCTGACGGAAGCCGATATCGTTAACTTTGCCTGCCTGAGCGGGGATCATTTCTATGCTCACATGGACAAAATTGGCGCAGCGGAGTCGATCTTTGGCGAGCGGGTGGTACACGGTTACTTCCTGATTTCCGCTGCCGCCGGGCTGTTTGTTGATGCAGGTGTGGGGCCGGTAATTGCCAACTACGGCATGGAAAACCTGCGCTTTATCGAGCCGGTGAAACCGGGCGATACCATCCAGGTGCGCCTGACCTGCAAACGTAAAACCCTGAAGAAACAGCGTACGGCGGATGAAAAACCCACCGGCGTGGTCGAATGGGCGGTTGAGATTTTCAATCAGCACCAGCAGGCGGTGGCGCTCTACTCCATTCTGACGCTGGTGGCTCGCCAGCAGGGTGATTTTTAAGGCTGTTACCCGTGCGGGTTTAATCAGTTAATCACACTAAAAAAGAGGGGAAAACACGGACTGGATGGCTTTGGGTAACACATCATCCAGTCCGCATAGCCTGGCTAATTTACATCCAGAAACATTAAGAAAATTGACCACATACTTAGCATGGTTATTATCCCTTGCGGGAATTTTCCCCCAACTAAATTACATGGATGATGAGTAGACTATGGCAATTCCTGTATATCTTTTCTTAACTGACGACGGCGGTGCAAAAATCACCGGCTCGGTAGATGTTTATGATCGTGAAGGGAGCATAGAAGTTACTGGCTTTACGCATAACCTCCGGCTGCCAACAGATGCTTTAACGGGAAAAATCACTGGTAAACGTAACCATGCCCCCATCGTTTTTCAAAAGGAGATTGATTCCTCTTCCCCTTATCTGATGAAAGCTGTTGCGACTGGGCAAACACTAAAAACGGCGGAATTCAAATGGTATCGCATAAACAATGCCGGACAGGAAGTGGAATATTACAATATGCATCTCGATAATATTCGCGTCGTTTCCGTTACGCCCTTAATGCATGACACGAAGGATCAAACGAAAGAAAAACACAATCATCTTGAAGTTGTGGAGCTGCGCTATGACAAGATTACCTGGACGTATTGCGACGGTAATTTGCGTTTCGCAGATAGCTGGGCAGAGCGTTAATTATGCGTACTCCTTTATATTCCACGCCGTACGATATCTCTTCTTTTTCACCACCAGGGGTTGATGTTGTAAGCCATATGGTAATAGCCCGATTTCATGGCGGTGCCTCATTGATGACTTACGTATGGTTTTATCAAATGGTGAGAAACCATGGTCCATGGGATTTTAAGCAAGGCCGTGCCCAGTATGCCAACTTTGGAAATTTCCATTTCGGTGCCGTGGGCGCGGCAGCGGGCATCCCTGATGGTGTGTTACTTCGGGGTGCAGGTGCTGCGCAGATCCTTGCTGGAACAAGCGATCCGGTAGAATTTGCCAAATACCAGGATGCCTTTGCATATGGTGATGACCCGGTTGACCAATTATGGATAAGAGCAGGAATAGATTATGCGCGACGGTCGGGTTTTTAACTGGCGAGTCGGGGTGATGGTTGTCATTCTCCTGGGCTTCATCTTGTACCCTTTTCGCGATCTTTTCACCGTGTATGAAAACCTGCAGGGAAAAATGAAGGTTAATGAGCAATTAAATTTGTATATCACGCGGGTAGAGGCAAGTTCATTATCCAAAGATACGTTTCACTTTTATCTCTATGATGCGAGAAAAAGCCCCGAAGCGTTTATGTCTCATATTAAGGACATTAAGCCTGTTATGGTCACCAATGATGATAAAGCCACCGCGACCGTAAAAGACGGTGAAATTTATCTCCACGTTCGTGGCAATGTTTACTCGTTCAACACGGTTGGGTACGACGTACATATACATCTCGATAGATCACCCTACTGATCATCAACGCTATTTACCGGGGATGTGATTTATCCCCGCACTTTTTTAACCTGGCAAGACTGACAAATAACCTGGCAGATGCAGGCAAACGCTTTTTTCACGCGCCTGTCAGGATAAGACTCACAACACAATAAACACAACAAGATGAGGTCTACGATGAGAAGCAATTCTTCATTTTCTGCCCGTAGAACGGCACTGGCTCTGGCCGTTGCGCTCTGCTGTGCCTGGCAATCTCCCGTTTTCGCTCACGGCAGTGAGGCGCATATGGTCCCAATGGACAAAACGCTGGCAGATTTTGGCGCAGAGGTACAATGGGATGATTACGCACAGATGTTCACCATTGCGAAAGACGGTGCGTTCGTAAAGGTTAAGCCAGGCGCTAACACCGCCATCGTTAATGGCAAACCCCTTGCGCTGTCGGTGCCGGTGGTGATGAAAGACAACAAGGCCTTTATCTCGGACACCTTTATCAATGATGTCTTCCAGTCCGGCCTCGACCAGACGTTCCAGGTTGAGAAACGCCCCCATCCGCTAAATGCGTTAACGGCGGATGAGATTAAGCAAGCCGTGGCCATCGTCAAAGCCTCAAAGGATTTTAAACCGAACACCCGCTTCACTCAGATTGCCCTGGCCGAGCCCGAGAAAGCCAAAGTGTGGGACTTTGTGCTAAACGGAACGGCGGTGGATGCCCCGCGTCAGGCGAATATCACCATGCTGGACGGCAAACACGTCATCGAAAGTCGTGTGGATCTGAAGGATAAGAAAATCCTGCGCTGGGAGGCCGTGAAGGATGCGCACGGCATGGTGCTGCTGGATGATTTCACCACCGTGCAGCAAATCATCAACGAGAGCCCGGAATTTGCTGAGGTGCTGAAAAAACGCGGCATCAGCGATACGAAGAACGTGATCACGACCCCGCTGACCGTCGGCTATTTTGACGGCAAAGACGGCCTGAAGCAGGAAGACCGTCTGCTGAAGGTGGTGAGCTATCTGGATGTGGGCGACGGTAACTACTGGGCACACCCGATTGAGAATCTGGTGGCGGTGGTTGATCTCGAACAGAAGAAGATCCAGAAAATTGAAGAAGGCGCGGTTGTTCCGGTGCCCATGACTCCGCGTCCGTATGATGGCCGTGACCGCATCGAAACCCCGAAAAAACCGCTTGAGATCATCGAACCGGAAGGCAAGAACTACACCATTACCGGCGACATGGTGCACTGGCAGAACTGGGATTTCCACCTGAGTCTGGACTCCCGCGTGGGGCCGATGATCTCGACCGTCACGTACAACGACAACGGTAAGAAACGCCAGGTCATGTATCAGGGCTCCCTGGGCGGGATGATCGTCCCTTACGGCGATCCGGATGTGGGCTGGTACTTTAAAGCCTATCTCGATTCGGGCGACTATGGCATGGGCACCCTGACCTCCCCGCTGGTGCGCGGCAAAGATGTGCCGTCCAACGCCGTGATGCTCAATGAAACCATCCCGGATTACACCGGTACGCCGATGGAGATCCCACGTGCCATCGCCATTTTCGAGCGCTACGCCGGGCCTGAATATAAGCATCAGGAGATGGGCAAGCCAAACGTCAGCACCGAACGCCGTGAGCTGGTGGTGCGCTGGGTAAGCACCGTTGGCAACTACGATTACATCTTCGACTGGGTATTCCACGAAAACGGCACCATCGGCATTGATGCCGGAGCCACCGGGATTGAAGCCGTGAAAGGCGTGCAGGCCAAAACGATGCATGACGCCAGCGCCAAAGACGACACCCGATACGGCACCTTAATCGATCACAACATCGTCGGTACCACCCACCAGCACATCTATAACTTCCGTCTCGATATGGATGTGGATGGCATCGACAATAAACTGGTGGCGATGGATCCGCAGGTGAAACCGAACACGGCTGGCGGCCCGCGTACCAGTACCATGCAGGTCAATCAGTACGATATCGATACAGAACAGCAGGCGGCGCAGAAATTCGATCCGGGTACCATTCGCCTGCTGAGCAACACCCGCAAAGAGAACCGTATGGGGAACCCGGTCTCGTACCAGATCATCCCTTACGCGGGTGGCACGCACCCGGTAGCCACGGGCGCGAAGTTTGCACCGGACGAGTGGATCTACCATCGCCTGAGCTTTATGGATAAACAGCTGTGGGTGACGCGTTACCATCCTGACGAAATGTACCCGGAAGGGAAATTCCCGAACCGCTCCACGCACGATACGGGGCTGGGTCAGTACAGCAAAGACAATGAGTCACTCACTAATCAGGACGATGTGGTCTGGATGACCACCGGAACCACGCACGTTGCCCGCGCGGAAGAGTGGCCCATCATGCCAACGGAATGGGTGCATACATTGCTTAAGCCGTGGAACTTCTTTGACGAAACGCCAACGCTTGGCAGAAAAAAAGACGAACAAAAATAATCACCGACCGGGCGTAATGCCCGGTTTTTTATTCATTTATTTGCCGAATCTCTCAGCCTGATTATAGTTATTTAACCACTCATTCTAATGACATCTTTTCAAACATTTTCAGCCAGGACACGACGTTTAATCACCGTAACGTAGTACTTTCTCTGAGAGGTTTTAGATGAAATTGAATTTGATTGTCAGAAGTCTTGCTCTGGCTGGGCTTCTCGTTTCCGTCAGTCCCTCTTATTCCGCCGAAGCCCCAAAGGACGCGACCGCGGCGACGCAACAGGCGAATAATGCCCTTTTCAACCAACTCCCTTTCTCCGATAACACCGACTTCACCAATGCACATAAAGGGTTTATTGCCCCACTGCCGCAGGAGATTATCAAAGGGGAGCAAGGGAATGTTATCTGGGATCCGCAACAGTACGCCTTTATTAAAGAGGGTGATAAAGCACCGGATTCCGTTAATCCCAGTTTATGGCGTCAATCTCAGCTGATTAATATCAGTGGCCTGTTCGAAGTGACCGACGGGGTATATCAGATCCGCAACCTCGATCTGTCGAATATGACGATTATCGAAGGTAAAGAAGGAATTACCGTTGTCGATCCGCTGGTATCAGCAGAAACCGCAAAAGTCGGCATGGATCTGTATTACAAAAACCGGGGTAAAAAGCCGGTGGTCGCCATCATTTATACCCACAGCCATGTGGATCATTACGGCGGCGTTCGCGGCGTGGTGGATGAAGCTGACGTGAAATCCGGGAAAGTGAAAGTCTATGCCCCGTCCGGGTTTATGGAAGCCGCGGTGGCTGAAAATATCATGGCGGGCAATGTCATGAGCCGTCGCGCCAGTTACATGTATGGCAACCTGCTGAAACCCGATGCCAAAGGACAGGTGGGTGCAGGGCTGGGTACCACGACCTCTGCCGGTACCGTTACCCTGATCGCACCGACCAACATCATTGAGAAAGATGGTCAGAAAGAGGTTATCGACGGGCTGACCTATGATTTTATGCTGGCACCGGGCTCAGAAGCGCCTTCAGAGATGCTCTGGTATATCGAAGAGAAAAAGGTCATTGAATCTGCCGAGGATGTCACTCACACGCTGCATAATACCTATTCGCTGCGCGGCGCAAAAATCCGTGAACCACTGCCCTGGTCGAAGTATATCAATCAGGCAATTGTCCGCTGGGGTGACAAAGCAGAGATCATCATGGCACAGCACCACTGGCCAACCTGGGGCAACGATAATGTGGTCAAGCTGCTGAAGAGTCAGCGCGATCTTTACCGTTACATTAACGATCAGACGCTGCGCATGGCGAACGAAGGTCTGACGCGCGATGAAATTGCCGCGAATTTCACCCTCCCTGACTCGCTGGCCCATACCTGGGCTAACCGGGGCTACTATGGTTCAGTCAGTCACGACGTAAAAGCCACCTATGTCCTCTATCTGGGCTGGTTTGACGGCAACCCGGCAACGCTTGATGAGCTTCCTCCTGTTGATGCCGCGAAGAAATTCGTGGAGTACATGGGAGGCGCTGACGCCATTCTGAGTAAAGCCAAAACCGACTACGACCAGGGCAACTACCGCTGGGTGGCACAGGTGGTCAGTAAAGTGGTCTTTGCCGATCCGAACAACCAGGCCGCGCGTAACCTGGAAGCGGATGCGCTGGAGCAGCTCGGCTACCAGGCTGAATCCGGGCCGTGGCGTAACTTCTACCTGACCGGTGCGCAGGAGCTGCGTAACGGCGTCGTGAAAGGCCCAACGCCAAACACGGCAAGCCCTGATACCGTTCGGGCGATGACGCCGGAAATGTTCTTCGACTATCTGGCCGTGCATATTAATGGTCAAAAAGCCGGGGACGCAAAATCGGTATTTAATATCGATCTTGGCAGCGATGGCGGTAAATATAAGCTTGAGCTGGAAAACGGCGTGTTGAATCACACGGCCAATGCCGAAGCGAAAGACGCCGATGCGACGCTCACGCTGAACCGGGACACGCTTAACAAAATCATCCTCAAAGAGATCACGCTGAAACAGGCGCAGGACAGTGGCGATGTCAAAATCAGCGGCGACAGTGCCAAACTTGATGCCATGCTTGGCTACATGGATAAATTTGATTTCTGGTTTAATATTGTGACGCCGTAACATCGCGGATTTACGGGCGGTTTACCCGCCCGCTTTTATTTCTCTTTCTCCCTGGACGGGGTAAACATCATAAATGGAAAAAAGAAAAAACCTCCCCCCCGAACGAGCCACCTGGCCTACACGTCAGGCCATGGTGCATCACGGGCTGGCGATGAACCTGCCCTGGCTGGCCTTTGTAAACGTCAGCTTTGCCCTGATGATCCTGCTGCGCCACATCCTGCTGGAAAACAGCGCGGTGCTGTACCCCGGTTCACAATACCTGACCCGGATTGTCGATGCCTCGATGCTGGGCATTATTATACTGTCCGCTGCATTAATCCTGATGGCCTGGCGCCGCATCGCCGGGATAAGCGTAGTGCTGTTTGTCTGCAGTGCCTTCTGGTCGATGTGCAGTTACTGGTTCATTACCGCCCTGCACCTTCCCCACGTCTGGCCGCTGTGCGTGATTTTATTGCTCTCCGGTTTGACGGCGCTCTATTTTTACCCGGAGGGATTACTCTCGTTTGTGCTCCCGCTCTGGCTCACCCTGCCGATCGCCAGCTGGGTGCTGAATGATGGCCTTAATCTTCGCTTTGTCACCATCTGGAGCGTATTCACGCTGATTATGCTTTGCGGGCGGTTTATCCTGTTAAGCTGGTTTGACGAGGCCTGGCGGCGGAATCAGCAAAACCAGCTGTTAATCTCCAGGCTCGATGCGCTGGCGCACCAGGATCCCCTCACCAAAACCGCCAATCGCCGGATGATGGAAGTGGTGCTGGAGAATGCCGTTGAGCAGAATAAAGCCTTCTCGCTGATCATGCTGGATATCGATTATTTCAAGCTTTACAACGATACCTATGGACATCAGGCCGGTGACGACTGTCTGACACGCGTGGCGCAGGTGCTGAAGCAGGCCGTGCGCACCCCGGACGATGTGGTGTCACGCTACGGCGGAGAAGAATTTGTGGTGATCCTGTTTAATTGCCCGGAGAACGTTGCACAGCAGGTTGCCCGCCGCATTCAGGACGGCCTGCGCGCGGCGGCGATACCGCACGGTGCGTCCAAAGTGAGTGAGCATGTGACCGTCAGCATGGGGATTGCAGGAATTGCACCGGGCCTGGCGGGCCCGGAACTGATCGCCCGCGCCGATGCGGCGCTGTACCGCGCGAAAGAGGCCGGGCGGGATCGGTGGTCGTTGTAAATGTCGGGTGGCGGCTACGCCTTACCCGACCTACAAAACCGACCTGTTCCTCGATCCCGTAGGCCGGGTAAGCGCAGCGCCACCCGGCTTGTTTTTAATAGCGCACGCACACCGATTTGGTTTCACACCAGCCGTCCAGCCAGTCCGGGCCGAAGTCGCGTCCGGTGCCGGATTGCTTCATGCCGCCGAACGGCAGGTTGGCGTCAATTAGCGTATGGCTGTTCACCCAGACGGTGCCCGCCTGCAATCTGTCGGTATACTCCAGCGCCTTACTGATATTCTGCGTCCAGACGCTGGCGGTCAGGCCATATTCGGTATCGTTGGCAAGGGTTAGCGCCTCTTCGCCATCGGCTACGCGTACCAGGTTGACCACCGGGCCGAATACCTCTTCGCGGGTCAGCCGGAGTCCCGGATCCGGGTTGACCACCAGCGTCGGCGAGATGTAATACCCTTTTCCGTCCGGGCCACGGTTACCGGTGATCAGCTCTGCATTGCGCGATTTTGCTTCATCCAGGAAGGTCTGCACCTTGTCGCAGTGAGCGCGGGACACCAGCGGGTTGATAAACGCCTCCGGCGACATGCCCGGCCCCACGCTCAGGGATTTCACCGCCTGCTCAAACCCGCTGACCAGCGTGTCAAAAAGCGGCGCTTCTATATAGATACGCGAGCTCGCGGCGCAGACCTGGCCCTGATTAAGGAAGCTGCCGGTCATCAGCCCCTCAATCACCCACGCCGGATCGGCGTCTTTCAGCACGATGGCCGGGTTTTTGCCGCCCAGCTCCAGCGTCACGCCGGTCAGCGTGTCCGCCGCCGCGCGGGCAATCTGTTTCCCCGTCGCCGTGGAGCCGGTGAAGCTCACTTTGGCAATATGCGGATGCGAGGTCAGCGCTGCACCGCACACCGCGCCGCTTCCGGTCACCACGTTAAACACACCGTCAGGGATACCTGCTTCGCTCGCCAGTTCCGCCACCCGCAGCATGGTCAACGGCGTGGTTTCTGACGGCTTAATGACGATAGAGCAACCCGCTGCCAGCGCAGGCATCACCTTCCACATGCCGATCATCAGCGGGAAGTTCCACGGCACAATCCCGGCCACCACGCCCACCGGCTCTTTACGCGTCCACGCCTGATAGCGTGCGCCTTGCGGCAAGGGAATGGAGAGATCGAGCGTTTTGCCGGTTATTTTGGTGGTCAACCCGGCGGTATAGCGCATCCAGTTCAGGGTGCAACCCACTTCAAAGAGACGGGAAATATTGATGGATTTCCCCTGCTCCAGCGTTTCAATCTGGGCCAGCTCCTCGCTGTGCTGCTCCACCAGGTCGGCAAAGCGCAGCAGGATGCGCTCGCGCTCTGCCGGTAATTTCCCGGCCCAGGTGCGGGCGACAAAGGCTCGCCAGCCGGACATCACCGCGCGGTCGACATCATCGACGCTGGCATCTGCCGTAGAGGCGATAACCTCCCCGGTGGCAGGGTTATAAATATTCAACCGTTTTTCACTCTCCGACGCGGCCTGCCTCCCCTCAATCCACAGCCCGTGATGTCGGTCCAGAAACTGCTGTACGCCTGGCTGGATGGCGACCTGTGATTCAGACATAGGGTACTCCTTCGTTATTATTCGTAGGGTGTTACTGCAGTCTAAGAGGCCTTTCGCATTCCCGCTTTTGTCTGTGTGACATTCGCTTTGCCACCTGTGACAGGTGCCGCAATTCGTGATAATTCCGCCTTATAACGCTGTTACCGGTGAGTGTTCTTTCCTATAGTCAGCCTCATGACTCTGACAAAACGCAACACAAATGCAACAATGCGAAAACATTGATGGCGCAGCGAGATAAACGATGGCATGTGTAATCGAACAGGAACGGTATCAGCAGTGGCTGGCGCAAATTAACCATGTCTGCGGGCGCTTTAACGCGCGTCCTTTAGAGGGGGAATTCTTCGGCGAGCTGGAAACCAGCTACGCCCGAAGCCTGAAGTTAAGCACCGTCACCGCAGGCGGGGTTAACCTGTTCCGCTCCCGTCAGGAGATCGCTCAGAGCAATGATGCCTGGTTTTATACCGTGTTCCAGCTTGAAGGCAGCGCGCAGATTGAGCAGGACGATCGCCGCGCGGTGCTGAACGCCGGCGACATTACGCTTCTTGATGCCGCTCGTCCCTGCTCCATCAACTGGCAGCAAAAATCCCGTCAGATTTCCCTGCTGGTTCCCCGTCAGATTATTGAGCAACAGTGTCGTTTTCAGGAGGTAAGTTGCGCCCTCGCGCTCTCCCGCTCGCTGCCAACCGTACAGCTAAGCCATCGCCTGCTACTGGAGAGCATGGGAAATGCCAACCTGAGTGACCGGGAGAGCGAAGCCGCGCTGGAAGCGATGATCTGCCTCCTCCGCCCGGCGTTTCAGCAGCGCGACGCGGTGCAGCCGCGTAAGGAGCGCCAGTTCAGGAACGTTCTGTCACTGATTGATGACCATATTCAGTCGGAATCCCTGCGTCCGGAATGGATTGCCGCAGAGAGCGGCATGTCGGTGCGCAGCCTGTACCGCATGTTTGCCGATAAGGGGCTGGTGGTAGCGCAGTACATCAAAAATCGTCGGCTGGATCTGTGCGCGCAGGTGTTGCGCTCCGCCAGCGACGAGGAAAAGCTGGCGGGAATTGGCTACAGCTGGGGGTTTGCCGACCATAGCCATTTTTCAACGGCGTTTAAGCAGCGTTTTGGCGTCTCACCGGGCGAGTACCGCAAGCGCTTTCGCTGATTACTTCTTCAGCCATTTTCCGTTAATGCCCTTCACGTATTCTCCCGGCTGCGCGCGGGCCACCAGCTTTTGCCCGGCCATCTTCGCCACTTCATCAACCGGCAGGTTATTGCTGTCCGCCAGCTTCTGGTAGCTTTCCGTACGCGCCGCGTTGATGCGGCTCACCAGCGCCAGCGTTTCGGGGTCTTGTTTCACCGGGGCAAGATACCCGCTCAGGGTTTCCCCGACACGCCCCTGCGCCCGGGCCTCGTTTAAGGTCAGGGTTGCCGCCTGCACGTTCATGCCCAGCGCCAGTAACATCAGAGCTAATCGTTTCATGGCGTCCTCAGAACAGATCGCTGCGCGATTTCAGCAGGGTTTCAACGTCTTTATCGACTTTAATGTGGATCTCATGTTCGATTTTGACGTTCATATTGATGGTAATCGGCTCCTTCGGCGCAGCGACTTCAATGCGCGGCGTACAGCCGGTCAAGATCGCGGCAACGGCGACGGTGAGTACACCAGCCCTCATTTTCATTGTTGTTCCTCACTTTCCTTGCCAGTCGAACTGCGGATACCAGGTAGCGCCGCGTGTTGCTCAAACCAGGTTTGTAGATTGTCTCCAAAGCGCAGGCTACGCCAGAGAGTAAAGACGTTCTCGTCATGGGTGTAGTTAAGATTTACGGAACTGCTTTTGCCATCAACCCGGCTGGTGCCTTTGAGGGTCGCCTGCATGGTTAATTCACCCAGATTATCTAAATTGAGTCTTGTCCACGACTGTGAAATTTCCATATAGCGGAGCCAGTTAATCGCTGCCCCTGCAACCATATTATCGTTGACGATGGCATCAGCGGTGTCTTTATCAATACGCAGCGTCATTGGCCCCGGGTTGGTTAGCCAGCCATCTTTAATGATCCATTTTTCATTGTCCAGCCAGAACGGTAGCGCCCCGCTTACCGGGCCAGACAGGGCAAACTGCTTCGGATTAATGGCGCTGATCAGCTCGCTGGAGGAGATGTTGTCCACGCGCAGCAGCGCCGGGTCATGCTGCGGCATTCTGAGCTGCTGCATGGTGATTTTCCCGCCGAGGGTCTCCACCTTGACGTTGGTCAGCAGCAGCGGGTTTTCCTCGCTCCACGGATAGTCACCCTGCAGGTCTGCGGTGATGTTGCGCGCGGTCACCAGGTTTTCCACTTCGCCAATACGCAGCGTAACGGGGCCGCGCGTGCCCAACGACCAGGTACCCTCGCTAAAACGGAACGGCAGCACAAAATCCACACCGTTGATCTGGTTGTCTGGCATCCAGGCGCTACCGGATTTCAGTACACCGTGGCCGCCAGCCTCAAAGCCCTGATCGGCAGCGGCAGAGAAGGCCACCTGCGCATAAAGCTCACCGTCGCGCAGCGTCATTTTCCAGTCTGGCGGGATCAGTGGCTGGAACACGGTAAGGGATTGTTTTGGCCACCAGGCCTGACCGCGAAGGCGTTCCCCGTCCCAGCGACCGTTAACCTGCACCGGGCCGATGGCCTCGGCATGCAGATCGCCTTTAAACTGGAATATCGTCGGGTCTGTTCCGTCAACGCTGAAGGTCAGCACCGACGGGGGCAACACGCTGCCGCCCGCAAAACGGGTCTCTCCGGCATTGAGCGACAGCGCACCGCTGAATGTCGGCGTGACAGGGTCACGCACCCAGCGTACCGGTTTATCCAGCACCAGACGCGGTTTACTGACTTCCATGGTGCCGTACTGCAGCTTGTCAAAGCCGGTAGAGAGCGCGGTCAGCTCGATGAGCTTGTCGCGCCATTCGCCTTTTCCGGCCACATCCCAGCGCGCGTTCATTGGCGTAAAGCCACCTTTGCCCCAGTAACGCCACTGCCAGAGGCCGTTATCGGGTAAAAAGTCGTTGGCCTGGCCGTCCAGGTGGAGTTCAAAATCCCCCATCTCGTTCTCATGGGCGCGCAGAATCGCCTGCAGACGACCATCCACGCCCTTTTGCGTGAGCTTCACGCCCGCCAGCGGCCAGCGAATTTCGTCGATATCCAGCGAATCAATAATGCGCCCGCGCGAACGCAGCAGCGCGCCCGGCTCAAAGGCAAGCTGCGGATCGTTCAGGCTGCCGGTCAGTCTGGCCGGGAGTCTGGCGTAAAGCACCAGATCGTCCTGTTTGGCCTCGCCGCTCAGGTGAAGCGGCATGTCGCTGTTTTCCAGGCTGAGCCTGCCCGGCCCAAGATTCAGCACGGCGTTACCCTTCCCGGCATCGCCCTGAGTCAGAACGTTGAGGCGTCCGGTAAAGGTGGCTTTTTCCAGCCCCTGCTGCCAGTTATCCACCCGGAGACCCACGCGGCCGCTCATCGGCATGCCGGACAGGTTCCAGTTCCAGCGCCCGTCGCTGATATTCAGCTGTTGTGCCGTGATCTGCCACGGTAAATCGAGCAGCGGATCGGGGTTATCCCGCGCCATCACCAGCAGTTGCCCCTGATTCTCCTCCCAGTCCAGATCGGCATCGACCAGCGAGGTGAGCTGTGGCACGTTAAAAGTCGCGACCGCATGGCCTTTCACCGGCACGCCATCCGGCACCAGCGGCAGGGTAAACTCACCCACCAGTTTTACGGGCGGTACCTGGCCGGGGAGTTGTACATCAAGCTGACTGACCGAGAGAGTCTGGCCGCGTAGCTGCCCTTGGAAACTGACCTGCTCACCGTTGTAGGTCACCGC
Organism: Enterobacter cloacae complex sp. SHL021; assembly: GCF_049237765.1. Lineage (NCBI taxonomy): Bacteria > Pseudomonadati > Pseudomonadota > Gammaproteobacteria > Enterobacterales > Enterobacteriaceae > Enterobacter > Enterobacter cloacae complex sp. SHL021. The sequence continues at coordinate 26,942 of NZ_JBMKJG010000008.1, read as the reverse complement.
CTGTACCGCAGGCGTCAGTGAGGCATGCAGTTCCCCTTCCCACTGTTGCCAGGGAGACAGGGTAAGACGGCGGATAGTGAGCCAGGTATTAGGCAGCACCGACTGCCATTGTGCCAGGGTTTTTGGCGCAACGGTTGAGGGGGCAGACTGGGGAATTTTACTGAGGCACACCGTGTTAAGTTCAAGCGCACCAATATCCAGATTCCAGCGGCTGGGGTGCGACAGCGTGGCGTTTTCAATCCTGGCAATCTCGCAATCCTCAACCAGATAGCGCAGATTGGGGATCACCAGCGCGTGACGGGTCAGTTTGGGGCTTTCCTCAAAGGCGATACGTGTACCGACAGGCAACCAGATACCGGCGAGGGTCGGTACCCACTGGGCGAGCGTCATTAGCAGCGTCAGCGGCAATAAAATCAACAGCAATAAGAGCGCAATCGCGGCTTTGTATTTACCCTTCATGGGCAGTTAATATCCTGATTTAGCGAGAGAATTAAGCCGACAGTGCCGATCATTGTCGCATGTTTAGCAAGTGAGTTGAAGTAAATGCCCGATATAAGGATAGATGCACTGCCCCGCTGGGGGAAATTTTTCATTTTGCGCAACCTGAAGAAGTTAAATGAGATTCAAGAGGTTACGCATCAGGCGAGACAAAATTTCAGAGTAAGTGAACCCTGTTAGTAGCGGTTACGTGGCAGAGCCAGCAAATACAGGAGCGAGAAAATCAGCGAACCCCAGTAGACCGAGTCATACCGATAAGGATCAAAATCGATACGTAAAAATCCGTCCACAAACTCATAACCATTCGCAAAGATGTTTATTTGTACTGCGGCCATGCCGATCACGAACAACGTATAAACAATGAACAGAGGGTATTTACCAAGTCCATTCACCTTCAGCTTCCCCACATACAGCAACAGGAAAACGACTATTGATACAATGAAATAGCATAAGGCAGGCCAAATGGGTGGGGTTAATGACAACTCAAATTCTTGCGACATAATCAATTCCCTTCTGCTATCTGATACATCTGCCAACCTGTCACACTGCAACGGGTTATTGCTGTTTTAGAAGCCTGTTGCCATCCTTTATCCATAAGACCCGATCGTGTGCAGTGCCAAACTCCATGTATTTGTCCTTTGGTTGTCCCTGGCTACATTTACCCCAGTAACGTCCGGGAGTAAGAATATCATGGAGTTAGCAACCTCACATGCTCTAAAATAATTGATAGAACTTATTGATTTAAATAATATTTTAGAAATTGTAAGATTATTTTAATCATGCTAACGTGGATGTAAAATCACTGGAGAAAGTCTTATGAAACTCGCGGTATATAGCACAAAGCAGTACGACAAAAAGTATCTGCAACATGTTAACGAGGCTTACGGGTTCGATCTTGAATTTTTCGACTTTCTGCTGACCGAAAAAACCGCTAAAACGGCGCACGGCTGTGAAGGCGTCTGCATCTTCGTGAACGATGACGGTAGTCGTCCGGTACTGGAAGAGCTGAAAAAGCACGGCGTAAAGTATATCGCCCTGCGCTGCGCGGGTTTCAATAACGTCGATCTTGATGCGGCGAAAGAGCTGGGGCTGAAGGTGGTTCGCGTTCCGGCCTACTCCCCGGAAGCGGTCGCGGAACATGCTGTGGGTATGATGATGTCCCTGAACCGTCGTATTCACCGCGCTTATCAGCGTACCCGAGATGCGAACTTCTCGCTGGAAGGACTGACCGGCTTTACCATGTACGGTAAAACCGCAGGCGTGATCGGTACCGGTAAAATCGGCGTGGCCGCCCTGCGCATTCTGAAAGGCTTTGGTATGCGCCTGCTGGCGTTTGACCCGTACCCAAGCGCCGCCGCGCTGGAGCTGGGCGTGGAATATGTCGATCTCCCGACCCTGTTCTCCCAGTCTGACGTGATCTCCCTGCACTGCCCGCTCACACCGGAAAACTACCACCTGTTAAATCAGACCGCGTTTGAGCAGATGAAAGACGGCGTGATGATCATCAACACCAGCCGCGGCGGGCTGATTGACTCTCAGGCGGCGATTGAAGCGCTGAAAACCCAGAAAATTGGCGCGCTGGGGATGGACGTGTATGAGAACGAACGCGATCTGTTTTTTGAAGACAAGTCTAACGACGTCATTCAGGACGACGTGTTCCGTCGCCTGTCCGCCTGCCATAACGTACTGTTTACCGGGCACCAGGCGTTCCTGACCGCTGAGGCGCTGATCAGCATTTCCGAAACCACGCTGGGGAATTTACAGCAGCTGGAAAACGGCGAAGCGTGTCCTAACGAGATAGTCTAAGCCTGGCATGCCGGGTGGCGGTTGCGCCCGGCACATACGCTACGCCCCGTCCGGGGCGTTATCGGTCTGCCAGGTCCGGTTCGGGAAACGCCACCAGAGCAGGACCGCCGCCAGGGCAATAGCGCTCAGCACACTGAATGCCGTCGCAAAAGAGTAGTGTCCGGCGATCGTCCCGGTTAAGGCAGGGCTCATCGATGCGCCAACCCCCTGCATCAGCATGACCACGCTCTGCCCGGCATTAACGTGCCCGCTCCCACGCAAAAGCACCACGATAAATGACGGCACCACCACGCCCAGGATCCCGGCGGCAAGACCATCAAGAATTTGTACCGGGATCATCATAAACGGTGCATCGGTAGACGCAGCCAGCGCCGCGCGTACCGGCATGATTAACAGCGCCAGCATGATTAAACGCCAGTAACCATCGCGTTCGATTCTCCTGGAGGCCAGGATAGCCACCGGGATCATCACCGCCTGCGAAATAATCACCGTCGCCGCAGCAATCACGCCGGGATTAACGCTGGCCGGTGCGGCAGCGACCCGCATGCTGAGCATCGGCAACAGGGCCGCATTCGCCAGATGGAACAACAGCAGCGTCAGCCCGGTCACGAACAGGGCTCTGTTTTTCATCAGTACCGCAAAACCCGGCACCGGCTGATGTTCTGACGCGTTCAGGCCGCGCGCCGCCTCATTGTCGATATCCTTATTGCGTATCGCCAGCAGCGAACAGAGCGTTAACAGCGTTGTACAGGTCATCAGCAGGAAGATGCCCCCAATGCCCCAGTACCACGCAATGCACCCGGCGATCAGTGCCGTGAGGAAATTTCCACCGTGATTGAACGCCTCATTTTTGCCCATCTGCGCGCTAAACCCGCTCTGCCCCGTCAGCCCCAGAGTGATCCCGGTGATAAGCGGCCCCACGAACGCCGCGCAGATCCCGGTGACAATTTGCGAGAGCGCGACAACGCCACTCTGCTGGCTAAACCAGAGCAGCAGCGTACTCAGGGTGATCAGTAAACAGAGCAGCGCCAGAACGGAACGTTTGTTTTTGGTGGTGTCGGTGATGAACCCCGCCGGCAGCGTGGCCAGAAGTCCTGCCAGACCTCCGGCGGTCATCAGCAAGCCGATGTCATCCGGCGTCCAGTGCCGCTGCGTCAGGAAGATACCGAGAAAAGGACCGAGACCGTCACGGACGTCAGCGATAAAAAAACTCGTCAGGCACAACGCCCGCAGTGAACGAAGAGACATACTTCCTGCCTTTTGTCGGGATGGCTGGCTCGGTTAGCGGCGGCCTGAATCTCAAGTTCGCCGGGAAATCAAAACGTTGAGCCGAGTTTATCAGCCAGACGTCAGAGCGAAAACTACGCGATTTGATTACAGGCACGCCGGGTAACGCTGCGCTTACCCGTCCTACCGGATCAGCAGGCCCAGGCAAGCAGCATGTACCCTTAATAGATTACGTGGTTGGTTTTTAGATTTAAATCTGCAATCGCCGCCGGTTTGCCGAGTAAATATCCCTGGACTTCGTCACACTTATTTTTCTTCAGGAACGACAATTGTTCTACGGTTTCGACACCTTCTGCGGTGACCTCCATGGAATAGGCTTTACCCAGATCGATGATCTTCTCGACCACCGACTGGTTCTGTGTCGAATCCCCTAAAGAAAAAATAAAGCTTTTATCGAGCTTTAAGCCATCAAACTGGAACTTCCGCAGATAGCTCAGAGAGGCATAGCCGGTACCGAAATCATCAATCAGAATACGCACCCCCATTTTTTTCAGGGCCATCATGGTCTGCAACGTTTTCTCTGGATTAGAGAGCGTGACATTTTCAGTCACCTCTATTTCCAGCCGGGTAGGCTCAAGCCCGGTTTCATCAAGAATAGCTTTTATTCTTTCGGCGAGATCGCTTGCCTGGAATTCAATGGCTGAAATATTGACTGAAACCGAAAGCCCTGGCAGTTTTTCATGCGTCTCTGTACAGGCCTTACGAATGACCCAGTTGCTGAGGTTGATGATGAGCCCCGTTTCTTCAGCGAGTGGAATAAACTGATCGGGCATCATGTTTCCGCGTTCAGGATGCTGCCAGCGAACCAGGGCTTCTACGGCGTCGATGCGTGAATGTCTGAGGTTATAACGCGGCTGATAAACCAGATAGAGCTGGTCTTCCCGAATTGCGGTCTTCAGCGCTAATTCCAGCTTTCTGCGCTCGGTCAGCTTTTCCGACATATCCTGACGATAATAGACCCATCGGTTTCGACCGGATTGTTTAGCCTGATAAAGCGCAATATCAGCATAGCGTAAAAGGTCGTTTGCACTGGTACTGTCCTGGGGAGCCAGAGCAATGCCCATGCTGACGCCGATGGTCACATCATTGCCATCAATGGTGAACGGGCGGTTGAGTTCTTGCACGATGCGATGACACACCTCTTCTATGTGGTCCAGGTGCCGGGTGTTGTCGAGAAGCAGCATAAATTCGTCCCCGCCCTGTCGTGCGACAAAATCACCGCGACGAACACATTTTTTAAGCCGTAAGGCAACCTCGCCAAGCAGGGCATCGCCCGTTGAGTGGCCGAAAATATCATTCACCGGTTTAAACTTGTCCAAATCAAGGCAAATCATGGCAAAGGGGGAATTGTGGATATCCTCTTTAGCCAACTGTCCTGTGAGGAACTCCTTAATATGGTACCGGTTGGGAAGGCCCGTTAATTCGTCATGGCGTGACAGGAATTCAACGCGTTTGGTGGCTTCCACTTCCAGAGAAACATCCGATGCCGCCCCCCGTAAAACCACCGTGCCATCAGGCTGAGCAGAGAATTTTGCCAGAAGAGTGCAGTACGAAGTTGACCGTTGAGCGTTAGTGTACGGGCAGTTCTTAAATTCAAAGCGCCCCGATAACTCACGCCGCCTGACGCACGTATTTAATAAACCGTTTGTCGAAGGAAAAAGCGCATCCAGCTTGCGTCCCAGCCACTGACTCTCGTCATAGCCCGTGACAGTCGTAAAACGCCCTGATAGCCAGGTGATCGTTAACGATAAATCCGTTTCCCAGAACCAGTCACTGGTGGTTTCACTGACATCCCTGAAGCGTTTTTCACTGGTAATCAGATTTAACCGAGCCTGCTCAAGGAGAAAGATATTTTCGTCATGAATTTTTGCCTTGTGCAAAATATGACGCATCAGGATCGCCGTCAGCGCGAGGGTCAGAAGGACAGACATAATGAGCAAGGGTAAAAAATAAATGATCAATGCCTGGCCAGGGTTTTCTGTGTCCCAGACAATGTGGACTGGGCCATTCTGGGTACGTAACGTTAATGCTGTCAGACTGTCTGTCTCAGCAAGGGCGTCAGAAGAGACCGCGCGGACGTTTTCGATCCCTGCATCGTGCCCAATCGCAAGCAGTTTCTTAGCCGTTAAGGTGTCGATAAACAACATGGTTGATGGCTTACCGGGCAACGGCTGCACGCTGGTATCATCTCCCGTCGTTATCCATGCCGCAGAAACTATGGCGGGGACGGAATGGATAAGCGTGAGCATGGAGACCGGCAGTCCATTTTTACTGCCCGTCTCACTGAGTAAATGGTCTATGGTGGATTGATCTAACCAGCGTTCCAGCTCTTCGTGCTTCAGTTTCCCGTCAAGCACGCTGTAACGGGTGGTTCCCTCCGGGGACAGCACAAACACGCCTTCGTAGCCAAAGTTATCATACAGAGACTTGCCCAGATTCTGCTTATCCCATGCCCAGTTCAGGTCAGTTTTTTGATGAAGATGTTTGTAAGCATCTCCCCACTCAGCATTATCTTTCAAATGGCTGCGCATGTTTTCCTGGCGGGCGTCTAATGCTTGCCTTAACAAAAACTCGTCATGTTTATCGCTGATTTTATTAACATTGTTTTTAATGATCAGCAATGACACTATCGCTGCGATAAAAATACCTATCAACAAGGTAACAATATAGGTAAACGTTTTATTTATCAGTCCTTTAGAATGCTCGCTATCCGTAAAGCCAGGGGTCTTCTGAGGTATGGTCATTCTTCGCCTTCTTAACTGCTATTACGTCATTTTTGTGCTATCCACAGTTATCGGCAAAAAAACACAAATTTTTATAGCGAAGCCTCCTTAAGCAAAACATTGTTTATTTTTTTAACCCAGTTCAAATTATTCCGCTTTAACGCGCATAAAAAACCGGACTGCCCGCCCGGTTCTGTTTTCAGCTAATAATGAATAACAGGTCTAAACCCATTATATTCTGTTAAGCAAAATATTAAGCATGCGGCGTAATGGTTCCGCTGCCCCCCATAATAGTTGATCCCCAACGGTCAATACCGAATAAACAGGTTCATTATTTAGCGCCATTTTTTTATAACGTCCTACGCCAACCTTAAGCGTGCCGCTAATATGTGTGGGAGTAAGCTGGCTGACGCTGGCTTCTTTATTATTAGGGACGTATTTTACCCAAGGGTGAGCGTCGCTTACCCTTTTAGCAAATTCAGCTTCATCCACTTCGCGTTTGAGTTTCATTGTAATGGCCGCACTATGGCACCTGATTACACCAACACGAATGCACAGACCATTAACCGGGATGGTGCCTTTTTTCAGGCCAAGGATTTTATTTGTTTCTGCTTCTCCCTTCCACTCTTCGCGGCTATTGCCATCCCCCAGGTCGCTATCAATCCAGGGAATGATGCTCCCCATCAGCGGCGCGCCAAAATTCTCAACAGGCAAGTCACTGCTGTTAATCAGTTCGCTGACTTTATTGACCAGAGGAAGCACCGAGCCTGCGTTTTCCAGCTCATCGGGGGTTAAATTTCGGGTGACAAATGCACTTTGGGCGATCAACTCGCGGACATGCTTTGCACCCGCCCCCGAAGCTGACTGATAGGTCATCACGCTCATCCATTCAATGAGATCGGCCTTGATCAAACCGGCGAGCCCCATCAGGCTTAAGGTGATTGAACAGTTTCCGCCTACAAAAAGTTTACCGCCCTTTTTGATGGAATCATTGATATTTTCACGGTTCACAGGATCCAGGATGATACAAGCTCTTTCGTCCATTCGCAGCGCTGATGCGGCATCGATCCAGTAACCTTCCCAACCATGATCAATTAATGATTGATACATCGATTTTGTATATTCACCGCCCTGGCAGGTAATGATGATATCCATTTCCGCCAGCGCATCCAGGGAATACGCATCTTTAAGTACCGAACGGACACCATTAATGACAGGCCCAGGTGCCCCAACAGAAGACGTACTAAAAAAACTGGCTGCAATATCATTAAAATCATTTTCTTCGACCATACGTTGCAGCAATACTGACCCAACCATACCGCGCCAACCAACAATGCCAACCTGCTTCACGGGTTTACCTCAATGACGTTACAAAAGTGTTAAGAGAGGTAAAGTTTATAACCCGTTAAATCCCGCGCGTCATTCTTTATTTTACTCGTTTTTGCAATAATAAGAATGTTTAATAAGGGGTTAGCGAAACTGATGAATATTGTGTTTGTGTTCAAGTCAAAAAAAATAGATATCTTTAATTAGGCTGTTTAAAACGATTTTATGCCCCTCGGAAACATAAAGTCATAGTTATCAGCGAAGCCGATGCCCACACCGATGCGCCGTTTGCAACGCCACCTTTCCTCAACGCATAAAAAACCCGCCGGTTGGCGGGTCGGTTAGTCTTTAAAGATCAGAGATTTTTTTTCTTCAACTCTTCAAGCCTGCTGTTATCTTCCTCAGTGAACATTGTTGCATCATACAACGTCTGATTATCAGTACCGTCCACTCTTACGAGTGTCACAGTCAAAACAGCGTCTTTTGGGGCATAAAGTACACCCCATTCAGAATTCTTAGGGGGGGCAATAGCCCATGTGGCTTCTTCATTTGGCTTAAGCCCCTCAGGAATATCATAGAAAAAATTACTTACCAGCCATGGTACTGAGTATCCCTCGCTTGCCATCACTCCGTGCAGGTACGCTCTGGAGATAACGGTATCAGTATTATTTTTAACAACCAGTCTAATTACGGGTTGTGGCTTACCGTCTTGCTCAGGCTCCATGGTAAATCTGGATGATAAAACCTGGATTTTCATCAACTCTTTTTTAGCCACGTCGGCGTCAGCTTTTTTCTGTTCCAGCGCTTTGATTTCCTGAGTCATCTTTTCTTTTAACTTCATCTCTCTCTCAGCAGTGACTTGCTGTGCGTAAGAGATTATTTCTTCACCCGTCTTACCAGACAGGCTTTCGCGCATCTTTTTGCTTATCTCTTCGTTATCATTATTTGTAGTGGAACGCATCAGGTCAGCCATATTGATGTTACTGAATGCCACAACCTTTAAGGCGCTATCGAATTCCTCCCGTTTATTTTCCGGAAGTGAATCTCTGACTTTGGCTATCGAGGATTTCATTGCAGCATCAGTTGAAGAATCAATTTTGGGTTTATCGCACCCGACGAGTAAGCAAGAAAGTAATAACACACCAACAATTTTCTTCATGTTCCTGTTCCATCAGTAAAAAATTAAGATTAATCCTACCAGAGTTTGACCACACGACAAAATCTACTTGTGCATGTTATTGGAAATTTGTTGCATACCAGACGAAACCCTTAGCTTTAACTGCTTCGCCAGTGCGGAGCAAAATTAGAGGCGTTTTCGAGAAGAGAAACTGGACAAAAAAAACCGGGCTTCCGCCCGGTCCTGTTTAAGCCAAAATTGACGCTACTCGCTCAGCCCGCGATTCTCCAGCATCGGCTCAATCTTCGGATCGTGCCCGCGCCAGGTTCGGTACAGTTCAGCTAAATCCGTGCTGTTCCCGCGCGACAGAATCGCCTCACGGAATTTTTGCCCATTCTCGCGGGTTAAACCGCCCTGCTCGACAAACCACTGATAGCCATCGTCCGCCAGCATCTGCGTCCACAGGTAGGCGTAATAACCTGCCGCATAGCCGCCGCCGAAGATATGCGCGAAGTAGCTGCTGCGATAACGTGGCGGTACGGCGGGCAGATCCAGCCCCTCTTTTTCCAACGCTGCTTTTTCAAATTCCTCTACGCTCGAAACGGCCTCACGAATGCCGTGCCAGTTCATGTCCAGCAGCGCGGCGCTGAGCGTTTCCGTCATGTCATAGCCTTTATTGAAATGCGTTGCGTTGAGCATGCTTTCGCGCAGCGCGTCCGGCATCGGTTCGCCGGTCTCGTAATGGCGGGCATAGTGGGTAAATACCTGCGGGTGGCTGGCCCAGTGCTCATTGATTTGCGACGGGAACTCAACAAAATCACGCGGTGTATTGGTCCCGGACAGCGTGGCGTAGCGCTGACTGGCAAACAGGCCGTGCAGCGTATGACCAAATTCGTGGAACAGGGTTATTACATCATCCCACGAGAGCAGCGCGGCGCCTCCGTGGCTGGGTTTTTGATAGTTACACACGTTGTAGATAACCGGACGGGAGGCAAATTCATATGATTGCTCGACGAAATTCCCCATCCACGCTCCGCCCTGTTTCGAATCGCGGGCGAAGAAATCGCCGTAGAACAGCGCCATGCCTTCTCCGGTGTGGTCGAAAATTTCCCACACGCGGACGTCCGGGTGATACACCGGAATATCGAAGCGCTCGACGAAGCGGATGCCAAACAGCTGGCTGGCCGTCCAGAATACGCCATCATGCAGTACGTTATTGAGCGCAAAATACGGCTTAATTTGCGACTCATCCAGGGCATATTTCGCCTGACGCACACGCTCGGCATAAAAGGCCCAGTCCCAGGCCTGCACGGTGAAGCCGCCCTGCTCATCATCAATGACTTTCTGGATATCGGCCTGTTCCTGCACCGCACGGGTGCGCGCCGCAGGGACAATTCCACGCATAAAGGTCAGTGCGGCCTCCGGCGTTTTTGCCATCTGGTCGGCAATGCTCCAGCTCGCAAAGTCGTCAAAGCCCAAAAGCTGCGCCTGGCGCGCACGCAATGCCGTGAGACGAAGGATCAATTCGCGGGTATCATTTTCATCGCCTTTCTGCGTACGCAGCCAGCCTGCGTTAAACAGGTTTTCACGGGTCTGTCGATTGCGAAGCAGTGAAAGCGCAGGTTGTTGGGTGGTGTTCAGGAGGGGGATTAGCCAGCGATCTTTCAGCCCTTTATCGGCGGCGGCCTGAGCAGCCGTGGCGATCTCCTCTGCGCTTAACCCCTCGAGCTGGTGAACATAATCCACCACCAGCCCGCCCGCCTTATCTGCGGCCAGCAGTCGCTGGTTGAACTGGCTGATCAGTGAGGCGACTTGTGTGTTCAGGTCTTTCAGTTCAGCTTTTTCAGCGTCGTTCAGTCGCGCCCCGGCCAGCACGAAGCGCTGGTGCGTCACTTCAACCAGTCGGCGGGACTCAGCATCCAGCGCCTCACGATCCTGCCAGACGCTCTCCACGCGGGAAAACAACGTGTCGTTGAGCCAGATATCATTGGCCAGCGCGGCCAGCTCGGTTGAGAGCTGTTCTTCCAGCTCCTGAAGGCGGGCATTGGTGTGCGCCGACGTCATGGCAAAGAAAATACTGCTGACGCGCGCGAGCATGGCACCGCTTTTCTCCAGCGCCAGTACCGTATTATCGAAATCGGGTGCTGCCGTTTGCGCGACGATGACGTCAATATCTGCCCGCTTCTGGCGTATGGCCTCATCAAATGCCGGGCGATAGTGGCTGTCGTTGATTTCATCAAAACGCGGGGCCTGATAAGGCAGCAGGCTAATGTCAAAAAAAGGGTTACGGGTTGACATCTTTTACTCCTGATAACGGTTAACTTTCCCAGAGTAGGCCAGGCCGCCATTGACCGCAATGCGGTCATACAAATGATGCCTTAACGCACCCTCTCAGGGCGTGCTATGTTAGTACAACACAAAAAGCGTTGAGGAACAGTGAGATGATTATTTTAGTTACCGGGGCAACGGCAGGTTTTGGTGAATGCATCACGCGTCGCTTCGTCGCCAACGGCCACAAGGTGATTGCCACCGGCCGCCGTCAGGAGCGTCTGCAGGAGCTGAAAGAAGAGTTGGGTGACAATATCCTGACCGCGCAGCTTGATGTGCGCAACCGCGCCGCCATTGAAGAGATGATTGCCAACCTCCCCGCGCAGTGGCGTGCCATTGACGTGCTTGTCAACAACGCCGGTCTGGCGCTGGGTATGGAGCCCGCGCACAAAGCCAGCGTGGAAGACTGGGAAAACATGATCGACACCAACAACAAAGGGCTGGTGTATATGACCCGCGCCGTGCTGCCAGGCATGGTGGAGCGCAATCGCGGCCACATTATCAATATCGGCTCAACCGCCGGAAGCTGGCCGTATGCGGGCGGCAACGTCTATGGTGCGACAAAAGCGTTCGTGCGTCAGTTCAGCCTGAACCTGCGTACCGATCTGCACGGCACCGCCATTCGCGTCACGGATATCGAGCCGGGCCTGGTGGGCGGTACCGAGTTCTCCAACGTGCGTTTCAAAGGCGATGACGCGAAAGCAGATAAAACCTACGAAAATGCCAACGCGCTGACGCCGGAAGATGTCACCGAAGCGGTCTGGTGGGTCGCGACACTGCCAAACCACGTCAATATCAACACCGTAGAGATGATGCCTGTCAGCCAGAGCTTTGCCGGACTTAACGTTCATCGTGGCTGACTCTGCCCTTCCCGGCCTGCGGGCCGGGTCTGTATCAGGGTATAAAAGAATGGTAGTATGTTCAGGCTAACTCTCTGAGAAATGACAACTCATGGCCGCTGAATCGCAACTCAATCCCACCCAGCCCGTTAACCAGCAAATCTATCGCATATTACGACGTGATATTGTGCATTGCCTGATCCCGCCTGGTACCCCGCTTTCAGAAAAAGAGGTATCCGTGCGTTTTGACGTTTCCCGTCAGCCCGTACGTGAGGCGTTTATCAAGCTTGCTGAAAACGGCCTGATTCAGATCCGCCCGCAGCGCGGCAGCTATGTGAATAAAATATCGCTTTCTCAGGTCCGTAACGGCTGTTTTGTCCGTCAGGCCATTGAGTGCGCGGTGGCCCGGCGTGCGGCCACGCTGATGAATGACAACCACTGTTACTGGCTGGAGCAAAACCTGCATCAGCAGCGTATTGCCATCGACCGCAAACAGCTTAACGACTTCTTTCAGCTCGATGATGAGTTTCACCAGAAGCTGGCGCAAATTGCCGATTGTCAGCTGGCCTGGGATACCATTGAAAACATTAAAGCCACGATTGACCGTGTGCGGTATATGAGCCTCGACCACGTCTCGCCACCGGAAATGTTGCTTCGACAGCATTATGATATTTTCAGCGCACTGGAAAAACGCGACCCTGACGGTGTGGAAAAAGCGATGACCGTCCATCTGCAGGAGATCAGCGAATCCGTGCAGCTTATTCGGCAGGAAAACAGCGATTGGTTTAGCGAAGATTAAATTCGCCGCACCCTTTCGGCGCGGCGGAGAGATTAGCGTACAACCAGGACCGGAATAGTGGCGTAGCGCAGGATAGATTCCGCATTTGAACCCAGCAGATGCGTGGTGATAGTCGGGTTTTTTGAACCGATAACAATCACGTCATATTCCCCTTCTTTGCTCATCCTGATAATTTCATCGCGCACGTTGCCGAAACGCACCTCACAATGAATGTCCTCCGGGGAGAGATCGAAGAGACGCGTTAACTCCTTCATCTTTTTGCTGGATTCCGCGGTCATATACTCTTCAAACTTCCTGATATCTGCATTGAATCCGCGCAGTAACGAGCGGCTGCTGTTGGGCAGAATGTTGACCAGGGTTATCGATGCACCTTCAGCCTTCGCCAGGTTGGCCGCGTGCCGCACCGCTTTATCGCTTAAATTCATTTCAAACACATCAACAGGCATCAAGATTTTCTTATACATAAGCCTGACTCCTTATTTCCAGGAAACGTTATTTACTGCATTCAGAGTGCCATCAGGAATATAAACCAGACTTAAACGCTCACTGGTTGAAATTATCAATTAAAGAAAATAACTGTCCGCTTTGTAAATTACCGTCGTGAACCGTCATCGCCCTGCCGAAATGAAGAAAAAAGTGTGAGTTTGATCAAAAACAAAAAAATGATGTCCAGAGAGGCGTATTTATAGTGCCCCGTGGACGGCACAACCTGAAATAGCGCCGTAACGGATGTGTTAGCGAGGAGAAAATACCATGATGACTTACGACCGTAACCGTAATGCAATTACCACCGGCAGCCGCGTAATGATTAACGGCACCGGGCATACCGGGGTAATTAAAGCGATCCACAGCGAGGGACTGGATGCCGCGCAGGTACGTCGCAGCAAAACGGTGGAAGTGGAAGGATGCGAAGGTAAGTTCGAACCGATTGAACTGATTCGCCTGGGTATGCACTAACAGGTGCGACATCATGCCGCCGCGAACGGCGGCATGACTGAATTACAGCTGTGCCGCGTACTGCGCAACCGTGGCTTTCGCGCCCTTTTGCAGAAGGGTCTGATACGCCGTCATGACCGCCTCCACAAAGCACGTGTCGTGCGGCAGTTCCTTACCGAAGATGGCTTCAATGCCCAGCAAGGCTTTCACCCGACTTTCCCCTTCCGTGCTCCCGTTGACCGCGGCCTGAATCACCGCCAGTTGAGGATCGCTCACGTCGATGGCGTTCCCCTGTTCATCCACCCCGCCGACATAGCGCATCCAGCCCGCCACACCCAGCGCCAGCAGTGGGAAAGGTTTCTGATGCACCAGGTGCCAGCGCACGGAATCGAGCATACGCTGCGGAAGTTTCTGGCTGCCGTCCATCGCGATTTGCCAGGTCCGGTGGCGCAGGGCCGGGTTGCTGTAGCGCGCTATCAGCAGATCGGCATAGTGGCCTAAATCAACCCCTTTTACTTTCAGCGTCGGCGCCTGCTCTTTCAGCATCAGCGCGTGGGCGGCACGACGGTAGTGTTCATCTTCCATACAGTCGTTAATGTGCTGATAACCCGCCAGATAGCCAAGGTACGCCAGGAAAGAATGGCTGCCGTTGAGCATCCGCAGCTTCATCTCTTCAAACGGAATAACGTCGGCCACCAGCTCCGCCCCCGCCTTTTCCCATTGCGGACGTCCGGCGACAAAGTTATCTTCAATCACCCACTGACGGAACGGCTCGCAGGCCACGCCCGCCGGATCGCGAACGCCAGTAAGCTGTTCGATTTTATCCAGCGTTTCCGGCGTTACCGCAGGCACAATACGATCCACCATGGTTGACGGGAAGGTGACGTTGGCCTCAATCCACGCGGCCAGCTCCGCGTCGACCGCGCGGGCATAGGCGCAGGTGACATTGCGCATAACGTGACCGTTCTCCGGCATGTTGTCACAGGACATAACGCTAAAGGCAGGCAGCCCCGCCGCTTTGCGTCGCGCCAGCGCTTCAACCACCACACCCGGCGCAGATTTGGGCTGATGCGGGTTTTGCAGGTCGGCCGCAATCAATGGATGATCGAGCATCAGTTTGCCCGTGGCCGGTGAGTGGCAGTAGCCTTTTTCGGTGATGGTGAGCGACACAATCGCCACCTGCGGCTCACACATCGCCGCCAGTACGGCCTCCAGCCCGTCAACCTGCGCGTGCAGCGCATTTTTGACCACACCGACGACCCGTGATGTCCACGCGTCCGCCGACATTTCGGCCACGGTATAGAGGTTATCCTGCGCGTTCAGATCGGCAATCTGTTGTTCGCCACCAATCAGGTTCACTTCTGTGTAACCCCAGTCGCTGCCGTGTTCAGCGGCCAGAATATCGGCGTACACCGCCTGGTGTGCACGGTGGAACGCGCCAAACCCTAAATGAACAATGCGTGCCTGGAGGCTGCCGCGATCGTACTGAGGCAGCGTCGCTTTCGCCTGTAATAATCGGTTTTCCATGGTTGAGACTCGTTTAATTAATGAAGCTGAGTTCTGCGACCGCACGTTGGCGCGCGGTCGCGCATGTTGACTACACCAGCCAGAATGGCAGTAACCCCCTGGGGCCTTGCCCACCACCATACGGGTTATGTTTAGCGGAACATTGATTTACATTAACTTTGCGCTAACTGGTGTGATATCAAAATTAAGTTGTGTGACATCTTTCAAAAAGATATATACCAAGGTCACACAAGATTACGCGCCGGTTCTGCGCCTGAACGGCCAGCGGGCTCACGGCACAGCCTGTCGTAGGAATACCCCGTCAAATCTTCCACCACACGGCGTGCTTCGGCGGACACCAGCTGGGGAGAACCGTTAGCTTTCAGGCGGTCCAGTTCATCCACGAAGATCTTGTGCGTACGCTTGTTCAGATGGAACGTTAATGCCTGCCACAACGCCAGGATGAGTAAGCCCGCAGTCCCGATGAACATCAGCATTGCGATGGTATGAATGGCCTCCTCCGGCTGTGTCTGGCTGCCCTTCACAAAGCCGCCATTCTGTAACAGCAGCCCCACAATAAAGGTGGCGATGGCCACGGTCGTTTTGCGGGAGAAGGTCATCACCGCCGCGAACAACCCCTCGCGACGCTGGCGGCTAACCATCTCGTCAATATCGGGGATGAACGGGAAGACGTTCCATGGCGTAAACTCCAGCACACAGCGACCGACCTGATATAACCCGGCCAGAACAACCAGCGTCGCGACGGTATTAAGTGCCGGAATTTGATACACAGCGAAAAAGCCGCCCAGGCAGAGCATCATCAGCGAGTAGGCAAACACATACAGCTTCGACGGCCCGAATTTAATGATCCCCACTCCCGCAATCAGCGTGACAGGCAGGCCGACGATACTCATCGACAGCAGTGTGCCGGCAAGCGACGAAGAGACATTCAGGCAGTAAACACAGAAGAAGACAAATACGGTGTTGTAGACATCTTTCCCGGTAAACGACAGCAGGTAGATGGCAAGGTGTTTTCTGAAGGCCCGGATTTTCAGCGTTGAACCATACTCTTTAAAGAGACGACCAAAGGCAGCCAGCTTTTGCGTCAGCGTTCGGGGCGCCGTGCTTGTTTCAAGCTCGGCCAGCATTTCCGGGGTTAACTCGCGTTCCCAGGTCACCTTCCACGAGATAAAGACGCACACCATAAACAGGACGGCAAAAATAACGCCGTTAATCAGATAAGCATGGGCGCTGTTTTCCCCAAAATAGCCAATCAGCAGCCCCGGAATGAACGTCGCCAGGAAGGTACCGGACGCAGAAAGGAACATGCGACAGGTAGAAAGTTTGGTGCGCTGGTTAAAGTCTTTTGTCATTTCCGATGGCAGCGTTTCCCAGGGGATCAATACCATCGCGGCGATAATTTCAAACGCCAGATAGACCGCGAGATAAAAACCGTAGGTCATGCCATCAAGCCACAGTAACGCATAGACCAGCATTAACGGCGCGCCGATCAGCAAAAAGAAGCGTCGACGACCAAATTTTTTACCAAAATAATTTTTGTAAAAATGATCGGTGAAACTTCCCATAAACAGACTGACAATGGCATCAACAATACGCGCGATGGCGACAATGGAGGCTGCCTCAACCGGCGATAGCCCAACGAATGTCGTATAGAAAAATAACAGCCAGGCGCCGATCACGGTAAATGCACCGCCACCCATAATATCCGTTAGTCCGTAGCCGATACTAACCGGAATGGTAATTTTTTTAGCCGCACGAGACATATTTCATCCCCACTTGATGAAGCGAATTTAAAATTTGAAATAATTCTTAGCGTTGTCGTGGCAAATATTTTTAATCATCCGCGTGAGAATATCGTTATTATCCGGAACTTCTCCCCGCTCCACCCAACCGCCGATCATATTGCATAGAATGCGGCGAAAATAATCGTGACGGGTATAGGAGACCAGGCTGCGGGAGTCGGTCAGCATGCCGACAAAATTCATTAACAGCCCCTGATCTGCCAGGCTGTTGAGCTGGTTTTCCATCCCGCGACGGGTGTCGTTAAACCACCAGCCGGAGCCGAATTGCATCGGTGATTTCACTCCCAGTTCTGCACTCTGAAAATTGGCGATCGTCGTCGCGACAATATCGTTGTAGCTGGGGTTGAGGTTATACAGAATGGTTTTCGGCAGCGCGTCTGCAAGGGCCATGGCATCCAGCAGCTGATTAATATTCGCAGCAAGATTGACCTGATCCGTCAGTGAATCAAACCCGGTATTTATGCCCAGGGCACGGTACATGCGGGTATTATTATTGCGTATCGCACCGAAGTGTATCTGCATGGCCCAGTCATGCTGTCGGTAATAACGCGCCAGCATGATAAAAATAGCACTGTCAAGAATCGCGCTATCTCGCGCGTTGAGATGTTCACCCTGCCGTTTACGGATAAATATCGATTCCACGATACTGTCATCCGCAGCCTGATAATGGATCTCCACAGGGCCATGATCCGAAATACGGCACCCCATGTCGTGGAACCAGGCAATACGCTCGCCGAGCGCAGCAGCAAAATCACTAAAGGCGTGAATGGACCGCCCCGTCAGCTCCGCTAATCGATCGGTAAAGTCGGCGAACTGATGCGCATCCGGCGTAAAAACGTCATCCGGGCGGAATGTCGGTAATACCTTGACGTTGAATGTTGCGTCATCGCGCAATAACTGATGGTAACGCAGGTCATCCAGCGGTGCATCTGTGGTACATATGACCTCCACTTTTGAGCGTTTAATCAGTTCGCGGGGCGTAAAATCAGGCTGTTGTAATAAACGATTACAGCGCTCCATTATTTCACGCCAGTTATGGCTGCCCAGCGGTTCATCACAGGAAAAATAGTGATGCAGTTCTAAATGCGTCCAGTGATAGAGCGGATTGCCATAACTGGCGTCGACCGTTTCAGCCCACGCCGCAAATTTTTCTTCCGCGGTGGCGCTGCCCGTAATGTATTTTTCATCTATACCGTTGGCGCGCATAGCGCGCCATTTGTAGTGATCGCCTGCAAGCCAAAGCTCGGTAATATTCTCCAGCGGTTTATTTTCGAAAATATCTTTCGCAACCAGATGACAGTGATAGTCAATTATCGGCAATTCTTTCGCGACATCACGATATAACGCAACGCCCCTGGCGTTGCTAATCATAAAGTTATCATTAATGAAACTCATAGCAGCGCTCCATATTTGCGTGACTCACCAGCCTTATCGTTCAGCGCCTGTGGTTCAGCCGCGTCTTGTGCCGCGCTCAAATCACGGTCGCGCACTTCCGGCATGAAAATGGCTGAAACCAGACCAATCACAGAATAGGCAATCAGCATCGCGACAATCGGCCACCAGGAGCCGGTCATGTTGCAGAAGATCCCCGCCAGCACCGGACCAAAGCCCACCGCCACCAGACCGCCCGCCTCTTTGGAGATAGCCATGCGGGTAAAGCGATTACGCGAGCCAAACATCTCCGCCATGGTGATGTTTTCCAGCGCGAACAGCCCCAGCACCGCGAAGTTATGAATGACAATAATCGAGAGCATAATGACGCCCGGCGCATAGCTTTTATCGACGATAATCGACAGCATCGGGTACGCCAGAATGATGGCGGAAACGTTGAGGAGGATATACGGCAGACGGCGACCGACTTTGTCCGACAGCCAGCCCAGCAGCGGGATAGAGATAAACCCGAGGATTGAACTTATCATCAGCGCATCGGTGGGGATCGCTTTATCAAACAGCAGCGTCTGTACCAGATACCCGGCAAGGAACGTCTGGATCAGACCGGAGTTACCCGCCTGACCAAAACGCAGCCCGGTGGCCAGCCAGAAGGATTTGCTTTTCACCATCGCCCCAAGGGAGGTATCCGGCTTCGCCACCGGTACGGCAGCTTCAGCGTCGTTCACTTTTTCGAAGACCGGGCTCTCTTTCAGGTTCATACGCAGCCAGATGGCAAAGATCATCACGACGACGCTGGCCAGGAACGGCACGCGCCAGCCCCATGCCACCAGTTCTTCACGATCGAGAGCAAAGAACATCACCGCCCAGATCGCCGTGGCACTCAGGGTTCCGCAGTTGGTCCCCATCGCCACCAGCGAGGAGATGATCCCGCGTTTGCCCTTTGGCGCATACTCGGCCAGCATGGTTCCCGCACCGGAGATTTCTGCCCCGGCACCCAGCCCCTGAATAATGCGCAGCGTCACCAGCAGAACCGGCGCAAAAATGCCAATCTGGCCGTAGGTCGGCAACACGCCAATCAGGGTGGTACAGATCCCCATCATGGTGATGGTAATAAACAGCACCTTTTTACGACCGATCCGGTCGCCCATTCTGCCGAAGATAAAGGCGCCGACGATGCGCGCAATATAGCCTGCGCCGTAGGTCCCCATCGCCAGGATCAGCGCCATGGCCGCGGACTGTTCCGGGAAAAAGATCTCATGGAAGACCAGCGCGGCCCCCAGCGAGTAGAGCTGAAAATCCATAATTTGCGGCACTACAAACAGGATGTATGCTGATGTAAGTTGAAAGCAGGCTTAAACCAAAACATTAGCGCAAGATGAATCACTACCCTCCACGGTTTTGAGTTGTTTTGCGCTAATTTTTTGCCCCAACCATGCCCCATTGCCCCATCACACCACCCTGTCATCCTGCATCACGCTGTTGATGAAGAACGTCACCCGCCCCATCACCTCAACCTCTTCCGCAGCCTCCCCCTCTATCGCTTCACCATCATCACAAATCAGCGCCCTGCCCATGACTCTCGCAAACTGAGTCCGTCCGCCGCTGAGGATTAGCAGAACCTGATTCTGTACCAGTCTGGTGCACGGCTCGATAACCGCAAAGCCAATATCTGTCTCAAGCACTCTGCTATCCGCTCCAATGTTACACAGCACAGCAGGAGATAATTGTTGCTCAACGTAATCTGATGCCGGTGAAGGAAATCCCATCAGTGCACCCTCCCCATGTTACGCAGGATCCAGTATCGGTTATCGCTGTGGTCTGTTGTCTTATCCACAAAGTCTTGCTGGTAACGTTCTATCCATGCATTGGCATCTGACCGGGTAAAGTGCCAGTTGTACTCACGCAGCTTCTCGATGAAGCTCTCGGTCCGAAGGTACTGGTACCCCTTTGGGTTTAGCTGTATGGCCGCAACGAAGGCGGTGTGTATATCTGCTGTGCGTGGCATAATTACCCCACAAATCTACTGTATTCATATACAGTAGTCCATTCGCCGGGTAGCGATCAATCGCTTTCTGCATTTGTCGATAATTTGCGGTGATGGTGCTAGAATCCGCTACAACATTGCTGATAGAGTTCGATATAGATGTTATTGAAAAATATAAATATTTGATGACATTGCTTACTTTTGTGGTGCAGCAAAATGACAATCGGTTTTTATTTATCCTGAGGTTAATTTGTTGTAGAAAGTGCGCAGTGATTCGTATAGTCCAGAGTATTGGAAATTTATAATATTTAGGTTATGGAATGAAAACTTTAAATCACAGCTATATGTCAAGACTTGATCACCTGCGTTTTGCAGCATTCATACTGGTCATATTCCATCATTGTAGGGGAAGTATTAATTATGGTGGGTCTGTAAGTAGCCTTCAAGACTTTGCATCTTTATGGATTAGATGGGGATCTTCTGGGGTGAGCCTTTTTTTGGTCTTGTCAGGATTTCTTTTTTGTATAATTTCTGATGCTGGAAGAAAGGAAATAAAATATGCAAGCTTTGTTAAAAACAGAATTCTTAGGATCGCGCCTCTAACTATAATATTTGTATTTATAGCCATTTGTGTAGACCAAACAAACTCCACGCCAATGGATATTTTTAGACTTTTAACACTACAACTTAACACTGGTTCGCCAGGTACCGGTTGGGGATATAAATTATACCCAATGGGTCCGATATGGACAATTGCAGTAGAGTTTCAGTTCTATTTAATATTTCCCTTTTTGGCGGTATTTTTATCTAAAGATGGACTAAAATCATTATGTGGAATTGTTGTTGCATTTATTTTAATTAAATTATCATTAGTAATATTTAATGGTCCGGGAATCTATTACAGACTTTATCATTCAATAGTTGGGAGATTGGATCAGTTCTTGATAGGAATGATGGCAGGTTATATATATGTTAATGGCTACATTAATAGGTCAAAAACCCCTCAAATTTTTATGATAGTCGCCTCGATAGCTATTATATCAATATTCATGCACTTGAACTCTCAGATGACAAAGTGGTTTATGCCATTCTCATTCACTCTTGAGGCTTTTGGTTGGGCCTTGTTGATAATTGGATATACAACTCTTAATATTAATATTAACAAACGAACTGACTCAGTAATTGCTTATCTTGGGGGATTAAGTTTCTCTGCCTACCTTACGCATTTGGTGGTAGCAAAGGCTCTTTATATGACAGTTTTAACGCCACCTCAGGATAAAATGGATGCAATTATCAACACTGCATTATTTATCTTGCCAGTTACGATAATAGTTTCAATGATCACATATGCATACATAGAAAAACCATTTCTAAACTTACGAGTAAAATACATAAATGGTGATAAAAAATGACTGACTTCATCATTACCACAGTTATAAGAGTTGCAGGTGCTATATCTCTGGCTCATATTGTTTATTCTGCCATATCTTGGAATATTGATAGTGCAGATCTTATATACGTTGCATTCATATTCATCTGGCTTTCTGGTGAGTATTCATGGTGGAAAAAAAGGCAGTAGCTTTGAGTGGAAGGCGGCTATGCCGCCTTTTTCTTAAAAGATTGATGGCGGGTTGTGATACGCGGTTTTGTCTGAGGTAGCACTGATACCTGTCAGATATACAATCCCTCCAGCTACTCCATAAGTAGGAAGCATTGCGACGGAGGCTGCTTTGGTATACGTTATAAGCCTTGAACCATTAATGTCTACGTACATGACGCTTCCTGTTGGGCTCATACGTAGTTCAATCATTACTCGATCAACAGTAATAGTGGCGGTTGAAGTGGCGAGTACGGTTCTGGAGATCGCGCCTGATACATTCTTAAAGACACACAATGAAACGGTGTTATCTGCATTTCTAATTACGCCGAGGGAAATATATCCGCTTTGCGACCAATCATTTGCAAATATACGGTTCGTTGAAAATAGAAAAGCATAACCCTGATAAAGAGTGCCATCAATACAAACTGACTTGTCCGACCCATCTACAGATATTACAGGCATGGTATTGTATACCGGTGTACTCCATACTGATGATGACGATAATCCTTTTGACGATTTCCCTTGCGGAGTACCGCTTCCAATCCTTATGTACCCTACGTTATTGGCGACCTCGTTTGCACGGTAACTAATACGATACAAACCGGCTCTTTTCTTCCCTAAATATATATTTAAATCAGCTGGTCTATCAGTAGTAGCATATGCATAAGTGCCAACATTGACATAACCAATTGTTTGAACTCCTGAAGCATCATATACCCCTATCTGCGAGTATACAGATCCTGCCGAAACTGAATCCCTATCAGGCGAGCAGTAGTGTATGTCAGATTCTTCTTCAAGCCATATCCATAGTCTGGATATTTCCGCGATAGCTCCAGCTCCTACAGTAATTGCACAACCCATTCTGTTTTGAATTGCTCTATTCAAACCTACAGTTCTACCTTGCCAGGCAATGCGCCCCTGCCAGAAGCCCAAAGTGTCTCCGACATTTGCATCGATAATGTAGTCCTTAAAAATCTCCTTCGCAGCAACACCAGTTTTGAAGCTATGACCTCGATCACCAAAATGCAAACCATCCTCTTGGTTGTCGGCAATAACATCCGACTGATTACGAGAATTTTCCACCCATGACTTTGTATATTTACTGATATCAATAATATCAAGATTATACTTCTGAGCACAATCCTTCATAGCTGGCACTACCTGTCCAAAAAGCTTCAACATGTTCCTGTTTTCGCTTATTTGGCATGTGGTATCAGGGGTCACCAATACAGGAATGCGCCCTCCATTTATAACCCTTCGAATCAATGACTCAAGTTTTTGAGAATAGTTATAACCAGTGAATTGGCTATTAACCACATCATTCAAACCAAAGCCGATTAAAACAAACTGCGCAGCCTTGTTCGTGTCGTGATTCTCAATGACTGTAGAATAATTTGATTCAGCCCATCCATCAACGATGGACTTACCTCCATAACCACAGTTGAACACACTTATATTTGTATTCTCACTCATATCCCGAAGGAGCTGCTGTAAAAGCACGGGCCAAGTATTAGGAGCTTCTGGGTTATGATCATGGTTAGGGACTGCATTTCCAGATGAATCAACAGCATTCTTTGTCCATCCCGTAGTCCTATCCCCGTCTACCGTGCTATCGCCATAAACAGCAATTCTCACAGCAGCGCCAGCACGACACATTTCCGCCAGCTTACTAAGCCCTTTACCTCGGAATAAATTTACATCTGGAAGATCGGATAACCAGTCTTGAACCGTCCTTCCGTCGCTGGCCCCGATAAGCGCTGCACCTGTTGGTTTCGCTAAATCTTTTCGCAGTACATCACTCACATCGACTGCAAGCCACTTTCCTTCACCCACCCCACCAGTTGAATCAGGATCTGATCCCGACGGCACTGTCTTTGGTAATGTGCTCAGGTCATCCCAGCGGTACCAGATACCGGCGCTTTCATCCTGAATAATGTCACCTGCGGCATCCAGAGTAGCTCCATCCTGGAATGAACCAACCAGGTTCCAGCCGAGATTGTAGATCTGCTGGAGTACGAGCTGTTTCAGGCCTTCAATCGTATAATGTGAATGACCAAAACGATCAATGTACTGAAGTGCCATAGAAGTGACAAATTCGTCAATTTTCCCGGCGTTAAACTTAAGGTCTCGTGGCGATTCACTTGGAACTGGCAGATTGGTCGGTTGAGTAGTCATATTGATTCCATAAAAAACCCGGCGCGGTGGCCGGGTTCGGTTGGTCGGGGATGGTTCTTATTGGTAGATGGCGTCGCTGTATTCCGCGACGGTCAGAGATACCGTGTTATCTGTGTTCGGTTTGATGCTGTTCACCGTCCATAGCTGGCTGTCCAGTTCCTCAACTGTCGCAATGAGATAGCGCGACGGGAGCTGTACAGTGTCTCCGTTCCATATGTTGAGCTGAATGTCGGGTATTGCCGCGGTGAAGCCGTACTTCGTATCAGCGCGGGCCGTCGCCGGATAACGCAGTGTCGGATTGCCCAGGCTATCTGTGACAAGCACATACATCGAACCGGTGAAGGTGATCGGCTCGCTGGTATCGAAGTCATTTCCGGATCGGCCGGTTACGTAACCACCTTGCTGGTTGCTGTCGTAGATGTCCGGCATCTGAATGACGCTGCCAACCTGGATAATGCCGTCTTCGAACACTTTGGCATTCATCTTCACCCTGGAGTAGATCAGGCGCTTGGTTTCGCGCAGAGCTCGCTCCCGGGCCTGATACTCATTACGGAAGCCGACGATCTCCAGCTTGTTCGGGTTCTCAGCTTCCTGCTCGACGATAGCGCCGTTCACCACGCGGTAGTTGATGTACGTCTTGTTGTTTGTTGTCGGGTGGACGTATGACACCTGCACGCCGTCATAACCGCCTGGCAGCGTGGCCTCGTACGTTATTTTGTACTCGTCCGTCTTCATGTTGGCCCGGTTGAATACTGCAGCCGGGTAATCCACTTTCTGGTCACGGGTAAACGTCAGCACGCCGTCATCCCAGTACGCCACAACCGACGCCGCATTGCAGATCGCCTGCACGCGGTCGCCCAGCGAGTCGTTCTCGTCATCAAACGTGTAGTCGAAGTAACCCAGGCGCTCATCAGGCAGGCTTTCAGCAATCGAGTACAGGCCGTACAGGTCAATGCTGCTTACCGGCTGCTCACCCATGATGAGCCAGGTGTGCGCCACTGCATCAGCGAACAAGCGCGACGGACGCAGCGTGTAATCCACCGTCTGCGTGTCCAGGTCGTACGTGATGGTGTGCCGCGTCACCAGAGCGTTATATTTACGCTCTCGGCTGCCAAGGGCGTTCTCTGTCGCCCTCACCTTCACACGTACCAGCGTGTCGGTAGGGTGAACGACGTTTGTCCTGATATTGATGCTGTGGATCTCTTCGACCTTCAACAGGCTTGCATCACTGGAGTTATCTGTGCGCTGGAAGCTGACCGCGTACTTTCCGAATCCCCCGGAAGGTGTGATTTTGTCAGTGCGGTAGAACACCTCACTTGTGGAATCATGCGGGGTCGTCTGCCGGTATGTGAAAGTCTGCTGCGTACCTGGCACCTGGTTGTAATCGTCGTCGATTTTCCAGAGGACGACCTTCCAGTTAGTTTCCTTATTTCCGCCCAGGCTGGACTGTGTATGCAGCCAAAGCTGAGTTGACTCAACCGGGGAGAAGAACGGTCCGACGATCAGAGCCTCGTTGTCATTGAGAATGAACTTCGTGGTGTTTATCGTCGCGTTGGCAGGGATATCCTGTGGTCCCTGGAGTTGGTTCATCGTGAAGGTGTACCAGCGAACCGGGTTAACCACCGCGCCGTCGTTTGTTTCGACAGCGGAAATCAGCGTGCCGGAGAATGTTGCATCCTTCGTTACGCTGCCAGATGCGGTGTTGTAAGTCACGTTTATCGTGAAGGTCACTGCATGCGGCAGTACGAGCCCCATAAAATAGTCAAACTCTGCCTGTTTCACGATTTTCATCGCTATCTGTCCGCCGGAATACGTTCCGCTGACAACCGTGTTTGCCGTTGCTGTTTCGATCGGGAAATCGCTGGCTTCGTTCTGCCCGGGCACCTCCTGCCCGTCGACGTCATCGAACCCATAGCCTTCAACGATCTGCGGAATAACTTCGCCTGGCTGGAAGAACTGGAATTCGGCACCAGCCAGTGAGCCGAGGCTTGATTCTGAGTAGCGCACAGACTCGTAATCGTATTTGCCGATCCCGATGCACATCCATTCCGTGACGTACTTTAGGCCGCCGTCGGTGGACGTCTGGTGCACGTATTCGAATACTGACTCCTGAATCAGATCCGGGAACGAACGAATCTGGCCGTATATGTCTGGCTTGGCCTTATACACACGCGCGGTGTTTGTCTGACCGGTCAGACTATTGTTTGGTGAGTCGACGGTATTTCCGCCGTTGTTTGCGATAGCTGGCTTCGGCGCCAGGAACGAAAACACCTGGCCCACCACTTTAAAGATCGGGCTCAGAATGTCGCCGACAATGCCCTTTGGCTGGTCGAATATCTGGATGTTGTCCAGTTCGCTAAGCTCAAACGCCAGCTCGTCATCGTCGCCCAACTTCACGCCATTGCGGACGATCAGCAGGTCGCGGTGGAAAGTAGCGTCATTGGCCGCCAGCCAGTCATAAAAAAGGGTGCCGTTTGGCACCCTGCAACGCAGCTTAGGCGTTCCTGGAAAGTTCGATATCTCAACCAGCGCCATATTCAAAAAACTCCACTTTGGTGAATGCCCGCTGAATGACCAGCAACGAGTCCATGCGCACGCTTCCGTTCTCGCCGCGCGAGTGCAGCGCCTGCCGGTTCAGTACCAGACCAACATGCGCCGGTTGCGCGCCGCGGTACCCGACGAATATCCCGCCCTCGACTGGTTTATCTACCTGGAGCCAGAAAACGACGTCACCCTCATAGCAGGTGAAGAAGTCGGCCCCGGCTTCGTAATCCGGCGTCTGATGCAACTCAATGCCGAGGAC